>CACIPU010000044.1 GCA_902588625.1 uncultured Pelagibacteraceae bacterium | reverse complement strand
TGTGTATTCCAAAATAATTTAATCATTACGATTAAAATTTTATTTTTCTAAGAAACTTTTTAAATGTTTTGATCTACTTGGATGTTTTAATTTTCTAAGAGCTTTGGCTTCTATTTGTCTTATTCTTTCTCTTGTAACTGAAAACTGTAATCCTACTTCTTCTAATGTATGGTCTGTGTTCATGCCAATACCAAAACGCATTCTAAGGACTCTTTCTTCTCTCGGTGTAAGAGTCGCTAAAATTTTTGTTGTTGATTCTCCTAAATTCGATCTAATTGAAGCATCAAGTGGTTGTAAAGCGTTTTGATCTTCTATGAAATCTCCAAGACTACTATCTTCTTCATCCCCTACTGGCGTTTCTAAGGATACAGGTTCTTTAGAAATTTTTAAAACCTTTCTTACTCTATCTAAGGGCATTGCTAATTTTTTTGCTAGTTCTTCAGGTGTGGCCTCTCTACCTCTTTCGCTTAATATTTGTCTTGAGGTTCTAACAATCTTGTTGATTGTTTCAATCATATGGACTGGTATTCTTATAGTTCTTGCTTGATCAGCTATTGATCTTGTAATTGCTTGTCTGATCCACCAGGTTGCATAAGTAGAAAATTTATATCCTCTTTGATACTCAAACTTATCTACAGCTTTCATTAGACCTATATTTCCTTCTTGAATCAAATCTAGAAATTGTAAACCTCTATTTGTATATTTTTTTGCAATAGATATAACTAGACGCAAGTTGGCTTCAACCATTTCCTTTTTTGCTATTCTTGACTCTTTTTCACCTTTTTGTATCGTTGCAACTAATTTTTTAAATTCTGAGATTGGTAAGCCAATTTTTTTACTTAGTTCAACTAATCTGTCTTTTATCTCATGAAATTCTTTTTTCTTTTTTTTAAAAAAACTTTTCCAACTACTATTTTCGTTTAAAAATGACTCAAAATTGGGATTAATTTCATTGCCAAGATAATATTTAAGAAATTCTTCTCTTGAAATTTTGTTATCTACTACCAATCTTAAAAGTACTCCTTCCAATGAGGTTATTTTTTTGTTTTCTTGAAAATGAATTTCTAATAATTCTTCTAATACGGTTGCGTTAAGTTGAAGTGTTTTTATCTTTTCAATAATATTAGATTGCAACTTTAAATAATTCTTTTCTTTTGAGCGTGAAAATTCTTGTGCATTTAGTGCACAATTTAATTTTTCAAGCTGTGATTTGATTAATTTTGTATAATCTTTACATAGATTATCAATTGTAGAAATTATTTGAGGTTTAATCTCTTGTTCCATTGCTGCCAAAGTAGGATTGAATTCATCTTCCTCAAGAGTTTCTTCTGATGTGTTTTTATTTTCTTCTTTTAGATTATCTTGATCATTATTTTTCTTAAGTGATTTATTTTTATCATTAGATGTTTTTTCTTTATTTTTTTTAAAACTTAAGCTTTGATCATCGTTTTCTGACTCGATGTATGAAGAATCAATATCTATAATTTCTCTGATCATCAATTCATTTTTTTCAAGTTTATCCTTCCACTCGAACACCTTTTGTGCTGTCAACGGGCTCTGAAAAAGTCCATTGATCATATAATCTTTTCCCGCAACAATTCTTTTGGCAATAGCTATTTCTCCTTCACGAGAAAGAAGCTCTACTCCACCCATTTCTCTTAGGTACATTCTTATTGGGTCATCACTTTTTTCTACATCTTTACTTTTTTGAGTTTCTCCAGAAGCGCTATCCCTTTTTTTGGTTAAATTATAATCTGATTTTTTTTCAACTAATGATATCCTGTTATCAAAAATATGAAGAAAAGCTTCTTCAACATTTTGTTGGCTAAAATGTCTTTTTCCTAAAGATTTTCCCAGTTCTTCATAAGTTATAAAACCTCTATGAATACCCTTGTCTAATAGCCTTTTAAATGATTTTGTAATTAATTTTTCCACTGTATTTTTTTGCCTTTAAAAACTAAATAAGAGAACTCTTATATAATAATAAATCTATTAAAATCTAGGGTTTATTTAGCCCCCTTTTAATTGATTTCTTAGAGATAAAAGTTCCGTAT
>CACIPU010000043.1 GCA_902588625.1 uncultured Pelagibacteraceae bacterium | reverse complement strand
AGCTTTAGATAAATTAGTTGAAATAGGTAAAATTCATAAAATTGAAAGTAGAAATGCTTTTGTAGCATGTAAAAATTCAAATTGTGTAGTTTCTAATGCAACCGCTTTTTCAATTTGTGAAGGTTGTGAAAAAGTGACTGAAATAAACAATTCAAAACTTTCTAAATATCTAGGTAATTTTGAAGACAGCTCAGGAATGAAGTATAGCAAATACAACTTAGAATTTTTTGGTTTGTGCAAAAAGTGCAAAAACAAATAAAATGTCAAAAATATATGTTGACATTTGTTAAAAAAAAAATATTTTCGATCTTAAACCATAACGATTCCAAAAATAACTTTATTTAATATCTAGACAAACTTTACAAAAACTTTATATAGAAGTTGTAAAAATAAAAATCATGGACTTAACTTTATTTTATACAATCGTAGGTTTTGGTTTAGCAGGCTGGTCTGTAATTGCTAATGACTCTATTCAAACCTTAGGTACCTTTATAGCTTCAAAATCAAAATGGTTTAAATGGTATACACTAGCTGGATCTGCATCTTTTATGATGGCAGTTGTATTGATTTATGGATGGTGGGCTTATGATGGAGATATTTCTTTTGGAAGATTAACAAGAATTCCTTACCAAGAAATTCAATGGTATCACGCTGTAGCTCCTGGAATATTATTACTATTAACAAAAGTTGGAATTCCAGTTTCAACAACTTTCTTAGTGTTATCAGCATTTGCCTCTACGGTTGTTTTAGAAAAAATGCTTATGAAGAGTGTTGTGGGCTATGGTCTTGCGGCCGTTGCTGCTTATATTTGTTGGATTGTTATTTCTAAATTTATCAATGAAAAATTTGATGAAGTAACTACTGGATGGAAAATTGCCTTTTGGCGAAATGCGGTTTGGGTAAGTTCAGCCTATTTATGGGCTGCTTGGCTTTCTCATGATGTCGCTAACATTGCTGTTTATCTACCAAGACAACTTGATATTACCTTATTATTAATTGTTGTTTCTTATTTCACTATTCTTCTTTTTTATATTTTCTACATACAAGGTGGAGCTATACAGAAAGTTGTTTTAGATAAAACAGGAACAAGGTACGCCCGATCTGCAACTATTATTAATACTATTTATGCTGCTGTCCTTTATTACTTTAAAGAACTAAACGATCTTCCTATGTCAACAACTTGGGTATTTGTAGGGTTGTTATGTGGAAGAGAACTTGCAATCTCTACGATGAACAAAGAATATAAATTCAAATATGTGTTTCCATTAATTGGTAAAGACTTTGTCAAAATGATATTTGGATTAAGTATTTCAGTTGGTATCGTATTATCAATTCACTATATAATTATTCCAACTGGTTTTGGTTTATAGTTTTATTTAAAGTTTTTCCAATTAATCTTTAAAGGTTTTTCTTCACATATCGTGTCAATCATGCTGACCATCAAAGGAAGTGTTTTAGTATCAAAATCTTTTTTTATTTTTGCTCCGATTTCTATAGCAAGATCGGCTCCTTCAACAGTAATTTTAGGCATTTTTATTTTTTTTGCTTCTTTGTAAGTCATTCCCTTTCCCAAATATTCACCCATCTTACTATTTCTTCCTCCTGCAGAACTTACATACAAATCTCCAATTCCAGCAAGTCCCATTACTGTTTCTTTTTTACCATTCATTTTTTCTACAAAAATAATCATTTCATAAATAGATTCTTGAACTAATGCTGCGGCAGTATTTAAATAGTTTTTTTCTTTAATGTGGTCCGATACCTCAGTGTGACAGAGTCCTTGAGAGGCTCCTACTGCCATTGAAAATATATTTTTAATTGCAGCACAAGTTTCAACACCAATAACATCTGTTGATGTAAAAACGTGGTAGTATTTAGTTGAAACAAGCTTAGATATTTCTTTAACAACATTGATATCTTTATTTGCAAATACAACGGATGTATTTACCTTATTTGCTAAACCTTTAGCCAAACAAGGCCCTCCAGCTGCTGAAATGTTAACTTCCTTAACACCATTTTTTTTTAATAATCTTTGCATTTTATTTGCAAGAATTTCATATTCATTATCAATTATAGATAATCCTTTAGTTAATATTAAGATTGGAATATTTTTTTTTAATACCTTACTTAGTTCTATTGAGGCCCACTCTATACCCTTAGAAATTACTGCAATAACTATAAGATCAATTTCTTTATTAATTTCATTACTAAATTTCTCAAACTTTGAAAACTTTACATCTTGTGGAATATCACAGTTTAAAGATGGATGTTTTTTACTTGCATTAATCTGATCAATAAAATCATTTTCTAAATGAGTTCCTACAATACTAACATTATGTTTGTTGTCAGAGCACGGGTAAGCAAAGGCAGTACCCATTGTCCCAGCGCCTAAA
>CACIPU010000042.1 GCA_902588625.1 uncultured Pelagibacteraceae bacterium | reverse complement strand
CACCTTTGTATATCCATACTTTTACTCCAATTATGCCATAAGCAGTCAAAGCTTCTGCTTCAGCGTAATCAACATCAGCTCTAAAAGTATGAAGTGGTACGCTACCCTCTCTTAACCATTCTGTTCGAGCAATTTCATTACCAGCTAATCTTCCACTTAAACACACTCTTATACCTTTAGCACCCAATCTTAGAGCTGACTGGATTGCTCTCTTCATAGTCTTTCTAAAAGCAATTCTTTTAACTAATTGCTGAGCAATATTTTCAGCTACTAGGTAAGCGTTTAACTCAGGTTTCTTTACTTCTTTAATATTTAAACTAACTTCTGTTTTGGAAATTTTAGCTAGATTATTTTTAATTTTTTCTATATCTGAACCTTTTTTTCCAATTACAAAACCTGGTCTAGATGTATAAATAGAAATAATACATTTCTTTGAAGTTCTTTCTATTAGAACTTGTGAAACTCCAGAATTTACAACATTTTTTTTCACATATTCTCTAATCTTGTAATCTTCTATAAGCAATTTCCCATACTCTCTTTTTTTAGAAAACCATATAGAGTCCCAACCTCTATTAATTCCCAGTCTAAATCCAATTGGATTAACTTTTTGTCCCATGCGTCTCACCTTTTGTTACTTTTTCAGATAAAATTATTGTTAAATTAGAAAATGGTTTTTTAATTCCACTAGCTCTACCTTTTGCTCTGGCACGAAATCTTTTTAAAACTAATGATTTGCCTACATACGCTTCTTTAATGTACAAATTATCAATATCGTATTGATTATTATTTTCTGCGTTTGCAATAGCTGATTGAACAGTTTTTTTAATATCTTTCGCAATTCTTTGTCTAGCAAATGATAGATCTCTTAAAACTATATCTGCTTTTTTACCTCTAATATTTTTAAGTAAAATATTGATTTTTCTAGGGCTTGACCTAACATTTTTATTGATAGCTTTGACAATATCTTTATTTTTTGACATTTGTTGCATCCTCTTTAGGTTTTACCGCACCAGGAGTCTTCGGAGCATCACTGGAAGCAGCAGTTTGCGCCGCTTTTTTATCAGCCGGTGTATGGCCATGGAATTGCCTTGTTGGAGAAAATTCTCCTAGTTTATGGCCAACCATTTCTTCAGATATCTTTATTGGTATAAATTTTTTACCATTATGGATCAAAAAACTTACACCAATAAATTCTGGTATAATTGTAGATTTTCTTGACCATGTTTTAATTGGCATTGAACTACTTTGTGATTTATGTTTCTCAACTTTTTTTAATAAGCTTGGATCAACAAAAGGTCCTTTCCATACTGATCTTGACATATGCTATTTCCTCTTCTTTCTTCTTGAAATTATATACTTATTAGATCGTTTATTAGTTCTAGTTTTTAAACCTTTTGCTGATTGGCCCCATGGTGATACCGGGCTTCTTCCTCCTGAAGTTTTTCCTTCACCACCTCCGTGCGGGTGATCAACTGGATTCATAGCTACTCCTCTACTTTGTGGTCTTTTGCCTTTCCATCTATTTCTTCCCGCTTTACCAATTTTAATATTTTGGTGATCGCTGTTCGAAACTGAACCTATAGTAGCTCGTGAAGTGTTAATAATTTTTCTTATTTCACCTGAACTCAACTTTATTATGCAATAATTATCATCAACACCTGATATTTGAGCTGAGGCACCTGCTGATCTAGCTAATTTTCCTCCACTATTAGGTTGCAATTCAATGTTATGTATATCTCTTCCCGTAGGTATATCTGATAGCTGCATACAATTACCTATTTCAATTTTTTTGTTTCTTCCAGAAACTATTTCATCTCCTATTTTTAATTTATTTGGGGCAAGAATATATTTCATAATTCCATCTTCATATTTAATTAAGGCAACATATGCTGATCTATTTGGATCATATTCAATTCTTTCAACTTTAGCTTTAATATCATCTTTTTTTCGATAAAAATCTATTTCTCTGTATTTATTTTTATGGCCAGCGCCACGATGTCTTGAAGTAATTCGTCCAAGATTATTTCTTCCACCAGAAGAGTGTTTTCCTTGGGTTAGAGATTTGTAAGGTTTTCCTTTCCATAAGTTTTTCTTATCTACTAAGACTGTTCCCCTACTTGATTTTGTATATGATTTGAAAGTTTTTAATGACATATATAATTATATTCCAGTTGCTAGGTCTATACTTTGACCCTTCTTAAGAGTAACAATTGCTTTTTTGTATCCAGGCTTGTGAGCTTTTTTATTTCTAACCAATTTAGTTTTTCCTTTTATATTAATGGTATTAATTTTAATGACATTTACTTTAAATATTTTTTCAATACTTTTTTTAATAGATTTCTTATTAGCTCCTTTATGTACCTTAAAAACAACTTTATTAAATTCAGAAAGCGAAGTTGATTTTTCTGTAATATTTGGAGAGATGATTGTATCTAGGTAATTAAATTTCATTTTGATATTCTTTCTTCAAAGGTTTTAATAGAAGAAGTTGTAAATATGATATTTTTATACTTTAATATATCGTATACATTTGCTCCTTCTTGTTCAATAATTTTTAAATTAGGTATATTTTTAGATGATTTTATTATTTTTGACTTAGAATCTTTAT
>CACIPU010000041.1 GCA_902588625.1 uncultured Pelagibacteraceae bacterium | reverse complement strand
TTTTTAGGTGGTTTATAAGAACTTTTTTCGGTTTGATCTAAATCTTTTTCAATACCTTTTTTTGAAATACCTGCACCTTCTTTAACTTCACCTAGTAAAGCTCCAACAACAACTGTATCACCTTCTTTTACTTTTATTGATGATAGTGTGCCTGCAAATGGAGAGGGAACTTCAACATTTACTTTGTCTGTTTCCAATTCAACAAGAGGTTCGTCAGGATCAACTTTTTCTCCAACTTGTTTAAGCCATTTCGATACTGTTGCTTCTGTTACAGATTCACCTAATGCTGGTACTATAATTTGATTCGACATTTCTAGTTAAGTATCTTTTCTATTATTTCCTTTTGCTGTGCAAGATGTTTTTTTAGATATCCAGTGGCTGGTGATGCCGCAGGTTTTCTACCAATGTAATTTACCGTTCTATCTTTGGCTTTTATATAATCCAAGCTCCATTGAATATAGTTTCTAGCGCTATTCCATGCACCCATATTTTTAGGCTCTTCTTGACACCAATAAAATTTAGCATTTTTCCTAAATCGTTTCAACTCTTGCGCAAGTTTTTTAACAGGGAAAGGATATAGTTGTTCAATTCTAATAATATAAACCTTATTATTTTTAATATTTTCTCTTGCTTCTAATAAATCAAAATAAATTTTGCCAGAACATATGATTACCTTTGATATTTTTTTATCATCTTTAAGTTTAATTAATTTATATTCTTTAAAATCAGCAAGATCAGTCAAGACTCTATGAAAAGAATTTTTTTTTCCAAAATCTTCAATATTAGAAACACACCTTCTATTTCTTAATAAAGATTTTGGTGTCATTATTATTAATGGTTTTCTAAAACCTCTATGTATTTGTCTTCTTAAAGCATGAAAATAATTTGCAGGAGTTGTACAATTAATAACTTGAATATTTTCTTGTGCGCAGAGTTGTAAAAACCTTTCTAGTCTTGCTGAAGAATGTTCTGGTCCTTGCCCTTCATATCCGTGAGGTAATAACATAACCAGACCACTAGCCCTCGTCCATTTCCTTTCACCTGGAGCAATAAACTGATCTATTACTACTTGTGCTCCGTTGGCAAAATCTCCAAACTGCGCCTCCCAAACAGCCAAAGTAGTTGGTTCCGATAATGAATAACCGTATTCAAAACCAAGAACTGCCAGCTCAGAGAGTAAGCTATCGATTACTTCATATTGTTTTTGTTTTTTTGAAATATTATTAAGAGGTGTATAATATGTACTATCTATCTGATTTCTAAGAACAGAGTGACGCTGACTAAAAGTACCACGTCCAGAATCTTGCCCTGATAGTCTTACTGGAAAACCTTCCTCTAACAAAGTTCCAAAAGCCAATTGTTCTGCTGTTGACCAGTCAAATCCTTTTCCTGAAAAAAACATTTTTTTCTTTTTTTCAAAAATTTTAACAATTGTTGGATGTGTATTAAAATTTTTAGGAATTAAAGTTAATTTATTTCCAATTTCTTTTATTTTATCTAACGAAACACCTGTATTACCTCTTTTGTCTTTTCCTTTTTCAGGTTTAAATCTTGACCAAATTCCTTCATACCATTCTAGTTTAGGTTTGTATTCTTTTGCTGTTTTCAACTGATCATTCAAAAGATTTTTAAACATAATTTTATTATTATTAAATTCCTCCGCCGTAATAGTTCCTTCATTTATTAATTTTTCTGCATAAACATTAAGTGTTGTTGGGTGTTTTTTAATTTTTTTATACATGATGGGTTGAGTAAAAGATGGTTCATCACCCTCATTGTGGCCAAATCTTCTATAACAAATCATATCTATTACCACGTCTCGATTAAATTTTTGTCTGAAATCCATAGCAATTCTTGCACAATGAACTACAGCTTCTGGATCGTCACCATTTACATGTAAAATTGGAGCCTCTACCATTTTTGCTAAATCTGAAGGATACGGTGATGATCTTGCAAATTTAGGATTTGTAGTAAATCCAATTTGATTGTTTATAATAATGTGAATTGTGCCTCCAGTATTGTGACCAGGAAGTCCGGACATAGCAAAGCACTCAGCAACTACACCTTGTCCAGCAAATGCAGCATCTCCATGAATTAAAATTGGTATAACTTTTTGTCTTTTTTTATCTTTATGAAAAAATTGTTTTGCCCGAGTTTGACCTAACACAACAGGATTGACAGCTTCCAAATGAGAAGGATTATCAGATAAAGAAATATGCACTAAATTATCATCAAATTCTCTATTTGATGAAGCTCCCAAGTGATATTTTACATCTCCGGTAGAATCTTTTGCCGAAAATTCGAATTCTCCAGCAAATTCATTAAACATTCTTTTATAAGATTTTTGTAATACATTTGCTAAAACATTTAATCTGCCTCGATGAGGCATTCCAATTTTTAGCTCCTTAACTCCTAACTGCCCTCCTCGTTTAATTAATTGTTCTAAAGCAGGTATTAAAGACTCGCCACCATCTATACCAAATCTCTTAGTACCTAAGAACTTTACAGCTAAGAATTTCTCAAATCCTTCAGCTTGAATTAACTTATTTAAAATAGCTTTTTTTCCATTTTTTGTAAAATTTAGTTCGTGCTCTTTTTTTTCCATTCTTTC
>CACIPU010000040.1 GCA_902588625.1 uncultured Pelagibacteraceae bacterium | reverse complement strand
CAAACCAATTATTGTTGATGAAAATGGAAAAACATTAAGTGGTTCATGTAAAGGTAGACTATGTATTGCTCATTCATGGCCGGGACAAATGAGAACTGTATATGGAGATCACCAAAGATTTATTGATACTTATTTTTCACAGTTTGACGGAAAATATTTTACAGGAGACGGATGTAGAAGGGATGACGATGGATATTATTGGATAACTGGAAGAGTAGATGATGTAATTATAGTTTCTGGACATAATCTTGGTACTGCAGAAATAGAGAGTGCATTTGTAGCTCACCCAAAAGTAGCTGAAGCCGCTGTTGTTGGCTTTCCTCACGATATCAAAGGAAATGGTCTTTATTGTTACGTTACGTTAAATGCTACAGAACAACCATCTGGAGAATTAGAAAGAGATCTAAAACTTTGGGTAAGAAAACAAATTGGAGCTATTGCAACACCAGATTTAATTCAATTTGCACCAGGATTACCAAAAACTAGATCTGGTAAAATTATGAGAAGAATTCTTAGGAAAATTGCTGCCAATGAACATGATCAATTAGGTGATACAACAACTTTAGCCGATCCAACAGTTGTGGAAAATCTAGTTGATAATAGAAAAAATATATAAATATAAAATGAATGATTTATTAAAAACACTCATTAAGCCTGATTGGAGTGATAATCCCAAAAGATCAGAAATTTTGCATGCGGCTAACCTACTTGAAATTGGAGAATTTCAATTAATTCAATTAGCATATAATTCTTGGTATGGAAAAGATTTGCCTGAAGATAAAATAAGTAAAATATTTAGTGAATATATGATTACAGGAATAATACCTATATGGGTAACTTACTACGCCAATGATATTTTAAAATTAAATAAAGCTAATGTATTAAATATTTATAATGAAAAATATCATATTTATGATCACGAATTTGGTGAAACGATAAGCGATGAAAAACAAAGAAAAAATCGTGGAATTTTTTATACAATTATAATTGGATTTGTTTTCATAGCTAGTCACTACATGGCAATAAATCAAATTGAAGAACCAGCAGGCTTTTATCCCCCATACATAGAAAAAAAGATAGTTTATCCAGAGTTATACAAAAAAGATTTAGGATACAATGGGGACAAAAATTAAAAGTTAACAATGTTTGATTTTATTCCTCAAGAATATGAAAAGTTAATAAATATTATATTTTTATTAATAACAGGTTTAATTGCAAAGCACGGAATAACTTATAGAAAAAAAGATGGTGAAAGAGATTTTGTTAGATTAGTTTTTGGTTGTATTGCAGCAACTTATTTTTTTTTAGTTCTTTTTAAAGATGTTTTAGGTTTAATAAGTTTTTAAAGTTTACCAGGTTTATGCATAACTTGCCCCTCATCTAATTCTTTTATGCTTAAAACTCTTTCTTCTTCAGGAAGTTGCAATTGTTCATTAAGATATAATGCTCTTTCTCTTACTGAAGATGATTTAAATTTGTAGTTTAAAATAATAGTTCCAAGTCCTGGTCCGGCGACTGCCACATGATCAATTCCTAAAGATTTTATATAATCTTCCAAAGCTCCTTTGTAATTTTTATTTCTATCTTTTATAATCCCTCTATTAGCATAGGAAGCTGCTAATGTACCTCTACCAGTTTTGTCGTCATCATCGAGATTTTTTTCTAAGAATTTTATAAGGTTTGTTAATTCTTCATTAGCTTCTAAATATTTTTTTTGAGAAATAAATACCAAAGCTTTACACATTACAGCACCACGATGGTTGGGAGTTTTACTTAAAGCTTTATTAGCTGCCTCTAAAGCTTCTAAATATTTTTTATCCTTTAAACGAATATCACAAACTTCTGTTTCGTAATCTCCAGGTGGACGATCCATAAATGATCGAACGAATCCCCATATAGTAAACATAATAAATGTTAAAATTGCCATGTAAATGACAAATCTTTTTAAAATTTTTGTTTGTATGTTCATCAATTAAAAACCTGATTAACATAAATATAACTAAAAACTATACATAGAAACATTGAGGTAAAAGTGGCTCGTTTTTTTAAAATTTTTTTTTCATCATTTGTAACAGTCTTTTGACTTTTTTGTTTTTTTCTCACGTACAAAACCCATATCAAACTCCTTACAGGGAAAAAAAGGGCGATGCTTAATAGCAAAATCCATAGAGGGTCATGAAAAACTATGTAAAAATTTTTTAAATACATATCTAATTTTATTTAAAAGAAAATAGCATGCAAATAGTAACAATTTCAATTAATAGTTGTATTATATTTGAGATAATCCTAATAAAAGTAGGTATTGCTTTGAACAGTCAATTGTGCACAATTTTGATATTAAATGCTTAGAGTTTAGCCTCTAAGCATTTGTTGTTTTATAAAACAAGTAAAAATAAAAAGGGGGAACCTTTATGTCAGCAAAAGTAACGTGGCTGATCGTGTTCGTACTACTCTATTGGGGATATTGTATCTTTTGGGGTATTAAGGGAGCACAACAGGCGAAAACAGCTTCGGATTATTTCATTTCAGGAAGAAAACTTCCTATGTGGGTATTCGTTCTTGCCGCCACAGCTACATCATTTTCTGGATGGACCTTTATAGGTCACCCAGGATTAATTTACAGAGACGGTTTTCAATACGCCTACGCGTCATTTTATGTCATTACAATACCTTTCACGGGTGTAATGTTTTTAAAAAGACAATGGATACTTGGAAAACGTTTTGGTTACGT
>CACIPU010000039.1 GCA_902588625.1 uncultured Pelagibacteraceae bacterium | reverse complement strand
GAGCTAAGGGCGCTGATTTTGGTATTATTCTTATTTAAACCTGTTGATTAAAATACTCAATAGAAAGTTTTTTAATATTTTTAATTATTATTTTTTAGTTGATAAAATTTTAATTTTTTCAACTAAATCAGCGTTTATACTTCTAGGACCTTTGTCTAATCTATTTTTATGCCTTCTTTCTCCTGGTAGGCGAACCCCTTCCATAGATTTCATTTTATTGAAAAAAATATCAGCATGTTTATCCCAACCCGTGCCTGCAACTTTTTCAGGAGATACCGCTAGTATAAATTCTCCTCCGCTTGGTGGTCCACCATCTTTATTGTCTTTATTAGCTGTTTCAAAACTAAAATTATCACCTACTAGAGCTCCAGCTAATAATTCTACCATCATTGCTATTGCTGACCCTTTATAACCACCGAACGGAAGTAAAACTCCACCATCAGCTATTTCTCCTGGATCTGTTGTTTCTTTTCCCTGTTTGTTTAATCCAGTGCCCAAGGGTACTTTGTGACCTTCTCTTTTAGCTACTTGAACCTCTCCCATTGCCATTGAGGCTGTAGCCATATCATAAACTACAGGTGTTTTGTCAGGACGAGGCCAAGCAAAAGAAATTGGATTTGTTCCAAACAAGGGTTTTGTTGCACCAGCTGGTGCCACTGCAGGCTTATAAGAGGTACATGCAAAAGCAACTAGACCTGCTTCAGCAACTTTTTCAGTTTCAGGCCACATCGCAGCCATATGATGTGAATTATTAATTGCTAAAACTGCAACACCATTTTCTTTAGCAGCTTTAATTAATTCTGGTAAACCTTTGTTTAAAACCATGGGTGCTAAACAATTGTTTCCTAAAACTTTTATTACACTAGGAGAGATTTTTTTAACTTCAGGTCTTGCTTTTCCATTAATTTTTCCGCTCTTAAGTCCAGCAACATAAGCTGGTAATCTAAATAAACCATGGGATAAAGAACCATCTCTTTCGGCCTTCATTATTAAATCTGCTAGTATTGAAGCTGTTTCATCATCGCAACCATTAGCTAAAAGAGTTTTTTTGGCTAGATCTAATATTTCATCTAAAGATAAAGAAACTGTAGTCACAAATAATATTAAATATTATTTATTACAAAAGATCAATTTATTAATTAACAACCTTTGAATGACTTGGACATATTTTTAATTAATTTAAAATATAATCCTTTACCTGGATCTAGAGTTGCTCCCAATGGATCTAAAACTCCTGTTTTAATATCCATATCTTTGGCAACAGCATTTATTATATCTGGATTAAATTGAGGCTCTGAAAATATACAACTTACTTTATCATGCTCGATTATCTCTCTAATTTCTGATAATTGCTCTGCCCCTGGCATAACATCTGTATTCACTGTGAAAGCTCCCAATACACTAACATTAAATCTATTTTCAAAATATTGGTAAGCATCATGAAATACGATAAATGAGATATCTTTATTTAGTTCAGCCTTTACATCTTTAATAAGCTTATCAATATCTTTTAACGCTTTAGCTAAATTGTTTTTATAAGTAGAAGAATTCTTTTCATCATTCTCAATTAAATGTTCAACCATTTCATTTAGAATTATTTTTGCATTAATTGGATCTAACCAAATGTGAGGATCGTATTCTCCGTGAGCATGATCTTCATGTCCGTGCTCATCATGACCTTCTTCTTCGTGTTTATCTTCATCATGACCTTCTTCTTCGTGTTTATGTTCGTCTTCTTCGTGTTTGTGTTCATCTTCTTCATGTTTATGTTCGTCTTCTTCGTGTTTATCTTCATCATGACCTTCTTCGTACCCGTGATCATCATGCCCATCGAAGATATTTTTTTCTCTAAATTTTAATTTTTTTAATCCTTTTATCTCCATTAATTCAATTTTTTCAGCTTTTTTTGCAATAGAATTTAATGGTTTTATTAAAAAATTTTCTAAACCTTCACCTACCCAAAATATAAGATCTGCCTCTTGTAGCATTTTTGCATGAGATGGCTTTAATGCAAAGCCATGAGGTGAAGAATATCCATCCACTATCAAATCAGGTTTACTAACCCCATCCATTAAATAACTAGCTAATGAATGTATTGGCTTAATTGAAGTTACTACCTTTATTTCAGCATTTGCTGATGTAAATAAAGTTAAAAATGATAGTATTGATAAGATAAATGAAACTTTTTTAATATTTTTCATAATTTCAATGCTTGTAAATTGTTATAATATAACGTTATGTAATAATATAACATTTAAATGTCAAGATATAAAATGAGCCTAGATAAAAATATATTGGTTAAATTAAAAGATGCAGGTTTTCGCCAAAATGATAAGTGGCTTGTTAAAGGCGTATCATTAGTGGTTGAAAAAGGAAAAATTGTAACCCTAATTGGACCAAATGGTTCTGGGAAAAGTACTACTGCAAAAATTGCTTTAGGGATTTATAAAAAAATTGATGGTGAAGTTAAAAAGTATACTAACAAAGTTGGGTATGTTCCCCAAAAAGTTACGATAGATTGGACATTGCCATTGAGAGTTAGTGACTTCATGGTTTTAACTGAAAATATTAATGATGATGCAATAAATGAAGCTTTATCATTAACAGGTGTTATACATCTTAAAGATAAAAATTTAGGAACCCTATCTGGTGGTGAATTTCAAAGAGTTTTACTTGCAAGAGCTATTTCAAAAAAACCAGAATTATTAGTACTTGATGAGCCTGTTCAAGGAGTAGATTTCACTGGGGAAATAGCTTTGTATGAATTAATAAAAAAAATATCAGAAGAATTAAACTGTGGAATTTTATTAATATCTCATGACTTGCATACAGTAATGAGTGCTACTGACCATGTTGTATGCCTGAATGGTCATGTATGTTGTTCGGGTTCACCAATTGATGTTGCAAAAAACAAAGAATATAAAGTTTTATTCGGCGAACAAGCTTCGCAGACCCTTTCAATTTACGAACATAAACATGATCATGTTCATTCCCATGAAGGAGATATAAAGAAAAATTAATATGTTTGATGATTTTTTTATAAGAGCATTAGTTGCTGGAATTGGAGTTGCTTTTGTAACAGGGCCACTTGGTTGCTTCGTTGTTTGGAGAAGATTGTCTTATTTTGGAGATACACTTTCGCACTCAGCTTTACTTGGAGTAACTATTGCGTATTCTTTTGAATTAAATATTGCTGTATCGGTATTTATCATTTCATCCGTAATC
>CACIPU010000038.1 GCA_902588625.1 uncultured Pelagibacteraceae bacterium | reverse complement strand
GAGCAAGAGATACACTTAGATTAGAAGCTGGACTTTGTTTATATGGCCACGACATTAATGAGTCAACCACCCCAATAGAAGCAAATCTTAAATGGGCAATATCAAAAAGAAGACGAGAAGAAGGTGGTTTTTTAGGATATAATAAAATTATATCAGACATTAATGGCGATTTAACTCGTTTAAGAGTAGGCATTAAACCCCAAGGAAAAATTATTGCTAGAGAAGGCACTAAAATATTTTCTGAAAATGAAAATGAAATAGGTTCAATAACCAGTGGTACTTTTGGACCTAGTGTAAATGGTTCTATTGCTATGGGATATGTAAAATTTGACTTTACCAAACCAGGAACCAAAATCCTTTTGGAAGTTAGAGGAAAAAAATATGAAGCAAATGTGATTCAACTTCCATTTTATAAAAAAAACTACGTGAGGTAAAAAATGAGTGATGTTAAATTTTCTAAAGAACATGAGTGGATTAAATTAGAAGGCGATACAGCAATAATTGGAATAACTAAGCATGCAACAGAAATGCTAGGAGATATTGTTTTTGTTGAACTACCAGAAAAAGGATCTTCAGTAGAAAAAAATGGTAACGCTGGGGTAGTTGAATCCACTAAAGCTGCAAGTGATGTTTATACGCCTGTTTCTGGTCAGGTCATAGAATGCAATCAATCCATAGTTGATGATCCTTCAAAAATTAATTCTGATCCTGAGAATCAAGCTTGGTTTTTTAAATTAAAAATTAAAGATAAATCAGAAATGAATAATTTAATGGATAAAGAACAATATGACAAATTTGCAAAAGAGAGTTCTAAGTAAATGTTAAAAAATGCACAAAAAGATTTTATTCAAAGACATATAGGTTCATCTGATGATGAACAAAGAGAAATGCTCCAAGAACTTGGTTATAAAGATTTGGAAGAATTAATATCTAAAACAGTACCGGATAAAATTCTACTTAAAGACGATCTAAGTATTGGAGATCCTAATTCGGAATACAAAGCTCTCAGAAAATTAAAAGATATTTCTAAGAAAAATAAAGTTTTTTCTAGTTTTATTGGTATGGGCTATTATGGAACTTATACGCCATATGTAATACTTAGAAATATTTTAGAAAATCCTGGCTGGTATACATCTTATACACCTTATCAACCTGAAGTAGCACAAGGAAGACTGGAGATGTTACTAAACTTTCAACAGATGGTAATTGATTTTACTGGAATGGATATCGCAAACGCATCTCTTCTAGATGAAGGGACTGCCGCAGCTGAAGGTATGGGATTAAGTTTTAGATTATCTAAAAATAATACAAAAAATGTTTTTGTTTCAAAAAATTGTCATCCACAAACTATCGATGTGCTCAAAACAAGAGCAGAGCCTTTAGGTTTAAAAATATTAGTAGGAGACGAGGATAAAGATATTAATGGAAATATTATTTGTGGAATTATTCAATATCCAGGAACTCTAGGAGATGTAAAAAATCCTAGTGAAGCAATTAGTAAAATACATAAATGTAATGGAAAAGCTATACTGATTTGTGATTTATTAGCTCTTGCTAAACTTAAAACACCTGGAGAATTAGGAGCTGATATAGCTGTCGGAAGTTCACAACGCTTTGGAATACCCATGGGTTATGGTGGTCCACATGCAGCATTTTTTGCTACTAAAGATGAATATAAAAGATCTATGCCAGGTAGAATTGTTGGAGTTTCAGTAGATAGACATGGTAATAAAGCTTACAGATTAGCCTTACAAACAAGAGAACAACATATAAGAAGAGATAAAGCTACAAGTAATATCTGTACAGCTCAGGCACTACTTGCGATAGTTTCTGCTGCTTATGCTATATATCATGGACCCAAGGGAATTAAGAAAATAGCTGAAAGTGTTTCACAATTAACAAAAAATTTTGCTGACAAACTTCAACAATCTGGTTATGAACTTTATTCAGATTATTTTTTTGATACTGTTACAGTAAAAACATTAGATAAGACAGAGAAAATTTATAAAAATGCATTAGATCAACAAGTGAATATCAGAAAAGTAAATTCTGAAATGCTGGCAGTTTCGTTTGATGAAAGGAAAAATCTTTATAGAGCTAATCAGTTATTAAAAATTTTTAATTGTTCAGAAACAATTAAAGAAACAATGAATAAAAGTTTACCTAATTTACCAAAAAATTTATTAAGATCATCAACTTATTTGGATCATCCAGTTTTTAACAATTATCATTCTGAAACAAAAATGCTTAGGTATTTAAAAAAACTAGAAGACAACGATATTGCTTTGAATAGATCAATGATAGCTTTGGGATCGTGTACCATGAAGTTAAACTCAGTATCTGAAATGATACCAGTAACCTGGAAAGAATTTTCACAACCTCATCCATTTTCACCAGTTGAGCAAGTAGATGGTTTTAGAGAATTATTTACAGATCTTAAAAATTGGCTAAGATCGATAACAGGCTTCTCTGGTGTTTCCTTACAACCAAACGCAGGCGCACAGGGTGAATTTGCTGGCTTAATGGTTATTAGAAAATATCATGAAAAAAGAGGTCAGAATAATAGAAATGTTTGTTTAATACCTAGTTCTGCACATGGGACTAATCCAGCCAGTGCGCAAATGGTAGGCATGAAAGTTGTCGTTGTTAATTGTGATCAACATGGCAATGTAGATTTCAATGACTTAACAAAAAAAACAGAAAAACATTCAGCTAATTTAGCTGCATTGATGGTGACTTATCCATCGACGCATGGAGTTTTTGAAGAAAAAATAACTGATATTTGTGATTTAATTCATAAGCATGGAGGTCAGGTTTATATGGATGGAGCAAATTTAAACGCATTGGTTGGTATTGCAAAACCAGGAAATTTTGGTCCAGATGTTTGCCATATAAATCTGCACAAAACATTCTGTATACCTCATGGTGGAGGAGGACCAGGAATGGGACCTATAGCATGTAAAAAACATTTAGAAATTTATTTACCAAATCATTCTGTAATCAGCGACTGTGGTCCAGCAACTGGAATAGGTGCAGTTTCTGCCGCGCCATGGGGCAGCTCTAGTATTCTTTCTATATCTTGGATGTATATAAAAATGATGGGTTCCGAAGGTTTAAAGCTTGCTACTCAAAATGCGATTTTAAATGCCAATTATATAGCAAATAAACTTAAAGATTTTTATCCAATCTTATATAAAGGTAAAAATGGAAATGTAGCACATGAATGTATTATAG
>CACIPU010000037.1 GCA_902588625.1 uncultured Pelagibacteraceae bacterium | reverse complement strand
CTTTATGGCTCAAACTAATAATTTAATAGAAATAATAAAATCAATTAAATTACTATTAAATAAAAAAGGTTTAATAATTATTGAAGTTCAATATTTATATGATCTTTTAAAACAAAAGGGTTTCGACTCTTTTCATCATGAACATATTGCATATTACACAGCATCTTCAATAACTAGACTATTGAAAGAATTTAAAATTTTTGTTTTTCATGCTGAAAAATTAAAAGTTCACGGTGGAATGCTGAGAGTCTACGCAAGTTTAAATAAGAAAAAACATTCAACAGGTTTCAAAAAAATTTTAAAAAGCGAAAATGATAAAAATTTAATTAATAGTATTAAGAAACTTAATTATTTCAAAAATAGATTTAATAAAAAGTTAAAAAAATTTATTACTAATCTAAAAAGAAAAAATAAAAAAATATATGCAATAGGGGCAGCGCCAAGAGCTTGCGTATTATTAAATTCATCTAATTTATCTGCAAAAGAAATAAATCTTGTTGGTGAAGTTTCAGATTCTTTAAAATGTAATAAGTATGTGCCTGGAACTGATATTATAGTTAAAGATGAAAATAAGATTATTTCAGATAAGCCTGACTATGTAATTATATTAGCCTGGCATTTGAAAAATAGAATTATTAATTTATTATCTAAAAAAGGATATAAAGGTCGTTTTATTGTGCCATTACCAAGCCTTAAAGTTATTGATAAAAAATAATTAGTAAAATGATGCATGAATAATAAAAAAAAAATTGATATTTTAATACCTGTATTTAATGAAAATGAAAATATAGTAAAAACACTAAAAAATATTTTCTCAGTCGTTAAATGTAATTATAAAATTTTAATTTGCTATGACTATGATGAAGATCCCACTCTAAAAGAGCTAAAAGAAAATTTTCCTAATAATGAAAAAATTGAATATATTAAAAACTTCTCAAGAGGTTTTAATAATGCTTTAATTACTGGTTTCCAGAAATCAGAAGCTGAGTGTGTTCTGTTTTATATGGCTGACGATCACATTAATCATGAGATGATTGACGCATGTTATGAAAAATTTAAACAAGAAAATCAACTGGTATGTCCTAGTAGATTTGTTAAAGGTGGAAAGATGATTGGCAATCCATTCTTAAAAGGCGTTTTAACAAGATTAACTTCATTTTTTTTATTTTATTTTACCTCTTTTCCAATCAAAGATTCTACTAATTCATTTAGATTGTTTCCAAAAGAGTTAATAAATAGAGTTACAATAGAATCTAAAAAAGGTTTTACTTTAAGTTTAGAACTGACTGCAAAAGCTCATCGGCTAGGATATAAAATTATCGAAATTCCAACTATTTGGATGGAAAGAAATAAAGGTCAAAGTAGATTTAAACTTATTTCATTTATCGTCCCATATATGAAATGGCTTTTTTATATTATCAATACGTCTATTTTTTATAGAAATGCAAAATAAAATAAATGTTGGAATAATTGGTAAGAATTTTGGATATAACGTAATTTATAAAACTCTATCAAAAAATAAGATATATAGAGTTGTAGGATTTAGTTATAAATCAAAAAATGAAAAAATAAAATTACCAAAAAAAATTAAATTATATAGCAATTGGAAAAATTTAGTTTCAGATAAAAAAATAAAAGCTGTGATAATTGCCGCTCCACCTTTTCTTCATAACGAAATTATTAAATTTGCAATAAAGAAAAATAAACATATTTTTTGTGAAAAACCCCTTACTTGCAAATATAAAGACGTGAGTTTAATTTGTAGCTTAATAAAAGAAAAAAAAAATATTTCCCATATGGTAAATTATGAATTTACAAATATAAGTGCTTTTAAGCATTTAAGAAAAAAAATTAATAAATGTACTACTATTAATAAAGTAAACCTTAATTGGTTTATAAATCTAAGTAACAGATCTAATAAAAATTGGAAAGAAAATCATGCTAGGGGTGGTGGTATTATGTTTAACTATATTTGTCACTCTATTTTTTATTTGGAATTTCTATTTGGAAAAATTATTTCTGTAAAAACTAAAATATTTTTAAATAGTAAAAGGAAGATAAAAAGTGCGGTAGGATTTATTTTTTTTAAAAAAAATATTATTGCTAAAATAAATGTACAGGTAGGAAAACTAGATAATAAATATAAACCTATTCATCAAATAAATGTAATTACTAACCAAAAAAAGTATGTGTTAGAAACTAAACTAAATACACTATCGGACAAGTTTAATTTGTTTGTATTTGAAAAGAATACTGCAAAAAAAAATAGTAAATCCTTACAAAGCATAAAAAATCGAGATGATTTTAGAATTATGCCTACTGCAAAAAATTTACAAAAATTTTCTGAATGGATATTAAAAAACAAAGTTCAAACACCTAATTTTTTTGATGCAAAAAGAATTCATTTAATTATTCAAAAAATGATAAATTCTTCGAAAACCGAAAAAAAAATATACATAAATTAGTGTAAAATTTTTAAGTTTTTTTTTCTAATAATTTTTTGTGAGATAATACAATACCTGAAATGACTATTATGTAGGTTGCATTATTAGTTGTAAAAATACTTCCTGAACTTTTGATGGGAAAGAATTCTAAAAATATACTTATTGTGGCTGCTATCAAAAAATAAGTTTCAAAATTTTTATTATTAAATTTTTTATAGTTTTTAATTAAATATATTATAAATAGCAAAGCTAATATTATTACTACACTGAAACCTAAAAGACCTAAATCTGTAAAAACTTCTAAATAATAATTGTGAGGATGATTTGAGCACATACCTTTCTTTTTCTCTATCAAAATTCTTTTACAATCTTCCCTAAAAGATTTAATTCCATTTCCTAAAAATTTATGTAATTTCCAAGTTTCGATACCTGTAAATATTAACTTTTTGTGCCCAACCGTTTCGTTTTTTTGTTTTAAAAAATCTTCCCTTTCTTCTTTTGCGGTCTCAGATTTATCACTTTCAACCTTTTTATACAAAGCTGTTACTATTCCAGTAACATTAACATAAAAAGATTTAAAACTTGTTTCCAATCTACTGTTTGATTTAATTATAGATGTTAAGAATACCAGCAGAACTAATGTGCCAATTACTACAGATGTTTTTAAATTTTTATTAGCAAAATAAAGTAAAAATAAACCAAATAAAAATAAAACGAGAGGCATTCTATTGCCTGATAATAGAATTCCTACACCTGAAATTGTTACAACAATTGTTATTAAAAAAATTTTAGAAAAATTTCTAGCATCTTTTAATTTATAACCAAAATACAGTATGGAAAAAAAAGAAAAATTTTGAATGAAACCACCTGCAATTCTTTCATCTAAGAAAAAACTAGTATTGTGATGCACATAACTTTCAAAGCCAAAAATATTATAATTAAAAGAATATTGAAAAGTAACATCTAGGGATATTAATAATGCAGCAACACTAGAAAAAATGAAAAAATACTTAATATCTAAAATTTTTAATTCTATTAAAAAATGCGTTATTATTAATAATAAAAAAAACCTAAAAAATAAAACTGATTTTATTAATCTGGTAAGGTTATCTTGTTCTAGTTTTTGAAAATATAGGTAATTTATATAACTCAAAACAGTTGAAAAAAAGATTATAAGAAAAAATAAAAAAATAGTTTTTAAAGCAAAACTAAATTTTAATACATGAATTTTTGATCTAATATGGAAAATACCCAAGCAACAAAACAAAATAAGATTAACATTAGTAACAAAATTACCAAAAATAAAACTTATTGGAAAAAATGCAAAAATTAAATTTGTAAACAAAATTATATTTATTTTAGGAGCTCTATTTCTTAAAATCATATTAAATTTAATGAAACCATAATAATTTTTTTAATAATAGAGATGGTATACAAAGTAATATTAAATTTTTAATACTTAAAAGATTTCTTTTAGAATTCAATA
>CACIPU010000036.1 GCA_902588625.1 uncultured Pelagibacteraceae bacterium | reverse complement strand
TTAGAAATAATTTCTAAAAAGATATGTAAATATAGTGGAGGCCTTTTAATATTTGATTATGGATATACTAAACAAAAAAACGGAGATACCCTTCAATCAGTAAAAAAACACAATTACCAAAACATTCTTCTTAACCCTGGAAAAGCTGATATTACCTCCCATATAAATTATAAATTATTTACTGAAATTCTTATTAAAAATAATTTACATGTAGAAAAAATAATAAACCAAAGTAAATTTTTACAAAAATTAGGGATTATAGAAAGAGCACAAATAATAGCTGAAAAAAAAACCTTTAAAGAAAAAATTGATATGTTTTATAGATTAAAAAAATTAATGCACTACAATGAAATGGGCGGTTTATTTAAAGTTTTGATGGCAAAAAAAAAGGGTATAAAATTTTCATTAGGTTTTAAATAATGTTTTACTCATCAAAATTAAGTAAGTTTGAAAATATAAAACACTGCTTCTTCTCTAGAGAAAATGGCAGCTCAAAAGGAATATATAAAAGCTTAAATTGTGGTTTGGGATCTAATGATAATAAAGAAAATGTTTTAAAAAATCTTGAACTTGTTAGTAATAAAATCTTCTGTAAAAAAGAAAATTTAATTACTTTAAATCAAAAACATACAAACAAAGTAATTCATTTTAATAACAAAATATCTGTTAAAAATAAGTTAATTGGAGATGCCATAGTTTCCTCTATACGAAATGTAGGCATAGGTATACTTTCAGCAGATTGTGCGCCAATACTTTTCTACGATCCTAAAAAAAAACTGATTGGATGTGCTCATTCAGGTTGGAAAGGGGCCTTAAGTGGAATAATTGAAAATACAATAAAAAAATTTATTGAATTAGGCTCAAACATTAACGATCTAATTGCTGTCGTTGGACCATGCATAGGTAGAAATAATTATGAAGTAAAAGAAGATTTTCTAGGTAATTTTACTCAAATTAATAAAAATTATGAAGAATTTTTTGAAAAGATCGATAAAAATAAATTTTTTTTTGATTTACGTAGTTTTATAAATAAGAAGTTATTAAGTTTTCATGTAAAAAATATAGAAAATATACAAATGGATACATTTTCTGAGGAAAAACTTTTTTATAGCTATAGAAGATCTCGTAAAAATAAAGAAAAAGATTATGGTAGATGTATTTCTGTCATATTAATGACTTAATTATGTGTTTTATTAAATTGAAAAGATTTTTTAAAGTTGTATAAACAGCTTATCTTATGAAAGTTCTTGCTGGTACAAGTAATCTGAAATTGTGTAAAAACATTGCAAGACAACTTAGACTAAAATTAGTAAACTCAAATATTAGAAGATTTGCTGATGGCGAGGTGTATGTAGAAATTAATGAAAATATTAGAGGTAATAGTATTTTTGTTGTACAATCAACTTCTAATCCTGCAAACGATAATTTGATGGAATTATTGATTTGCATTGATGCATTAAGAAGGTCTTCTGCTAAAAATATAACCGCAGTAATTCCTTACTTTGGCTATGCTAGACAAGATCGAAAAGTGGTCCCAAGAACTGCTATATCTGCAAAGTTAGTTTCTAATTTAATAACAAACTCCGGAGCAAATAGAATTTTAAGCGTAGACCTGCATGCTGGTCAAATACAAGGTTTCTTTGATATACCAGTAGATAATTTATTTACTACACCTATTTTTGCAAGACATATAAAAAAAAGTAAATTAAATAATATTATATGCGTAGCCCCAGATGTTGGTGGGGTTGAAAGGACAAGAGCACTGAGTAGAAGGATTAATTCTAACATTGCTATAATAGATAAAAGAAGACCTGCACCTGGAAAATCAGAAGTTATGAATTTGGTTGGAAATGTTAAAGGTAAAAACTGTATAATTGTTGATGATATAATTGATTCTGGAGGAACTATTGTTAATGCAGCAAAAGCGCTTAAAGATAAAGGTGCAAAAGATGTTTATGTATATATTACACATGCTGTACTAAGTGGTTCTGCTGTTGGTAAGATAGAAAAATCACACATTAAAAAACTAATTACTACTGATACAATTGATAATTCAAAAAAAATTGCAAACAATAAAAAAATTGAAATAATTTCATTAGCTCCAATGATATCAGAAGCCATGAAAAGAATTGCCAACTCTACCTCAGTTTCTAGTCTTTTTAAGTAATTTTACTTGTCTTTTTAATGAACATAATGTAAAAAACATCTTTTCAATTTATGAACATATTAAAAGCTACAAAAAGAACGAGCGCTTCAACTGGAGAAGTAAACAAACTTAGATTAGATGGTTTTGTGCCTGCTGTACTATATGGAGGGAAACAAAATAATTTAAATATAAGCGTAAAAAAATTACATATACAAAATATAATAAATACAGAAACTTTTATGTCTAAAGTTTATGATTTGGATATAGATGGAAACTCAGAAAAAGCTTTAGCTAGAGAAATTGCTTACGACCCTGTGTCAGATGAACCAATACATATTGATTTTATGAGAATTACAAAAGGGTCTAAATTAACATTAGAAATACCTGTAAAATTTATAAATACTGAAAAGTCTCCTGGATTAAAAAAAGGTGGAGTTTTAAATATTGTAAGACGAAAAGTAGAATTAAAATGTCCTGCTGAAAATATTCCTGATGAAATAATTGTAGATTTAGATAACACTGAAATTAATAGCAGTTTAAAAATATCTTCTGTTAAGTTGCCTGAAAACGTTTCGCCAACTATCTCTGATCGAGATTTTGTTATTGCTACCGTTGCGGCTCCAACAATATTAGTTGAACCTGAAAAAACTGAAGAAAAAACAGCAGAGGGTGAAGCTGATGCTACCATTGAAGGAGCGGTTGAAGGAGCTTCCGCAGAAGAAGGTAAGGACAAGGCTTCAAAAGATGCTGATGAAAAAAATAAACCTGCAAAACCTTCTGACGATAAAGGAAAGTCTAACAATAAAGAAACACAAAAAAAATAAAATAGGACTAATTTAAAATATGCTACTTCTAGTAGGTTTAGGGAATCCTGACCCAAATAATACAAACAATCGGCACAATATTGGTTTTTTAGTAATAGATGAGATTAACAAACAATTTAAACTATCAAAACAAAAACCAAAATTTAAAGGTTTATTAACAACAGGAAATATTGGTGAACAAAAAGTTTATGCGATTAAACCATTAACTTTTATGAATAGCTCTGGGGTTTGCATTAAAGAACTAATTGAATATTTTAAAATAAATGTCAAAGATGTTTTTGTATTTCATGATGATATGGATATTGATATTGGAAAAGTAAAAGTTAAATTTGGTGGCAGCAGTGCTGGACATAATGGTATTGAGTCTATTGATAAAAATATTGGAAAAAATTACTCACGTATAAGGATTGGTATTGGTAGACCTAAAAAAAATAATACAGGGGCAGATCATGTATTAGATAATTTTTCAAGTGAAGAAAAAGAAGATGTAGAGGGAATAACAAAAAATATAATTGAATCTTTATCAATTCTCATAAAAAAAGATCTAGATCTTTTTTCAAGTAAAATTAATCAAAAATTATAATGAGTTTCAAATGTGGTATAGTGGGTTTGCCTAATGTTGGTAAATCTACTTTATTTAACGCTCTTACAATATCAAAAAAAGCACTAGCTCAAAATTTTCCATTTTGTACAATAGATCCAAATGTTGGAATAGTTTCAGTTCCAGATGAAAGATTAGATAAAATATCGCTAATATCTAAATCAGCAAAAACAATTAGTGCTGCAATCACATTTGTTGATATCGCTGGCCTAGTAAAGGGCGCTTCAAAAGGTGAAGGTTTAGGAAATAAATTTCTTTCTCATGTTAGAGAAGTAGATGCAATAGTTCATTTAACAAGATGTTTTGATTCTGATAAAATACAAAATGTTAATAAAAATGTTGACCCTTTAAGAGATATTGAAATTATTGAAACAGAAATATTGTTATCAGATTTAGAAT
>CACIPU010000035.1 GCA_902588625.1 uncultured Pelagibacteraceae bacterium | reverse complement strand
GAAAAGTTATTGGATTTAGTCTACTATTAGTTTTAATCAACTTTGTACATGTTGTTAATGTAATTCCACACATTTTATTATTAATATTTTTTGAATTAACTTGTTTTTTTAAATTTGAATGAATAGGTTTTTATTTTTTAGACAAAAGGTTTAAACACGCTTCATATACATCTTTTGCTGTAAAATAAAAATCTGCTTCAAGAGGTCTCGACATTGGAAGATGACTATCTGGCCAACAAATTCTTTTAGGTTTTCTATCCAATTTAATACCTTTTTCTGTGATCATAGTTATAACTTCTGAGGCATATCCTCCTTTAGACCAACCATCTTCGAGTACTAGAACTTTTTTAGTTTTTTTAATTGAATTAAATATTTTATCCATTTTAATTTGATTAATTGTTCTTAAATCAAATAGATCTATACTTACCTTTTTTTCCTTAAGCTGTTCAGCTCCCTGCAGAGCTGTCAGAACAGAAGCTCCCGCTGCAACAACCGTGATATCTTTTCCACTTAATCTTTTTCGTGGTTCGCCCAACTTAATAAAATATGGTTTTTCATCTACATGTTCTTTTGTATTGTACAAAGCTCTATATTCGAGAAAAATTATTGGATCGTTTGACATTACGCTTGATAATAATAATCCTTTTGCTTCTGAAGGTGAGGAAGGCATAGCTATAATTATACCTGGCAAGTAAGAAAAAGATGAGTGGAGTGTTTTTCCATGCTGAGGACCTTGTCCCCAATTTTTTCCGATGCAGGCCCTTATGACTAAAGGTACTTTACTTTTGCCTGCACTTTTGAAAGACCAAAGGGAAATCCAGTTAGCTAATTGATCAAAAGTATAAGCCATAAAATCAACTCGTTCATGAATTATTATTGGTCTTAATCCATTTATAGCCGCACCCGCTGCTAAAGCTGTAACCCCTTGTTCAGAGGTTGGGGAGGGGAAAATTCTTTTTTTACCAAATTTTTTTAAAATATTTTTGCATGTACCAAAAACATTACCAGTTTTTTCAGGTTGAAGTCCTGTAATAAAAACACTTTTATCTAAACTCATTGCTTGAATTTGAGCTTCATTTATTGCTTCACCAAACGTTAATTCTCTTTTTTTCATTTAATATGGTTTTGGTTTATGATCTTTTTGTGACACATTTAATTGAATATTTTTAGAGTAAAATTTTTTAACAATTTTACTGTAGGTATTTTGATAATTGAATTTTAAATAATCTTTCTCAGGAAACTGGCTTTTTTCAGCAAAATTAAATGCATCGTTTATTATTTTATTAATTTTTTTTTTATATTTTTTATTTATTATATGAAAATTTTTAATTTTTTTGTCTAGTTTCTTTTCGTAATATTTCAAAGGATCTCTTTTTTTCCAATATGCAATTTCTTTTTTTGGTCTATATCCATATTGATCATCTCCTTCAGGCCCAACATGTCCAGAAAATCTATAGGTAGATACTTCTAAAAAATGTGGCTTATTATTTTCTCTTACATCGGAAGTAATTTTTTTTAAAATATCATGTAATCTGTCAGGATCATTTCCTTTGTATATTGAAGATTTAATTCCAAATGATTTTATCTTTTGATAGATAGTTTTTGAATTTTGCCTTTCTTTTAAATTTGTATGAACTGAGTACAAATTATTCTCACATATAAATATTATTGGAAGCTTCATCATTGATGCAATATTTAAAGATTCAAAAACTATACCTTCTTCCATTCCTCCATCTCCTATTATCGCTATTGCAACATTTTTTTGATTTTTATATTTTTTTGAAAAAGCATCTCCTACTGCCATAGAAAAAGCTCCACACAATATTGTGCCACTATAAAAATTAGTTTTTGGATAAGATAATTCCTGTGAACCGGCTAAACCACCATTTGTACCAGTTTTTTTTCCATAGAATTCTGATATCATTTCCTTAACTGATCCACCTTTACACATGTAGTATCCGTGAGATCTGTGATGACTCCACAAACTGTCTTTTGTTTTCATGAAAAGATTTAAAACCGAAGGTATTAATTCTTGACCAATACACATGTGAATGGGACAACGCATCTTATCAGCAGGATGATACCTGTCTTCTATTGCTTCTTCTACATTTCTGATTAAAAGTAAGTTATAATAAATTTTTAGTTTTTCTTTGAGTGTCATTTTAACTATTACTTTCTTATAAAATTTAATGCTTATATAAAATTCTTGTGGAGAGGAGGTTCAGTATTTTCAGGTTTTTTAAGATCTATATCTCCTTTTAGATATGAATCTAAAACTTCATTTGTTTTATGTTGCATACAAAGTGGAGAGCACATTGTTTGGGCATTAAATTTAGATGAAGATAAATAATTAACAACTTCCCAATATCTATCTGACGCAATAATATCTTTGAATCTATCTTTACATATATTTCCAATATGGACTTTTTTATACTTTTCATTAAATAAGGGACCACACGGTGCAATTAAACCAGATCCAGAAAGCTGTAAGTGAAATGGAACACCATAACATCTTTGGTATGATCTTCCCTCGTTTCCTTTATCTTTTATTTTTGACCATTTAATTATAACTTTATAATCATCTGTAGAATATTTTTCAGCTTCTTCTAATAATGGATGAACATTATCGTAGTCGTTATAGTCGATACCAAGAAAATCACCATCTTCATTATCTGAACAATGTTTTATTACAGCGTAATCTGGCTTCAACTCTGCTCCTAATTTTGCAAAAGGAACTATTTGATCTGCATCTTTTGGCATTAAAACCATTTGCATTCCAATTGTAACAGGTAGTTTAAGCCTTCGTTTTATCTCCATCATATCTGATATATTTTTACAAACTCTATCAAAATAACTTTCTTTACATCCCATAATTTCCGCATATCTTTTTCTTTCGCCTCCTGAAAAATTAATTCTTAAGTATTCCATATACGGTAAAATTTTTTCGGCTTGATTTTTAGTTAAAACAAATCCATTAGAAGCCGCTGCCATTGATAACCCTAATTCATAACCGGTTTTTATCGCATCAGCAAAAACTGGTGAGATGGTACTTTCCCCGTCAGATATAAAACTAATTGATTTAACTCCAGTATCAGCACAATCTTTAAGAAAATTATCCATTACTTCTTTCGTAATTACATCTTCTCTCTCATTTTCTTGCATCATTGCGTAGCAAAAATGACATGAATAATTACAAGATCTTGTTAAAGCCATATCAATTGTTATTGGGGCTATTCTTTCTCCCCTTTTCCACGCTTCTACTCTTTCTAAATGCCATGAAATCTTAGAGGCGTCTAACATTAATTCTGATTTACTTTTATCCATATTTATTAAAGCAATTTAATTTTTAAAAAATCTTTTTCTATATTTTTCTTACCGTTATGCATTATAGTGATAGTAACATCAAGTATAAAATCAATACATTTGCTATTAATATTAATCATCTTTTAAATATTTATTATCTTTAAACGATTTGCCTGTACGAAGCTTTTGCATATCAATCATCATAGTGATAAAAACTTCGAGTCTAAAATCTACATTCTTTTTTAGTTGCTCCTCTAATTCTAAAAGGTAGTTTTTGGTTTTTTGTTTAGCTAAAAAATCTTGACTGACATTAAGTACAACTTTAAAATCGTACTCTATCCTTTTAATACTTATATCCTTTAAATTTTTAGAAAAATTATTTTTTTCACTAAATTGAACTAGTTCTTTACTTAAAATTTCAATCTTTTTAGTCTCTTCTAAGTCTCTCCATTTAGATGATAAATTTTTGTAATATTTATTTAAATCATTATTTTTTTTTATAAATGAATTATATGCAGTTGAAAAAAAATTTTTTAATTCATAAAAAACTTTTCCTTCATTATCAGGGTGAATAATACCTATTGATTTAATGTCTTTAGGTCTAAGCATATCAACTAAATAAATTGTTGCGTGTTCCTTAATTTCTCTTAAAGGCTTGTTTTCAATTAATTTTTTTACAATTTTAAAAAATTTATTTA
>CACIPU010000034.1 GCA_902588625.1 uncultured Pelagibacteraceae bacterium | reverse complement strand
AAGCAAATATTACATCTTTGTGTTCTCTCATATAATTTTACCTTTAAATATCCCCGAAGGTCTGAATAACAAAACTACAACTAAAATTGAAAATGACACTGCAAATTTATAGTCTGTTGATAATAATTGTAACAAACCATCTGGCTCTAAGTTTTCTGGAAGGATATATATAAAAAACTTTCTATAAGCATATGTTAACAATATCTCAGAGAAGGCTATAACATAACCACCCAAGAAAGCTCCAAAAGGATTTCCAATACCTCCAACGATTGCAGCGGCAAATATTGGTAACATATTATTAAAGTAAGTAAATGGCTTAAAACTTTTATCTAGGCCATAAAGAGTTCCGCCAATTGTTGCTAAAATTGCAGCAATCACCCATGTAATCATAACTACTTTTTTTGGATCAATTCCAGACAATAATGCCAAATCTTCATTGTCTGAATAAGCTCGCATACTTTTTCCAGTTTTTGTTTTATTTAAAAACCAAAATAAAATAGAAACGACAATAATTGTTACAAATAAAGTTATAACCTGCGTAGATTTAATTGTTAAGCCTTCACTCAAACCTGTCATTTCCTTAAATTCATTTGCTTTTAAAATAAATTTTTCTCCATCAAAAAATCTTCTATCAAAAGGTCCGATAATTATTCTAACAATAGCTTGAGTTACAAACATTGTTCCTATGCTTACCATCGCAAGCATAACAGGCGGACTTTTTTTCATACGATAATAGCTAAAAATTAATTTATCCTTAACAAGAACGTATAATATTGTAATAGTAACTCCAAAAGGTATGGCGAGTAATGCTGTCGGAAGAATACCTAAATTAATGCCGAGAGACTGAAAATACCAAGTAAACAAAATTGTAAACATGGTTCCAAATGACATAAGATCTCCAGCCGTGAAATATGCAAATCTCAGTATGCCATAAATTAAAGATACAAAAATGGCTCCAAGAGCTAATTGTGATCCATATGATAAAGCAGGCACAAATATATAATTCAAAAGTAAAATTATTGAATTTATAAAATCCATATTAACCTCCTAAAAAAGAACTTCTTACTCTCGGATCATTTAATAGTTCACTTCCTGTTCCTGAGTATCTATTCTCACCTGTAACTAATACATATCCCCTATCTGATATACTTAGTGCTTGTTTTGCATTTTGTTCAACCATTAAAATACCTACATTTTTTTTCTTAACTTTTAAAATATGATCAAATAATTCATCCATAACAATTGGAGAAACGCCTGCTGTAGGTTCATCTAACATTAAAACAGAAGGCTTTATCATCAATGCTCTACCAAGAGCTACTTGCTGTCTTTGCCCTCCAGATAGTTCACCAACTAGCTGAGATCTTCTTTCTTTTAAAACAGGAAATAATTCATAAATTTCACTAATAATTTCTTCTACACTCTCATCTCTTAAAAAAGCTCCCATCTCTAAATTTTCTTCTACGGACAAGCCAGCAAATACGTTTTTAGTTTGTGGAACAAATGCTATTCCCTGTTTAACTCTATCTTGTGGATTTAAATTTGAAATATCTTTACCGTCTATAATAACCTTGCCTGATTTAAGATTTAATAAACCCAGCATAGCTTTCATGGCTGTAGATTTACCGGCTCCATTGGGGCCAAGTATAGAAACTATTTCACCTTGATTAACATTTACTGAACAAGAAGAAATTATATCTGGCCCATTTCCATAACCACCAGTCATTTTTATTCCTTCAAAAAAAGCCATTAATTTTTATCCCTTAATTTTGAACCTTTGCCTAAATAACTTTCAATAACTTTCTCATTCTTTTTAACTTCATCAGAAGTTCCTTCAAATAAAACTGACCCTTCAGCCATAACAATTACTGGGTTACACAACCTACTAATAAATTCCATGTCATGTTCAATCATACAAAATGTGTAACCTTGCTCTTTATTCAATCTTAGTATTGCGCTTCCAATATCTTTCAACAGAGTTCGATTAACTCCAGCACCAACCTCATCCAACAAAACTAACTTGGCGTCTACCATCATAGTTCTACCAAGTTCTAATAGTTTTTTTTGCCCACCAGATAAATTTCCTGCAAGTTCATTTGAAAGATGCCTTAGATTTAGAAATTCAATTACTTCTAAAGCTTTTTCTTTTACTTTTATTTCCTCTTTTTTAACAAGACCCGGTTTAAAAAGGGCATTTACTAAATTTTCACCTGACTGATGTCCTGGAACCATCATTAAATTTTCTAAAACTGTAAGATTAGTAAATTCATGAGCAATTTGAAAAGTCCTTAGAATACCTTTTGAGAATAATTCATAAGAAGGAATGTCTGTAATATTTTCATTATTAAATAAAACTGTACCTTTAGTTGATTTTAAATTTCCAGCAATTAAATTAAACAACGTTGTTTTGCCAGAACCATTAGGTCCAATAATTCCAGTAATAGAACCTTTTTTTATTTTCAAAGAGCAGTCTGAAACAGCTGCAAGACCTCCAAAATATTTAGAAAGTTTATCTACTTGTAGAATATTTGAGTTTGATGGCATAGGAAATTATACTTTATTTAATCTTTTAAGAATACTATTAAGAGATTTTTCCAAAGATTTATAATAACCAGATTTTCTAAGTTCCTTAACACCTTGTTCATTAAGTCCTCCAGGGGTTTGCGATTCTGAAACCAAATATTTTAAATGGTTTTTAGATTTAATTGCCGAATCTTCAGAAAGAGCAATAAATAAGGAAGTTATATATTTTTGAGCTTTATCTCTATTAATTCCTCTTTTGACTAGCCAATCAGATTGAACTTTAAGCATTTCATAAAATGGAGCCATCATACCTGACATAGACCAAAAGTTATTTGATGACTTTTCACTTTTAATTTCAATAGTTGTTCCAATCTTATCGAAAAAACTTTTTGTTTGTTTGTCTGGTGGACAAATAGGAACTGGTCCCTTTCCTATTGAAATAGGAGGTAAAGGTATAGCTCTAACAATTTTAATTTTCTTTTTTATAAATTTTTTTAATTGAGCTAGTTTAATTGTAGATATAAAACTAATTATTTTTTGATTAGATCTAAACTCTAATTTGGGTATTATTTTCTCTCCTACGTTTGGAGTAACTGCTAAAAAAATCCAATCACATTTATCTACAATTTCTTGATTAGTTTTTGCTATAAAAACTTTTTTAAATTTTTTACTTAATTTTAATGCTTTGTTTTTATTCCTTGAAGAAACTAAAATTTTTTTAAATGTAATTTTTGACCCACAAATTCCATTTACAACTGCTACGGTAATATTACCAGTTCCAATAAATCCTAATTTCATAATAAAACCAACAATACATAAAGAGTGAGAAAATGGTAGGTATTTTTAACAAATCTATAATATATTAAATATATAATTAAATTTTAATAGGAGATTAAAATGATAGATAAATTTGGTGGAATAACATTCTTAGTTGTCTTTATAATTCATTTTGCTGGATTGGGTTTTTATGCATTCAGATGTTTAGCTGGAACAAAAGCTTTTGTAGATCAATACGGCATGGGAGATGGTGCTGCAATAATGACCAGATTTTTTGGTTCTTTTATTGTTGGAACAGTTTTAATGGCTTTATATATAATGTTAGTAAGGCCAGAAGGCTTAACAGGAACTTGGGCATTTTTTAATTTAGTTTTCTTACAAAATGTATTTGCATTTATTTTTGCAATTTGGTCACATAAAAAAGGTAATTTGGGCACCAATGAAAAAACTTCAATTGAAGGAATAATTGCACCTGGAGTTTTGACTCTATTAAGTGCGCTTCTTTGTTATGGGCTTGCAGATATGATTTATTATTAATTTAAATAACAGGAAAAAAATATGTCTATAATAGAAAAAATGACAAAGGCAGTAAATGAAGGCGATCAAAATATAGCCAAAGAAATGATACATGATGATTATAAATTTTTAATGCATTCATCAGGCAAATCTTTAACTAAAGAAGATGTTGTTAAATGGGTTGGAATGAAAGATGTAAAAAAAGAAAAAGTTAGAGTTCTTTTTGAAAATGATGCAGTTGGTTTCGAACATGCAATGGTTAGCTATAGTGATGGTAACAAAGAAGCTGTTATGTCTTACTATAAATATAAAGATGGAAAAGTAGTTTACCAAGAAACAGGTGCTACTAAATTACCTAAAT
>CACIPU010000033.1 GCA_902588625.1 uncultured Pelagibacteraceae bacterium | reverse complement strand
ATCAAAACTTACAATTCCCTTTTCGGGAAATGTATGAAAACTCATATGGCTTTCAGCTAATAGAGCAACTAGTGTAAAGCCTTGGGGTTTAAATGTATGGTCAGAAACATTTAGGATTTCAACTTTTGCTTTTTTTGCAATTTTATAAATAATTTTATTATAAAATTTAGGTGAATAGTCTTGTTTAACACCTAAAAAATCTAATGTTATATGTTCTCCAACTTTTTTCATAGATTTTATCTATATTTTTTTTATACTTGTTATTTTTTATATGACAACTAAAAAATAGACTGTTAATAAGTGCTAGGAGTTTAAATATTGAAAAATAAATGGTCTTCAACTGAAGCAAACAAATACATCAAAAAGTATAAAAGTATTGGTGTTTCTAGAGATTTAGCTTTAAGAGTTTATACAACTAGGCTTTTAGGTAGAAATAGTGAATTGGTCCTGCATGGTGGTGGTAATACTTCGGTAAAAACAACTATTAATGATTTAGATGGTAAAAAATATAATGTTTTATGTGTAAAAGGAAGCGGCTGGGATATGGGTGAGATTGAGCCCGAAGGATTGCCAGCAGTAAAGTTAAACCCACTACTAAGTCTTAAAAATAAAAAATACCTATCTGATGAAGATATGGTGAGCTTTCAAAAAAGGAATCTAATTAATATAAAATCTCCGAATCCAAGTGTAGAAACATTTTTGCATGCATTTTTACCATTTAAATTTGTGGATCATACCCATGCAGACGCAATTTTAAATGTTACTAACAGACCAGAGGGATTTAAACTTTGCAATAAAATATTTGGAAATAAAGTAGCCTTAGTTCCCTACGTAATGCCAGGTTTTATGCTTGCCAAAAAGGTTTATGAAATTTATGCGAAAAATCCAAAAATAAACTGTCTTATATTAATGAATCATGGGATCTTTACATTTGCGAATGATGCCAAGGAAACTTACAGTTTAATGATAAAATATGTATCTAAAGCAGAAAAAGCAATTAAAAAATTAAAAACTAAAAAAATAATTCAAATTAAAAAATTTTCTACTAAATTTGAGCCCCATGAAGCTTCTCCAATAATTAGAGGTCTTCTATCAGATAATCATCCCGATCAAAAATTTATAGTTAATTATAAAAGTAATAGTCGTTTAAATTATTTTATGAATGGTAAAAATGTTAAAACTTATTCATCAAAAGGTACAGCTACACCAGATCATGTTATTAGAGTAAAACCTTTTCCGTTGATAATTACTCCAAAGAAAAACTCAACTCTAAATGATTTTAAGACTATTGCGCAAAAAGCAATGGCTAATTACAGGAAAAAATATATTTCTTATTTCAATAAAAATAAGAAAAAAGTTAAAGGAAAAAAAGTTATGTTAGATACTTCCCCTAGGGTAGTGTTGGTTCAAAATGTAGGTGTTTTTACTGTTGGCAAAGATTTAAGTGCAGCTAAAATCGCTGGAGATTTAACTGAAACTAATGCAAAAGTAATAGCTTCTGTTGAAGAAACCTCTAAATATAAATTTATACCTGAAAAAGACCTATTCGATGTTGAGTATTGGTCGCTTGAACAAGCTAAAATTAAAAGAAAAAAGAAATTGCTTGAAGGTAACGTTGTTGTTGTTTCAGGTGCAACAGGAACTATTGGTTTTGCAACTTATAAAATGTTTAAAAACTATGGTGCTGAAGTAGTTTTATTAGATAATAATTTAAAGCGATTAAATGAATTGAAAAATAAGATTAAAGATCTTTGCATTTATTGTGATGTTACTAATAAAAAAAGTATTAAAAATGCTTTTAAACAAATTTGTTTAAAATTTGGTGGTATTGATATTCTTATTTCTAATGCTGGAACAGCTCCTGGTGGAGCGATAGGTGAAGTAAGTGATGATCATTTGAGAAAAAGTTTTGAGATTAATTTTTTTGCCCATCAAAATTGTGCATCTGAAGCAGTTAAGATAATGAAGCAACAAAATATTGATGGCTGTTTACTTTTTAATATTTCAAAACAAGCTGTAAATCCTGGAAAAAACTTTGGTCCTTATGGACTACCAAAATCAGCTTTATTAAGTTTGTGTAAGCAATATGCTGTTGATTATGGATCTTTTGGTATTAGATCAAACGGTGTTAACGCAGATAGAATAAGAAGTGGTTTAATGACTGATAAAATGATTAAAACTAGAGCTAAAGCTAGATCTGTCTCTGAAGATAATTATATGCGTGGCAACCTATTATTGGATGAAGTTAAAGCAGAAGACGTTGCTAAGGCATTTTTTCATTTGGCTACATCAAAAAAAACTACTGGTGCTGTTCTTACTGTTGATGGTGGAAATATAGCGGCATCATTAAGATAAACTACTTAATCTTCCTTTGTTTTTTAATTTTTTCTTCACAAAATATCTTGGCTTTTTCTATATCTGGTGTATCAGATGTTCGTGTTTGCGCTATAATACATGAGGAAATAGCTTTTTTTAAATTATGACTGCTATATTTTGAAATAAAAAAATATGCAACTACTATAAAAATAATAAATAAAATACTTTTTTTTATCACAATAATATTTTTCTCATTTAAATAATCCTTTTAATCCTTTTTCTGATGCTTCGCAGACACCTTTTTCTGTGATCAAACCTGTTACATATTTAGCTGGTGTTACGTCAAAAGCTAGGTTCAATGCTTTACTTTTTTGAGGATAAATTAATATTTTTTGAAGTTTCTTATCCTTGTCTAATCCTTCAACATGAGTTAATTCTTTTGAGTTTCTCTCTTCAATTGGAATATCTTTAAAATCTTTTATATCCCAATCAATTGTAGAACTAGGTAAAGCCACATAAAAAGGAACATTGTTATCGTGTGCTGCTAAAGCTTTTAAGTAAGTTCCAATTTTATTACATACATCTCCAGTAGATAAAGTTCTGTCAGTTCCCACAATACACATATCTATTTCCCCTCTTTGCATTAATATTCCTCCTGTATTATCTGCAATGATTGTGTTTGGAACTTCTTCTTCGTTTAATTCGAATGAAGTTAAATTAGCTCCTTGGTTTCGTGGTCTTGTTTCATCAACCCAAACATGAACTGGAATTCCTTTTTTATGAGCGTGATAAATTGGAGAAGTTGCTGTGCCCCAATTAATTGTAGCAAGCCAACCTGCATTGCAATGAGTTAAAATATTTACTGTATCTTTCTTTTTATTATAAATTTCCTCTATAATTTTTAATCCATTTAATCCAATATTTTCACTAAATTTGACATCTTCATCACAAATTGCTTTTGCTTCGGTTAATGCAACTTTTAATATCTCATTATTATTAACCCCTGATAGTTTTTTCATCATTCGATCTACAGCCCACTTTAAATTAATTGCTGTGGGTCTTGATTGAATTAAATCTTCTGTGCTTTTCTTAACAAAATTAGGATCATTTTTTTCCATAATAGCTAAAACAATACCGTAAGCAGCGGTTCCACCTATTAATGGCGCTCCCCTAACCTCCATTACTTTTATGGCATTAATTGCATCTTTTACTGTTTTTAGATCTTTAATTATAAATTGATGGGGAAGTTTTGTTTGATCAATAATTTTTACAGTTTGATTTTTTTCATCAAACCAAATTGTACGATATTCTTTTCCTTCTATTTTCATTTAATTTTACTTAAGTGTTCATTATATCTTTTAACACTTTCCTCAGGCCAGGTTTTGTCTCGATCATATGCTGTTTCAAAACATTTTTCTTTATCTGATAAGTTTAACCATGGATCTTTGTCTTTGGTAAATATGTGAACTTGGGGTGGAAATATTTTTGGATCTTCTAAAGTTTTAGTTCTTACGTTTAATCTTCCTGGTCCAATATAATATTTACAATACAAATATACTCCACATTCAGTACAAAAATATGCCCTATATCCTTTTCCACTTCCTGTGGGGAGTACAGTAGATGCAACTTTTCCATCAACAGATAAAGTTTTGTCTAAAATTGTTGTATGTATTACGTAAGATGATCCAGTTGATATTTTACAATCAACACAATGACACGCTTGAGTAAAAAGAGGTTTTTCATTAATTGAATACTTTACTTTTCCACAAGTGCAGCCACCCTTTAAATTATACTTTTCACTCATTTACTTAAAACTCTTCCTGCCACTGTTTTTAATTTTTTAATTGTTTTTTTAGTTCTTTTTTCTGGGGCCGTAATAATTGCTACATCCAAGCAATTATTTGTGGGATCTTTAGGATCAATATAGTTTTCAAAGTTTTCTATTATATTTTTAACCATATTTTTTGCTTTAGCAGCATTGCTTAACAAAACTTTAATAACTTGCTGAACATCTACATTTTCATGATCTGGATGCCAACAATCATAATCGGTAACCATTGATACCGATGCATATCTAATTTCTGCTTCTCTAGCTAATTTTGCTTCAGGCATATTTGTCATACCAATAACATCTGCTTTCCAAGATCTATATAAATTAGATTCTGCTAATGTCGAAAATTGTGGACCTTCCATAACAACATAGGTGCCGCCTTTTTGATAGTTTATTTTCTCTTTTTTAATAGCTTCTTCACAAGCATTCATCAATCCATTAGATGTTGGGTGAGCCATCGAAACATGGGCTACGATGTCTTCATCAAAGAAAGTTTTTTTTCTAGCAAAAGTTCTATCTATAAATTGATCAACTATTACAAATTTTCCTGGCGGTAAGTCTTCTTTTAAAGAGCCAACTGCAGATACTGAAATAATATCAGTAACACCCAATTGTTTTAAAGCATCAATATTTGCTCTAAAATTTACATTTGTTGGTGAAATTTTGTGACCTCTTGCATGACGTGGTAAAAAACAAACTTCCTTTCCTTTA
>CACIPU010000032.1 GCA_902588625.1 uncultured Pelagibacteraceae bacterium | reverse complement strand
TTTTATCTACTAAACCTAGAATAATTGTTTGTAACGTAGATGAAAATAGTTTGCCAAATGGAAATAATTATTCTGATTTATGTAAAGAAAAATTTCCAAATGAAAATATAATCATTGTTTGTGCTGATATAGAAGATCAAATTATGAATTTACAAGAAAAGGATCGTAAAGATTTCATGCTTGAAAGTGGAATTAAAAGTACAGGTTTAAATAATTTAATTAAAGCTGGTTATAATATTCTTGGCTTAAGCACATTCTTTACTTCTGGCCCAGAAGAAAGTAGAGCGTGGACAGTTGAAAAAAACTCTAAAGCTCCTGATGCGGCTGGCGTGATTCATTCTGAATTTAAGAAAAAATTTATTAGAGCTGAAACTGTTTCCCATGAAGATTTTATTAAATACAAAGGTTTTAATGAGTGTAAAAATGTGGGAAAATTAAGATTAGAAGGTAAAGATTATTTAGTAAACGATGGCGATGTAATGTTTTTTAGAACAGGGGCTTAATTTTTATTATTTAAAGGTTTTAGGATTTTCTCCTTCATATTCAGTAACTGCTCTTTCAATTTTATCAAAAGTTTCCTCTTCTTTTTCTTCTTTTGCATTTGATCCGAAACGTGACCATACTCTTTGTTTGCTCATATAAACTAGAGTGATTAAAATAATTAAATAAATAATAGTTTTAAAACCCATTCTATGTTGTGATTCTAAATGAGGCTCTGAAGCCCAAACGAGAAATGTTGTAATATCCTTTGCCACTTGTTCTTTCGTGGGATTAGTTCCATCAGAATATTCTACAATTCCTTCAATAATTGGTTCTGACATTTTAATTTTATTTCCAGGCATATATTTATTATAATAAACTCCATCATCTAACTCGAAACCTTCTGGAGCTTCATCGTAACCTAGAAGTAGAGAATAAAGATAATCGGCACCACCCTTTCTAGCTTTAGCAAGCACAGACATATCTGGAGGATATGCTCCACCATTAGCAGCTGTTGAAGCTTCAACATTTGGATAGGGGCTAACAAATTTATCTGAAAGTCTACCGGGTCTCATAAACATCTCACCATCACTATTTGGACCGTCTTCTACATCAAATTGAGCAGCTATTGCTTTAGCCTCTTCAATAGAAAATTCCGGTCCCCCTTTTTCTGATAGATTTCTGTAGCTCAGATGCTGTACTGAATGACATCCTGCGCAAACTTCTGTATAAACTTGATATCCTCTTTGCAGTGAAGCGCGATCAAAAGTTCCGAATAGTCCTTTAAAACTCCAATTAGTCTCAATAAAATCAACACTTTTTTCTTCTGAAAATACTGTGCACGGAATTATAGAAATTATAAAAATAATAAACATTCTATTTATAATTTTATTTAAAAGAACTAGCATTTTCTCCCTCATATTTTGCTGCTGCTTTTTTGAATTTATCAAACACCCCAGGTTTATCTAATACAGGATCGGATATACTTTGAGGTAATGGATCTGTTTTCTCATAACGACCTAAAACTGGAAGTATTACTAAAAAATGAATAAAATAATAAGCTGTGGCTAATCTTGATAAAATTAAATAAACACCTTCAGGAGGTTTAGCTCCTAAGTATCCAAGTAATATTACTACAAAAAGCAATAACCAAAAGAATTTTTTATAAATAGGTCTGTAAGTAGAAGATCTTATTTTGCATGTATCTAACCATGGTAATAACATTAATATAAATATTGCAGAAAACATAAAAATTACCCCACCCAACTTACTTGGTATAGCTCGCAAAATTGCATAAAAAGGAAGCAAATACCATTCAGGAACTATATGTGCTGGAGTAACCAATGGATTAGCTTCTATATAATTATCTGGATGTCCCAAAACATTTGGTGCAAAAAATACGAACCACAAGAAAACAGTTATAAATAAAAGTAGCGCAAAAAGATCTTTCATAACCATATAAGGATGAAAAGGCATAGTTTCATTATTATTTTTTTTAACATCAATTCCAACTGGATTATTATTTCCAGGAACGTGTAGAGCCCAAATATGAAGTATTACTAATCCAAAAATTAAAAAAGGTAACAAATAATGCAAACTATAAAATCTATTCAATGTTGGATTGTCAACAGAATATCCTCCCCATAACCAAGTTGTAATACTTTCTCCAACTAAAGGAATGGCGCTAAACAAATTAGTTATAACTGTAGCTCCCCAAAAACTCATCTGCCCCCAAGGTAAAACATAACCCATAAAAGCTGTCGCCATCATAAGTATATAAATCAATAAGCCAATTATCCAAATTATTTCTCTTGGAGCTTTGTATGATCCATAAAACAAAGATCTAAAAATATGGATATATACTGCTAAGAAAAACATCGATGCACCATTTGCATGAACATATCTAATTAACCATCCATAATTTACATCTCTCATTATGTGTTCAATGCTTTCAAAAGCATGATCTACATGAGCTACGTAATGCATTGCAAGAACTAAGCCTGTAACTATTTGGGTAATCAAACAAAAAGTAAGTATTCCTCCAAAAGTCCACCAGTAATTTAAATTTTTTGGTGTTGGGTATGATGTTAAATGGTGAGTAAGAGTCAATAATGGTAGGCGACTATCAAACCACTGACCCAATTTAGATTTAGGTATATATTTTTCTTCACTCATTGTTAACCTATTTTAATTGTATTGCTATCAACAAACTCATATTTTGGTATTTCTAAGTTTTTAGGAGCTGGACCTTTTCTTACTCGGCCTGATGTATCGTAATGTGTACCGTGACATGGGCAAAACCAAGCTTTATATTCACCTTTATCTCCAAGGGGCACACAGCCTAGATGGGTGCAAACTCCAACCATTACTAACCACTCTGGATTTTTTGTTCTATCAGAATCTTTTTCAGGATCTTTTAAATCTTTTATATCTACTGCTGCGGCTTCAGCAATTTCGTTTTTGGTTCTTCTTCTAATAAATATAGGTTTTCCCCTCCATAGGACGGTTATTGTCTTACCTGGTTCAATATTACTAATGTCAACTTCTGTAGTTGATAAAGCTTTAACGGATGAATCGGGATTCATTTGATCTACTAGTGGCCAAATTGCTGCTCCGAGACCTACCGCTCCAATCGTATAGGTTGCTGTAAATAGAAAATCTCTTCTTTTTTTAGGCTTAATTTCATTGCTCATATAATTAGATGTCTATGTATTATATAATATTAATTAATTACAATTAATATAAATTTGCTAGGGTCAGAATGACACACAAATTAATATACAACTAAAATATGTTTAATATTGCTCTATATCAACCAGATATCCCTCAAAATACCGCAGCAATAATTCGTTTATGTTCTTGTTTTAATGCAACCCTAGAAATAATTGAACCTTGCGGTTTTCATCTTGATGATAAAAGAATAAAAAGGGTTGCTATGGATTATTTAAATAAAAGTAAAATTATAATTTATAATTCTTATGAAAAATTTTTAATAAAAAAAAAAGATTCTAGAATTATATTAATGACAACAAAAGCAAATAAAAATTATGACAATTTTAAATTTAAAAAAGAAGACACACTTCTCTTTGGTAGAGAAAGTAGTGGGGTGCCTAAAAATGTTCATTATAATTCATACGAAAGATTAAAAATACCTCTTAAAAAAAAGTTAAGATCCCTAAATGTTGGAATGGCTGTAGCTATTACATTATCTGAAGCATTAAGGCAAAATTCTAATTTATAAAAAAATGAATATAAAAATTAAACAAAAATTAACAAAGAAATGGTTTCTAAAATTACAAGATATAATTAGTAATAATATTCAAGATCTTGAAAAAGATTATGGATCTAATATAAAATTTAAAAAAAATAAGTGGAAATTTGGAGAATTTAGAACGATTGAAGGTAAAGTGATTGAAAAAGGAGGAGTGGCTTTTTCAAACGTAGTGGGGAAATTTCCAAAAAATTTTGCAAAAAAAATTCCAGGAACAAAGAATAATGAAAATTTTTGGTCTTCTGGTGTATCAGTTGTATTACATCCAGTTAATCCGAAAATTCCTAGCATACATTTTAATACTAGATTTATTTGTACGCAAAAAAGTTGGTTTGGAGGTGGAATGGACTTAACACCTTGCTTAATCGATAAGAAAGAAAGAAATTATTTTCATGAAGAACTGAAAAAAATGTGTAATCTTCACAATAAAAGTTATTATTCAAAATATAAAAAGTTATGTGATAAATATTTTTATTTACCACATAGAAAAGAACCTCGTGGTATAGGAGGTATCTTTTTTGATTATAAAATGGATAATTGGGAAAAAGATTTTTTATTTGTTAAAGATGTGGGAGTTATTTTTAATTTTTTGATTAAAAATATTATTAGAAAAAAAATGTTTACTAAGTGGACAAAAAAAGAAAAAGAAATACAGTTATTAAAACGTGGAAGATATGCGGAATTTAATCTACTCTATGATCGTGGGACCAAATTTGGATTAAATAGCGGAGGTAATCCCGAAGCTATATTAATGTCTATGCCTCCTACGGCAAAATGGAAATAATTTATGGAAAAAGAACCAATTACGTTACAAGGTTTAGTAAAAATAAAAGAAGAATTAGAAAATTTGAAAAATATTAAACGTCCAAAAATAATTGAAGCAATTGCTGAAGCAAGAGCTCATGGTGACTTAAAAGAAAATGCTGAGTATCACGCAGCAAAAGAAGAACAAGCCAAAATAGAAGGAAGAGTCATTGAAATAAATGACTTAATTGCAAGAGCAAATGTAATAGATATTACTAAGTTAGAAAAAAAAAATACCGTAATTTTTGGTTCAACTGTTTCACTAGTTGATTTGGAAAACCTTAAAAAAAAAAAATATAAAATAGTAGGTAAAGATGAAGCCGATATAAAAAAAAATTTTATCTATTTTAGGTCCCCAATAGGAAAAGCCTTAATTGGAAAAAATAAAAAAGATTTAGTAACAGTTACTACTCCTGCTGGTGAAAAGAATTTTGAAATAAAAGAAGTCGAATATATTTAGTTTAATGATTTTTTTAAGAACTCTTTGTTTATAGTAAAATTATTCTCGATCCACTTTTTTTCTAAATATTTTAGTTTTTTTCCAAGTTCCTTTCCACTTTCATAACCATAATTTTTTTTTAAATCATCGCCAGATATTGGAAATCTAGGTATT
>CACIPU010000031.1 GCA_902588625.1 uncultured Pelagibacteraceae bacterium | reverse complement strand
AGCGCTCAGCGCACTTCAAATTTTCAGAAAAGAAAATATAAAAGAAATTACTGAGCTTGGGCCGGGATTAGGTAGAGATACAATTTTTTTTGCAAAAAATAATATTAATGTAAAAGCTTTAGACTATAGCCCTGCTGCAATTAATGAAATTACTAAAAAAGTAGAAAAAAATAATTTAACAAACAAAATATCACTTAAGATTTTCGATATTAGAAAAAAACTTCCTTTCAATAACGTATCTGTTGAAGCATGCTTTTCGCATATGCTTTATTGTATGGCGTTATCTACTTCTGATTTAAAAAATTTAAACAAGGAAGTTTTACGTATTTTAAAGCCTGGAGGATATAATATTTTCACTGTCCGAAACATAGGAGATGGGGATTATAAAAGAGGAACACACAGAGGAGAAGATCTTTATGAAAATGATGGTTTTATAGTACATTTTTTTTCAAAAGAAAAAATTAATCAAATTTCAGAAGGCTTTAAAGTTTTAAAAGTAGAAAGTTTTGAGGAAGGCACATTTCCTAGAAGATTATATAAAGTTATTTTAAAGAAACAATAGCAGCCGCAATAGAAGCCAATCTTGCTTCAGATTCATCTGAACGACTTGTAATTACAATTGGAGCTTTACCTCCTAAAACAACTCCTGCAGCGCACGCACCCATAAAATAGATCATCATTTTAACCAAAGCATTTCCAGCTTCAACATTTGGTACTAGTAAAATATCTGAATTTCCTGAAACATTATTTTTTATGTTTTTAATAGCTGCAGATTTTTTTGATACCGAATTATCAAAAGCTAGCGGTCCAAAAACGTCAGCATTAATATTTTCTTCTCTAGCTCTTTTAGTAATTATATTAGCTTCAATTGAGCTTGGAACACTTTCTATAACTTCTTCTGTAGCAGATAAAACTGCCACTTTTGGCCTTAATATTCCAATTTTATTAGCAAATTCTACTGCATTTCTAAGTATATGCATTTTTACTTCCAATTTTGGTAACACATTTACAACACCATCAGTAATAATAAATGGTTTATCATCTTTATTTAATGTCATGTGCCAAACATGGCTCAATCTTTTTTTACCTATTAAATTTAAATCTCTTTTTAAAACAGCTTTCATTAAAATGTCTGTATGAATGTGCCCTTTGACTATGATCTTGACTTTATCTTCACTAGCAAGTTTAGCAGCTATAGGAGCAGTGCTATTTTCATCTATTTCATTGATAATTTTAAATTTTGAGATATTCCAATTTAATTTCTCAGCATATTTTTTAATTTTATTTTCGTTACCAATAAATATGGGATTAATTAAATTATTTTCTACAGCTTTAAGAACAGATTCCATTGGAAATATTTCACCAGCATTTACAATAGCTGCGTCTATGGTACCTTTTTTTTTGGCTACAGCGAGTAAATTATTCGGACATACAATTTTTTTATCAGACAGCATTAAGTTTATTAATTTCTATTAATATATTTTTAGGTATTTTTATACTTTTTTTAAGGTTTTTTTTATATCTAGCATATTTATTTTGACCAGGGTACATTATTTCTTTAACAGCTTTAATTTTAGGTAACTTTTTTATCCTTTTTATATTTTCTTTTATTCTTTTACTATAGTTTCTAACAAATAAATTAGGTTTCATTACTAAGAATAAATGTCCAATATTTTGAGGCCCAGTAAAATCATCAAATGGATCTTTAACTTTTCCACCATGATTTCCTCCAGTAAAAACACCACTTAATATATCAACCATCCATGCTAGACCTGAACCTCGAAACCCAGCAATTGGCAATTGAACACCAGATAAAGCCTTTTTTGCATCAGTGGTGGGCTTACCAAATTTATCCAGAGCAACACCTCCAGGTATTTTTTTTCCAATTTTCGCAGCTACTCTTATTTTTCCTCTATTAATCATAGAAACAGAAGTATCTAAAATAAATGGAACTTTATTTGAAGTTGGGGTCCCAAAACATATAGGATTTGTTCCAAATAATTTTTTTATAGCTCCATGTGGAGCAATAGCCGGAGGAGCATTTGTAAAGCACATTGCAATTAAATTTTGATTTACAGCTTGCTCAGCATAATATCCAGATAAACCATAGTGACCACTATTATTTATTCCAACTAAACCTATTCCTGTTTTTTTCGCACTTACGATTGCTTTTTTAATTCCAATATCGGCTGCAACGAATCCTATGCTATTTTTTGCATCTATTTGCGTAATTGATTCAGTAATTTTTTTAATTGTAATTCTAGGTTTAGGATTAATTACTTTTTTATTAATTCTATCACAATACATTTTAAGTCTTGATAAACCATGAGAAGGAGCGCCAACTAACTCAGCATTAACCAATGCTTCTGCACAAATATTTGCATGGTTTTTACTTAATTTATGTTTAATAAAAATTTTAGATATTAATTTTTTTAATTTATTTTTTTTCAAATTTTAATCTTTTTGCAGTTGATTTGTAATCTGTCTTAGACATTATCCTTTACCTCTCCACGGAATTGTTTTGTCTATAATTTTTCTAATTGTAACATCAAATAAAAGACCCAACATTCCCATTACGAATATTGTAATCCAAATAACTTCATACTGCATATATTTTCTTGCTACGTTTTCAACAAAACCAATTCCTGTTGTTCCTGCTAAAAATTCTGCAGCAACTAATGTTCCCCAACACATACCAACCGCAACCCTTATTCCTGTGAGTATTTCTGGTAAAGAGTTAGGAAATATAACTTCTCTTATTATTTGCCATTTAGAAGCACCTAATGAGTGTGCAGCATGAATCTTTGATAGCTGAGTCCCAGATGCCCCGGCCCTGGCTGAAATAATCATGATTGAAAAAGAAACCATAAATAATAAAAATACTTTTCCGACGTTATCAATTCCAAAAACTGTAATTACTAGCGGTGCCCAAGCTAATGGCGGTACTGGTCTATATAATTCAACCATAGGATCAAAGAATCCTTTAGCAAATCTATTTAGACCCATAAATAAACCTAAAGGAACACCAAGTATTATTCCAAGTGATAAACCTAAGAACACTCTTAAAAAAGAATCCCAAATATGACCAGCTGGAATTGGAATTTTGAAAGCTTCAAATTCCCCAGTAACAATATCTAAAACCTTACTTTTAAAATTAGGATCAACTGTTCCATCTTGATTATGCACAGGATATTTACCTGGCATAATGTCTGCTATCCAATCTGGCAAAATAAAACCAACTATCCTATTAACTCCCATCATTTCGTACCAAATCATAGGTATCATCTTAAATCCAACGCTTGGTTTTAGAAGTTCACCGAAAATTCTAAAAGTATCTGAAGGTTTAGGCAACCATCTGCCTGGACCAGCTTCTGAACATTGCGGGCCGCTTGCAACGATTGTTCCTGCAGGAAACAGAATAATATCAATAATCCTTAGATTGCCCTGCTCATTTTTTTGAACTTTATCAAACGCTATAATAGCTTTTTCCAACTCATTCAAAGTATTTGGAGGGAAAATGCTTGCATATTCTATTCTTCTTACAAGTTTTTTAATATCTTTTATATAATCTAGCTCGAGTCCATCTTCTAACCCATCCATATATTCTTTTATCTCATTAAAGATTGTCTCTGATTTTTTTAAGTATTCAGGGTTATGGTTTCTCATTTCAAAAAAATCATCACTAATAGAATTCAATTCTGCTGATGCAACATGAAATTTTAGACCTCTTTTACTTTCGGGAAGAGGAGGTATTTCCATACCAGTTGCTCCCCAACCTAATTGTTTTTTTAAACCATTATCTAACTCATTTTTTTCTTCTATGCTTAAAATAGGATAAGCTTCTGTTGGAAAATCTGCCATTAATAGATTAATTCTACTGGTTAATTTATTAATTATATTTTTTGTATCATCTTCTAAATATCTCTCATCGGTTAATGTTGGAATCATTAACTTAGTATCACGTAATATATTTATAAATATTTCTTTATCTTGATTTTTTAAATTTGAGTCGTTTTGTATTAGAATTATTTTGTTTTTTATATTGACGTTTTCACGTTTAATGATTGCGGTACTTTTATGTTGTCTTTCAACAATTGGAAAAAGATATTTTAAAGATAGTAGTGATTCATTAACTTTTGCAACTTGACACAGTTCGTTTGCCGATTTTGGGTAGAAAGATTTTGCTATATCCCAAGAATAATAAAGCCATGACAACAAAAGAAAACTGGATCCTACCACAACCCAATGCATTCCTCCTTTAGCTCTTTCAGGATTTCCAAAAACAGCATCACTTTTTTCTGTTTTGATTAATTTTCGTCCATAGAGGATAGCTCCAACAACTGAAAAAATAGTAAAAAATGTGACAAATCCTGTAATCATATTATATTTCTTTTCCCATTATCTCTTCTTCCATATTCCAAATCATGGACAATATTTCTTCTCTTTTAGAAACGAACTCTTTACCATTTTTAATTTCTCTTAGGTCTTCCTTTAAACCCTGTAAGGCAAAAGGTAGTTTGTATTCTTTATGTATTCTTCCAGGCCTTGGAGCCATCACATATACCCGTTCTCCTAGCAATAAAGCTTCTTCAACAGAGTGAGTAATTAAAATAATTGTTTTTCCAGTTTCTTTCCAAATTTTCAAAACTAAGGACTGCATTTTTTCTCTCGTTAAAGCGTCTAAAGCTCCTAAAGGTTCATCCATTAAAATTAAGTCGGGATCATTAATCAAACATCTCGCAAGAGCTACTCTTTGTTGCATACCGCCGGATAATTGATAAGTAGGAGTATTTCCAAAACCTTTTAACCCAACTATTTCGAGCCATTCTTCAACTTTTTTTGCTGTTTTAATTGGATCTTTCTTTTTCATTCGTAAACCAAAATTCACATTTTGATTGACTGTCAACCATTCAAATAAAGCACCTTGCTGGAAGACCATTCCTCTTTCAACTCCTGGGCCATTAATTTCTTTACCACCTAGGTTTATTGAACCTGAAGTTGGTCTAAGGAACCCAGCAGCTATATTTAATAAAGTTGTTTTTCCACATCCTGAAGGACCAAGAACTGTTAAAAGCTCACCTTTTTTTAAAGTAAAAGTTATATCTTTAAGAGCGTGAACAGTATCCCCTTTAAGAGATTTGAATATCATATTTACTTTTTGAGAAACTAGATCACTCATAAAAATAATATATTAGAATTTTTATTAAAAAAATAGGCACCAATTTAAAAAAATTGGCGCCTATTAATATTTTATCTAACTCTTAAACTACGGTAGGTACTTAGTAGTAACTACTTTAGAGTAATTTTTAAGAGCCGGGTTTTCCGCTGTAGCGAACATGTTGCCCATAACATCTAGATATTTCATAAGTATACCTTTTTTATTCATATACTTAGATTTTATCTCAGCTGCATCAGGGAAACCGAAACCACCCATTTGTTTTT
>CACIPU010000030.1 GCA_902588625.1 uncultured Pelagibacteraceae bacterium | reverse complement strand
TTTCTCATTAATTATTTTGAATAAGTTTTGGTTTGGAACAATAATATTAGTATCTAAGTGTTTTTTTAATTCTTCTAAACCTTGAAGAGCAATTCTCATTTTTTTTGGTCCTTCGTAAGAAAAAGGAAGTGTTACTACTCCAACAGTTAATATATTTAATTCTTTAGCTGCTCTAGCTATTACATGTGCGGCACCAGTTCCTGTGCCACCACCCATACCTGCGGTTATAAAAACCATATTGCTTCCTTTAATATAATCAACAATATCGTTTAAAGATTCTTCTGCAGCTGCTTGGCCAATTTCATGTTTGGCACCAGCCCCTAAACCTTTTGTTAAGTTTGTTCCTAATTGAATCTTAGCTTCAGCTTTATTCATTTTTAAATCCTGTGCATCAGTATTCACCGCAACAAATTCTACGCCTTCCATTCCAGCATCGATCATACCGTTAAGTGCATTCCCGCCAGCTCCTCCAACTCCTAAAACTAAAATTCTTGGTTTAAGTTCTTTTAATTCTGGACCTTTTATTGTTATGGTCATTTCCCCTCCTTTTTAAATTGTGTTTCCCATTTTAAACTTGCTCTATTCAAATTAGCTTTTTTCCTAGCTTGCACTTTGAATCTTTCAAAATGTTTTGGCTCCCATATTTGGAAGGTTTTTCCTTGGCCAACAAAAAGCATTGTTTGTTTAATTTTTGCATGGCTTAATAATTTTTTTGATAAAGAAATTCTTCCCTCACTATCAAACTGAAGATTTTCACTCTCTGATAAAACTGAAGTAGCAAAAATGTCCCTTTTTTCCTCAAAAGGATTTAGGGAGTCTATCGAGTCTGATAATTTTTCAATTCTATTTTGCGAGCAACCCTCTATTGAAGGATTGTTAAATGAAGGATAGCATATAACACCGTTATAACCCATGCTGCTCAGATAAGATCTAAAACTAGCTGGCACTGATACCCTCCATTTTTTGTCTAGTTTGTTTTCGTAGGTTGATAAAAACATATTTTTTTAAGTCAGCAGTGCTTATCAAGAAATCTAAAAAATTTTTATGATTTAACTTTTTAAACACCATCTACCCCTCCTATGGGAATATATGGGAGCATATGGGTTTTCAACCTATACGTCAATACCTTAATTTTCGCCTATTTTGGCAAAAAACCGGAAGATTTAACTATACTTATTACAAGTTGATATTTTGATACAAAGGTGAATCATTTAAGAATCAAAGAGTGAACATTTTTTTTAAACAATTTTATTTATGTTTATATCTTTGAATTAATAGCCAGACAGCCTATAAGCCGGGTTCTGTCATTAAAATTGATCATTTGTCTGGGACTAAATTCACATCTAGCCTCTAGCAACCAACCCAGATAGCTAACTAAGAATTGTTTTTAGCCTAAAAGGCAATGCTATCTCTATTTGGTCTTGCTCTCGGTGGGGTTTTCCATGCGTTTTTTGTTACCAAAAAACCGGTGAGCTCTTACCTCACCTTTTCACCATTGCCCTGATAGGGCTGTTTATTTTCTGTGGCACTATCCCTGAGGTTACCCTCGCCAGAAGTTATCTGGCACCGTATTCTTATAGAGCCCGGACTTTCCTCTTCTGTTTAATCAACAAAAGCGATCAATCAACTGTCTGGCAATCAAGTTAATATGTAAAAAAAGACCTGAAATCAAGGATATTTTATAACTTTTTGCATAAACTTTGAGCAATTATCATACATTCTTTATCAATCATGCCATTAATTAGGCTTTTTCTAAAATGCATTTGAAATGCTTTGATAATTTTCCTTAAATCAGATTTCCTTTTTCTTTGCAAAGAATAACCTATTTTAATTAGATTTTTTATAAATTTTAATTTTAATTTTTTAGAAATTTTAACTCTTCTGAATTTGGTAAGTTCACTAGACTTACAATTATGCCAAAGACCAATTTTTTTTAAACCTAACTTTTCCCAGGGAAATTTTTCTCCTGGATCAATTTTTCTCAATGGAGCTATATCAGAATGCCCTACAAAATTTTGTCTTTTAATATTGTATTTTTTAGTAAGAGATTTACAGATTTTTATTAAACTAGATATTTGTTTTTTTTTAAAATATGTGTATCCAAACTGATGTCCTTTATTAACTAATTCGATACCAATTGAATATTTATTTAAATTTTTATACCTTCCCCATTGGGATATACCTGCATGCCAGGCTATTTTATTATCATTTACTAACCTATAAATTTTTCCATTTTGACCTATTAACAAATGACTGCTGACTTTGTATTTAGTATCACACAATCTAAGTATTGATTCTCGTTCAGATTGCATTCCTGTATAGTGAAAAACTACAAATTTTATTGATTTATTTAATCTTTTCTTTATGTCGAAATTTTTTGAATTAATTTCAATAATTTTCATATTGTGTCTTTTTAGGAAAAACTTTATAAGTACAACCTAATGTTGTCATAATTTATTTATTTACTGTTACATAATAATATATATAGCTTAGTATAGTATCAAATGATTAAAAAACTTATTTATATTTCGCTTTTCACATTGTTTCTGCAAACAAGTCCAGTTGTTGCTGGTACAACAGGAAGTGAGAAATTAAAAGCATCTTCTGGAGATACTGCTAAAGAGTGTTTTGAGGGCGTAAGTCGAGCAATGTTTAAACTTAATAATGGTTTGGATAAAGCTATTTTTAAACCTATTGCTAAAGGCTATAGAGCTCTACCATCCCCAATACGAAAAGGAACTAGCAACGTAGTAGATAATTTAAGATCTTTATTAACTTTATCTAATAATATTTTACAAGGGGATTTCGGAGGAGCAGGAAATACAGCGGCGAGATTTGGAATAAATACAACAGCAGGTATTTTAGGAATTTTTGATCCAGCAAAAAAATTAGGTTTTGAAGATAGGGGCAAAGAAGATTTTGGACAAACTTTAGGCGTTTGGGGTGCAGAAAGTGGATGTTATTTTGTTTTACCAGTTTTAGGACCTACGACAACTAGGGACGTAATTGGTTTAGTGGGAAATACTGTTTTAGATCCTGTTTATCAAATTACACATAATACCGAAATAAGAAATAATATAGTGGGTAATGGCAATTATTCTGAACATAATTATTATTATTACAGAAGTACAGGAGCGGTAGATTTTAGAGCAAAAAACATTGAGTCATGGGATAGCTTAGAAGAAAATTCTATCGATCTTTATGCCTCTTTAAAAAGTTTATATTTACAAAATAGAAATCAAAAAATAAATAACTCATCCTCTTCAACGGAAACGCAAAACGATGACGATTGGGAAGAGATAGATACAAATTAATTCAAAAAAAATAATTATGAAAAAAAAAATTTTCATTTCCATTTTTTTTGTTATTGCTCTAATTAATAAAAGCTATAGTTATAGCACAGATCCAAAACAATTTATTTCTGAAATAGTTAATGAGGCAAAGAAAATACTCGTCGAAACCAACACAAAAGAATTTAAAAGTAAAAAACTTTCAGAAATAGCTTTAAAAACTGTCGATATAAAGGGTGTGGGATATTATTCGTTAGGAAAGTATAGAAAAGAAATAACAGAGGAACAGTTAAAAGAATACCTATCGTTGTTTGAAAAGTATTTTTTAAAAAGTTTTACATCCAGATTAAGTGACTATTCTGATCCAAAAATCGAAGTTCTTTCTGTTGAAGTTTTAAATCCAAAATACACTGTGGTTAAAAGTGTACTTTTAGCTACAGACAAAAAACCCGAAGTTAAGATTGATTGGAGAGTTTATACAAAGGATCCAAATAATCCTTTAATCAGAGATTTAATTATAGAAGGTTTAAGTTTAGCAAGAACTCAGAAGGAGGAATTTACTTCTGTTATTGAAAGTAATAATAACGATATTAATAGTTTATTTAAGACTTTAAAGGAATTTATTGCTAAATAACTCATTAAGCTAATTTTGTGGACGAAAAATCTAGAATTCTAAAAAATTTAAATAATGATAAATCCAGACCAGTTTCTTTTATAGATTCTTTTGGTGGTAGTGAGAATCAGATGAGATTTTTACTAAAATATTTACCAGACGAAAGTCTAAAAGATATTAATTTAATTTTAAATAATGCAAATAATGATTTAATTGAAAAAGATAAAATTAATGTTCTTTGGATGCATCATTTTGTTAACCAAAAAGAAGCTCAAAATTTAATCTCAAAAGATTTTGTGAGTAAACTTGACTGGATTGTATATAACTCTAGTTGGAACTTTGAAAAACATATTTATCAATTTAAAATACCAGAGGAAAAGTGCATAGTCATAAGAAATGCTATTGAAAAAATTGATTTTAAAGAGAAGTCTAAAGACAAAATAAAACTAATTTACCATACGACGCCATGGAGAGGGTTAGCTAATTTATTAAAAATATTTAAAAATTTAAATATAGATAATATTGAGCTAAACATTTGTTCTTCCACTAAAATTTATGGAAAAAAATTTGATTCTTCTCTTGGAAAAAAATATGAAGACCTTTTTGCAGAGTGCAAAGCTACAAAAAATGTTAACTATTTAGGTTTTGTAGATAATAAAAATGTTGTTGATCTTTTAAAAAATACACATATTTTTTCTTACCCGAGTATTTGGCATGAAACAAGCTGTATATCTGCAATAGAGGCAATGGCTGCAGGTTGTGAAGTGGTTACAACTAATCTGGGAGCTTTATATGAAACTTGTGCTCCTTTTGGTACGTTTGTAAATTTTGATAGAAATTTAAATAATCTAGAAAAAAAATTTAGTAAAATTTTATTAAATGCAATTAAAAATTTTTGGTCCGATAAAAATCAAAATAAACTAAAATTACAAAGAGAGTCTATTAATTCTACCTACTCTTGGGAGACTCGCTCTTTAGAATGGATAAAATTTTTTGATGAAGCTAGAAGTTTAAAAAGATAAATTTTTTGTCTTTTCGTTCATATACTTAAGACTTTCAAAAGCTATTTGATCTCTTTTTTTAACTGCTTCAATTAAATTTTTTCCATATGTTGAAACAAGCCCAGAAGCTACTACATGCGTTTTATAAATTAAAGATCTTTTATTTTCCTTATCTTTCTTCAAATATTCTTGCAAAGAAAGTATTTTATTTTTCTTAAAAAAGTAAAGAAAATATGAAATCCACAAATCATCGTATAAGAAAAGTTCTTTATAATCTTTTACCACCTTATCGTAAAAAATCTTTATACCATTCAAATGATTTGTATTTATTGCAAATCCATCAGCACCTTGACCTACTCCAAAATTTCCTAATGGGTGAACATAAAAACTATAGGCATTATTAGGTGCTTTAGAATAAAAATAATAAAATCTATCTATCATATAATCTTCATATGTGTGGTCATCATCAGCTAATATTATTAAAGAATTTTTATCTAATTTTTCTAAAGACCCTAACAACTTTGTTCCTGGTCCACTATCTTCACATCTTGTAATTTCTACCCTGCTATCAGAAAATTTAGGTATTTCATTATCTTCAATAACTTCTTCGAAACGTGCATACTTATACGGTATATTGATAAAAATTTTGTCGGGTTGTTTTGTTTGTTTTAATAATGAATTAACAGACTGATGAAGATTCTTAATTCGTTGTGGGATTGTGCTTATTGAAACATAAATCATTTTTTTAAATTTAATATATTTTTTGCTATATTGGTTTTTTTAAATTTTTCTTTATAATTATTGCCTAAATTAATAATTTCCTCTCTTTTTTTTTTATAATCTTCATTAGTTTTTTTAATATAATTAACAATTGAATTTATATTTGGATCACAAATGAATTGGGAAGGTAAAAATTCTTTT
>CACIPU010000029.1 GCA_902588625.1 uncultured Pelagibacteraceae bacterium | reverse complement strand
CAGTGGAATAGGAAAAGCTCTTGCTGTTAAGTTTGCTAATGAGGGTTGGCAGGTAGCTATCTCTGCGAGGAGAAAAGAATTACTTGATAAAATATCAGAAACTAACTCAAACATTTCCTCTTTCCCGTTGGATGTAACAAATCGTAAAGATTGTGTACTAATATTTGAAAATATTTTAAAAAAATATTCTAACATTGACTTATGTATTTTTTCAACTGGAACATACGATCCCAAAACAGAAAAAGAAATTAATCTTGACGAAATTGAAAATGTAATGAAGGTAAATTTCTTTGGTACTTTAAATTGCATAAAAGCTGTTGAAAAAGATTTTAAAAATAAAAAAAAAGGACATATAGCGATTATGTCTTCTGTAGCAGGATACAGGGGTCTACCAAACTCTTCGGGATACGGGCCGTCAAAAGCAGCTTTAATAAATTTATCTGAAAGTTTATATTTTGATTTTAAAAAATCTAAAGTAAGAGTTTCTTTAATATCTCCCGGATTTATTAAAACTCCACTAACTGACAAAAATACTTTTAAAATGCCTTTTATTAAATCGTCAGAATTTGCTGCAGAAAAAATTTATAAAGGACTTATAAAAAGTAATATATTTGAAATTACCTTTCCTAAAGAGTTAACTATTATTATGAAAATATTTAAAATTTTACCAAATAGAATTTATTTATTTTTAATAAAAAAATTAACAAAATTTCAAAAAACTTAATTTTTTTGAAAAAATACTGTAAGTTCTGCAACTTTAATACCAAACTTAGTCATTGTAGCTCTATTTATTGCTATCTGCTCATCCTGTTTAAATATCCAATCATCAAAAGTTATTTTAATTTCTTTACCTTTAACTGGAACTAGCAAAACATATTCAAATTTAAATGCTGGACCATAAGAATAACCTTTGGCTGTTCCTACTACATCACCCGCTGTTCCTTCGTAATTGTGTTCGTCTATTTTATTTATTTTCCACTGCCTCGTCTGAATTTCACCATCTGTCCAATTAAATTTTTCATCTAAAATTAATAAATATTACATTAAAATACACTTTTATTTATGAAAAAAAAATACTTAATATTTGGCGCAACAGGCTCAATTGGATCTTCTTTAACTAGCCAACTTTATAAAGATAAGCTCGATTGTCATCTAATAGGGAGAAATGAAAATGAGTTAAAAACTTTATCTGATAAATTTAATTTTAAATATTCAGTTTGCGATGTATTAAAAATTGATTTTGTAAATGATTTAAAAAAAAAAATTGATTCAAAAGAAATTGCTGGAATAGCTTATTGCGTGGGATCAATTGACATTAAACCTTTTAAACATACGAAAGCAAGTGATTTTGTTTCAAGTTATGTTCTTAATCTAGTTGCGGTGACAGAGATTTTGAGAGCTTTTGAGTTAAATCTTAAAAGCAATAAGGGATCTGTTGTACTGTTTTCAACAGTAGCAGCAAAAAAAGGTTTTACTAACCATAGTATTATTTCATCCGCAAAGGCAGGAGTAGAAGGTTTAACAGTCGCCCTAGCAGCTGAATTCGCTCCAAATATAAGAGTAAACTGTATTGCACCAAGTCTCACAAAATCTAAAATAGCAAGCTCAATAATTAAAAATTCTACAATAGAAGAATCTATTGCAAAAATGCATCCATTAAAAAGATTAGGAGAGGGTACCGATTCGGCAAATTTGGCTAGCTTTTTATTATCTTCTAAAAGTTCATGGATTACTGGTCAAATTATCGCTGTTGATGGGGGTAGATCAAATATAGCTTAAATGCTAATTATATAACCATGGAACGTTTTCAAAAATATTTTTCTTTATTATTTCTTTTAGCTTTTTCATTTGGAGCTTCAGCATGGGGAGGCTTTGTTACTAGTATCTACAAAGAGCCTTGGTATTCAACTTTAATTAAGCCAGGTTTTAACCCTCCCGATTATATATTTCCATCTATATGGGTAATACTTTACGTATCCATGGCTTTTGCGGTTTGGCTAATTTGGATAAATCCAAAGAAAACTGAAAAAATAATCTATATTTATTTTATCCATTTATTAGTTAATGCTAGTTGGAGTGTAGTATTTTTTGCTCTTCATCAAATATTTCTAGCATTAGTAGTAATAGTTATAATTTTACTTTTAGTTCTTTGGCTGATTAAATTATATTATCCTATTAATAGAATAAGCGCTTTCCTGATGGTGCCTTATCTTGCTTGGCTTCTTTTTGCTTTTGTACTAAATTTAAATATTCTTCTTCTTAATTAGAGGATCATACCTTACAATAAGATTTTATGGATGATGTAGTAATTATTGGAGGGGGAATAATTGGAGTTTCTTCTGCATATTTTTTATCTAAAGCAGGAAGAAAAGTAAAAGTAATTGAGCGAGACCCAACTTACAAAAAAGCATCTTTCCCATTATCCCTAGGCGGCTTTAGAAGACAATTTTTTCAAAAGGAAAATATATTGTTGGGTAAATTTGCAAAAGATTTTATTTTTCAAATACCTGAATTGTTAAAGACAGAAAAAAATCCAAATCCAACAGCCAGCATGGTTCCTAATGGATATTTATTATTATTTGGTGCAGAACATGCTAAAGAACAGTATGAAGCACTAAAAAATCATAAAGAGTGTGATGCAGGAACAAAAAATATTAAAGGCGAAGAATTATCAAAGGTATTTCCTTATGTAAATAGTGAAGGAATAGAAACAGCTACTTATACTGATAGTAAAATTGAAGGCTGGATTGATCCTTATTTATTTCATAATGCTTTAAAAAGTAAAGCAATTGAACTAGGAGCTGAATTTGTTAAAGGTGAAATAAAATCTATTAAGGAAGTAAACGCTAAAACAATTATTTCTGCGGCTGGTTGCTGGACTAATGAGCTGTTGAATGACATACCTGTTGTTCCACAAAAACATACAGTTTTTAGAGTAAAATGTCCTAAACATATTCCTGAAATGCCATTGATGGGAGATTTAACAACAGGAGTGTATTGGAGACCAGAAGGTAATGAGTATTTAGCAGGTTCACCAATTTCAAAATTTGATGCAAAAGATTTAGAACCTGAGTGGAATGATTTTGAAGAATTGGTATGGCCAGCTTTGGCAAAAAGAATACCTGCTTTTGAAGAACTTAAACTAACGGGTGGTTGGGCAGGATACTATGATTGTAATAAACTTGATAATAACGCTGTCGTAGGAAAACATCCTAAATATGAAAATCTTTTTATGGCCACAGGATTCACAGGAAGAGGTTTAATGCAAGCACCAGGAATTGGAAGAGCTTTAACTGAATTAATTACAACAGGATCATATCAATCTATCGATTTATCTTGTTTTGCTATTGAAAGAGTACTAGAAAAAAATAAAAGACCAGAACCTTACGTCTTATAATTAAGCCGAAGTTACTTCAGCTTGATCTTTTTCCGTTGAAACTTCTGTTTTAAATTGATTTGATATTTTTTGAACTTCTACAGAGGAAACCTTATACTCAGCACACATTGTTTCTTCATCTTTTCCATGACCAGTTACCATATTGACCATATGTTCAGGGAAATGAAAAGTTGTAAAAACTACGCCTTCTTTAACTCTATCAGTAACTTCAACTTTTAAAGAAACTTCACCTCTTCCAGAATAAAGTCTTGCTATATTACCAGTATTAAGTTCTCTATTTTTTGCATCATTTGGATGTATTAATAATATATCTTCATTTACAATTTTAATATTTTTGGTTCTTTTGGTCATTGTAGCTGCATTATAATGCGCTAAAACTCTGCTTGTAGTTAGTATTAATGGATAATCTTTTTTATTTTCTTCTATTTCGCTGCTTTCTTTCCAGTCAAAATATTTGATTCTACCTTTTCCTAATTTAAATTCTTTTTGGTGTAGAATTTTTGTATCTGTCCCATCTTCTTTTACAGGCCATTGTAATCCTAATTTTCCTAGTCTTTCTCGAGTTATACCTTTGAAGAATGGAACTACATCTGCAATTTCAGCTAGGACCTGATCAGCATCATATATTGGTTGATTATAACCAAGCTTTTGCATCATTTCTGTTACAATTACCCCATCAGGTTTTGTCCCCGGAAGAGGTTTTGCGGCTCTATTAACTCTTTGAACTCTTCTTTCAGTATTTGTGAAGGTGCCATCTTTTTCTAAGAAAGTAGTACCTGGTAAAATTACATCTGCATGTTTTGCAGTTTCACTCATAAATATTTCTTGAACAACTAGTAAGTCTAATGAATTCATTGCTTTAGCAACGTGAGCGCTATTAGGATCGGTTTGAACGACATCTTCACCAATAATCCATACAGCTTTTACTTCTTTATTAATAGCAGCATCAAAAATTTCTGGGATTTTTAATCCAGCCTTTGTTGGATGCACAACACCATATTTTTCAGTATAAAAATTTTGAATTTTTTCATCAGCAACAGGAAAATATCCTGCGCCTTGGTGTGGTTGACAACCCATATCTGCTGCGCCTTGAACATTATTTTGACCTCTTAATGGATTCACTCCAACTCCTGGTCTTCCAATATTTCCTGTTATCATAGCAAGATCAGCAATTAACATTACTGTTTTTGAACCTTGCTGTTGCTCAGTAACTCCAAGACCGTGAAATTCCATTGAATTTTTTGCTGTTGCGTAAGCTATAGCAGCTTGTTTTACTTGTTGTTTATCAACGCCTGCAACTTTAGCTAAATGATCAATATCTAATTTTTTAATTTCTTTTACAAATTTTTCGAAACCTTCTGTTCTACTTAAAATAAAATCTTCTTTATGTAATTTAGCCTCTATGATGAAATATAACATCATATTTAACACAGCTACGTTTGTTCCAGGTCTCAATCTGATATGATAATCTGCTAACTTTGCAACATCGGTTGTTACAGGGTCTAAAACAATAAGTTTCTTACCTTTCATTACTTGTTGTTTAATTTTTGCACCAGTAACGGGATGTGCGTTTGTTGGATTTGCACCAATTACTAAAAATAGGTCAGCGTGATAAATATCTTCGGTAGAATTTGTGGCAGCTCCAGTTCCAAAGGTTTGTTGCATACCCCAAGCTGTTGGTGAATGACAAATTCTTGCGCAACAATCTATATTATTTGTTCCTATTGCCGCTCTAATCATTTTTTGAAAAACATAATTTTCTTCATTAGTACATCTTGCTGAGGAAATGCCTGCAATAGCATCTGGTCCATTTTCTTTTATAATTTTTTCTAATTTATTTTTAATAAAATCATAAGCTTCATCCCAAGATGCTTTTTCAAATTTTCCATTTCTTTTTATTAGGGGATTTCTTAATCTATCTGGATGCTCATAGAAACCAAAAGCATATCTCCCTTTCAAACAAGTATGACCTGCATTTACTTCGGTTTGTTTAGGAGTATCAATAGACACAACCTTGCCATTTTTTATTGAAGCTTCCAAATTACATCCCACTCCACAATAAGAACAAGTTGTTCTAACTTTTTCATCATAGTTAGCTGATTTAGACGCAAAAACATCTGATATAGCATCAGTTGGACAAGTATGTGCACACGCTCCACAAGAAACACAAGAGGAGTCACCAAACATTAAATCATTATCAGTAGTTATTTTTGAATCAAAACCTCTACCACTCATTGTTAAAACAAATGAACCTTGAATTTCATCACAGGCTCTTACACAACGACCACAATTAATACAATTATCTAAATTCATTCTCATGTATGCATGAGAAGTATCTTTAGGTGTTCCTTTATTTTGTTTGGGTTTATTGTATCTATGGTTATTAATTTTTAAATCATTTGCAACTGTTTGTAGTTCACAATTATTATTAACTTCACACGTTGAACAAGTCATCGGGTGGTCGGTAAGCACAAGTTCTACAATATTTTTTCTTAGTTTTGTTAAATCTTCATTTTGAGTAATTATATAGGATCCTTCAGTTACAGGTGTATGACATGAAGCAACTGTTTTTGTTGGGCCATCTTTTTTAAGAGCAATATCAACAGAACATACTCTACACGCCCCATAAGGGGCTAGATTTGGATCGTCACACAAGCTAGGAACTTCTTTTTCACTAATATGTTCTCTTACAAATTTTAAAACAGAGGTATGACTAGACTTAATTTCATGAGCTACACCATTAATGTAAGCAAATTTGTGGTCTTTACCGTTTGATCCATTTTTTCCGTTTTTCATTATTCCCCTAAGCTTCCTGTTTTATATCAGCTTTAAATTCGTGGGTAAAATATTTTAATATATTTTGAATAGGTGTTGGAATTGCCCCACAAAGAGCACATAAACTGCCTTTTTGCATAGTAACAAGCAGTTCATTTAAAAGTTTCATTGGGATTTTGTTAGTTTTATTAACAGCTTGATCAAACATTTCTTTACCCCGATAAGAGCCTAATCGTCCAGGAAAACATTTTCCGCAAGATTCTTCAGCACTAAATTTAAATAAATGATGGATATATTTAATCATACTAAAGTCTTCTGGAATACTTACGACACTACCATGCCCCAACATAAATCCTGCATTCGTAAATTCTTGAAAATCTAAATTTAATTTTTCTACTTCTTTGATTGGAATAACTCCACCCAGAGGTCCTCCGACTTGTAAAGCTTTTACAGGTTCTACAAATCCTCCACCAATATCATAAATTATCTTTTTCATAGGAGTTCCCATATCCATTTCATAAACACCAGGTTTTTTAAATAAACTATCTAAACAGACAAGTTTTGTACCAGCCGACTTAACATTTCCTATAGAAGAA
>CACIPU010000028.1 GCA_902588625.1 uncultured Pelagibacteraceae bacterium | reverse complement strand
AAATTAAATTTTACTGATGCCTCAATTAATGAATAAACAATATTATTTCCATCTCCTAACCAAGCAATTTTTTTATTTGTAATAGGTCCTTTTAATTCTTCAAAAGTCATAATGTCGGACATAATCTGACATGGATGACTTAAATTAGTGAGCCCATTAATAATAGGTATATCTAAATATTTAGAAAATTCTAAAAAATGCTCATGGTCCGAAGTCCTCATCATTAAAATATCGCCGTATTGAGATAGAATTTTAGCAGTGTCATGTATGCTTTCGTCTCCACTGCCATAATGACTTTCTTTAGAATTTAATACTAACAACTGACCCCCGAGTTGTTTCATCGCAAGCTCGAAAGATAACCTTGTTCTTGTTGATGGTTTTTCAAAAATCATTATTAAAGTTTTATCCACTAATGGTTTATACAAATCTTGATCTGGCTTTTTTATACTTATTTTTTTTTCTTTTTGAACTAATGCGTGATCGATTATATTTCTCAAATCTTCTTTATCTACATCAGCTATATTTATAAAGTTTTTCATAATTAACTCATTTCCTTGCAGACAGCTTCAATTTTATTAATCGCTTCATCAAGTTCAATATTACTTACTACAAGTGGTGGAAAAAGTCTTATAACATTCTCTTCAGCCTTTACGGTAAGCATTTTATGATCCATTAGTTTTTTCATAAATTCAGTATTGTCTACCACCATCTTCAAACCTCTAATTAAACCAATACCTCTTATTTCCTGAATTATTTTTGGATATTTTTCTTTAATGTTACTTAAACCTTTATGTAAATATTCACCTTTTTTTTCTACATTTTTTAAAAAATTTTTTTCAAAAATTATATCAAGCACTGCATTTCCTACAGCCATAGCTAGAGGATTTCCTCCGAACGTACTTCCATGAGTACCAGGTGTCATTCCGACCGAAACTTTTTTAGTTAGCAAACATGCCCCAAGTGGGAAACCTCCACCTATACCTTTAGCAATAGGCACAATATCTGGGGTAATTCCAGATTTATCAAAAGCGAAAAAGCTACCTGTTCTGTAAGCAGATTGAACTTCATCTAAAATTAAAAGTATACCATTCTCATCGCAAAGATCTCTTAAACCTTTAAGACAAAAGTCAGGAACAACTTTAATTCCACCTTCCCCCATAATAGTTTCAACCATAATTGCTGCTGTATTTTTACTTATAGCTTTTTTTATTGCCTCATGATCTGCAAAAGGAACTTGATCAAACCCATCAACCTTAGGACCGAATCCTTCAACATGTTTAGGGTTATTAGCTGCGAATAAAGCTGCTAAAGTTCTACCATGAAAAGCACCTTTGAATGTAATGATTCTATTTTTTTCTGGTTTTCCAATTTTATGAAAATACTTTCTTGCTATTTTAATACTCGCTTCTGTTGCTTCTGTTCCTGAGTTTTGAAAACAAACAAAATCCGCAAATGTTTTATCTGTCAGTCTTTTTGCTAATTTTTCTTGGTCTGGAATTACAAAAGCATTGGAAACATGCCATAATTTTTTTGATTGTTCTTGAATAGTTTTAACTAAGTGTTCGTGACAATGACCTAAAATATTAGTTGCAATACCTTGAACAAAATCAAGGTATTTGTCTCCATTATCGCTAAATAGATAAGAGCCTTTTCCTTTAGTAAAAGCAATATCTTTTCTAGCATATGTGCCAAGAACAGAACTCATAAATAAACTAAGATTTTATTTTATAACCTTTTTTAAACAAAATATATGATGCATACCACATTAAAAAAGCGAGTGTAGTAAGATAAGAAATACCAAAAGATATTGACCCGTCAGATACACCCAAAAAACCATATCTGAAACCATCAATCATATAAAAAAAAGGGTTCCATTCACTTATTTTTTGTAAGATGTCTGGTAACCTTTTTATAGAGTAAAAAGTTCCAGATAAAAATGAAAGGGGAACTATAATAAAATTAGTTGCTGATGCCATATTATCAAATTTTTCAGACCATAAACCTACAATAAATCCCAATGCGCCCAAAATAAAGGATCCTAGAAAGGTAAAAATAAATATATAAGTTAAATCATAAAATTTTAGATCTATAATAAAATTAAAGATTATTATAGAAGTTATCGCTATAATAAAACTTCTAGTTACAGATGCAAAAATAGTAGCTAATGTTACCTCAGCTGGTGATAATGGTGCATAAAGAACATCAACGATATTTCCCTGTATTTTACCTATCATTATTGATGATGATGTATGTGAGAAAGCTTGTTGGATTACTTGCATAGCTATTAACCCAGGAGCAAGAAATGTAATAAACGGAAATCCTAAAGCTTCCCCTCTTTCATCGCCTATAGCAAGGGAAAGAACCATTAAAAAAAGTAATGCTGTTACAAGTGGTGAAATAATTGTTTGTATAGCGACATTAAGAAATCTAAGAATTTCTTTTTTATAAAGTGTAAATGCTCCAAGCCAATTTATGTAGCCAAATTTCTTTTCAAGAATTTTATATTTATTCTGAATTTCAACCATGAAGACACTTTATATATTATAAAAATGTTAGGAATGTCAGATTTTTAAAGTATTAATTTTAAACAATCGATGTTAATAACATATCCACATAGTGTGTCTTTTTTTATTGCAATTACAATATATAGTAGATCTAATTCGATAAATACAAATGAGTTGGACAGTTGAAAAAGAAAACAAATTAAGAGAACTGTGGAAAAAAGGTCATACCGCTAGTCAAATAGCTTTGGCTTTGGGCGATACTACAAGAAATGCTGTAATTGGTAAAGCTCATCGTCTTAATTTAGAAGCTCGAAATACATCAAAAAGAAATGAAACAATAGTAAAAGCTAATAATAATAACAAAGAAAAAAGTAGTACTAATGAAGTCAAAACTTCTAGACTAGGAAGAAAGGCTAAATTTAAAGCTTTATTATTAGATAAAAATTTTGAACAAGAAAATCCTGTTAAATTTGAAGAACTTACAGATAAGACATGTAGATGGCCTATAGGTCATCCTCATGAAAAAGATTTTTATTTTTGTGGTAGGGTCCCAATGGAAAAGTTTTCATATTGTAAACTTCATATATTGTATGGCTTTCAACAGAAAAATGAAAAAGAAGAAGATAAAATTACTGAAGATGATATTCCTAGTTTTATAAGTAAAAAAATTAAGTCAGATTAAACTACAAACTTAAATAAATTTAAATATTATATTATCCAAATTGACCGCCAGTTCTAAATCTATAAATATATTTCGGCAAGATGCTTTGAATTGTTTTCCCGTTAATACCAAGATCTTTTAATGTTGGATAATTACCAGTAGCAATAGCATTATTTTTTAATAGATCCACCTGATCAGGAGTTAAAAGTGGTTTTGGCATTAATTGTAAAAAATAAGATTGAAATTTTGCAAAACTAAAAGGAATAGATATTAAAAATCTTTTCTTTTTAATTTCAGTTAACAAAATTTCCATTAATTCTTTAAAAGAATAAACTTCTGGTCCTCCAAGTTCATAAATTTTTGGTTGAGAGTTATTGAGACTTAAAGATTTAACAATTGCTTCAGCAACATCACCAACGTATATAGGAGAAAATTTTGTTTTTCCACCACCTATTAAAGGTAGGATTGGTGAAATCTGTACTAAAGATGCAAAAGTATTAAAAAATTTATCTTCTGGACCAAAAACTATTGAAGGTCTCATAATAATAGATGGCTTAAAATTATCTTTAATATTTTTTTCACCATTTAATTTAGATTGTTTATATTTTGAATCAAATTTTTCTTCTACACCTAGGGCACTTATGTGTACTAATTTTTTTATTCCATTTTCACTACAAAGCTTGCTTAATAGGTAAGGAAATTGTTCATGAATATCAACAAACTTTTGATTTTTTGTTTCATATAGAATGCCAACCAAATTAATAACAAAATCACAATTACTTATTATTTTTTTTACTTCATTTTCATTAAAAATATTAGTTTTAAAAAGCTCAATCTGACCCGCGTTACCTTGTTGTTTTAAATAACCTTTGAGATAAGGATTGCGAGTAGCTACTTTAATGCGAAAATCAAGCTTGGTAAGCTCCCTCATTAAATGCCTTCCAAGGAACCCTCCTCCTCCAAAAATGGCTATTTGTCGATTATTTTGCATTTTGATAATATTAACATTATATATGATTTTAAGTATGACTAAAATTTATAAGTTTCAAGATGATATTTCGCCTGAGGCTTTCAAAGAATTAGAGAAACATCAAAGTCTAGGTATTGATACAGAAGGATCTGGCTTACAAATTCCTCATAGGGACAAACTAAGCTTAATCCAACTTAGCACAGGAAATAATGATGCTTACGTAATACAACCAAATAGAAAAAATTATAAAGCTCCTAATATTGTAAAAATTTTAGAAAATAATAAAATTACAAAAATTGGCCATTATCTAAGGTATGATGTTTCGGGTTTAGAATATTTTTTAAAATGTGAAGTGCGGAATATATGGGACACAAAAATTTGTAGTAAATTAGTCAGAACCTACACTCAAAATCATGGATTAAAAGATTTAGTTTTAGAGTTCTGTGGTAAAAAATTAGATAAACGATTAGGTTCAAGTGATTGGAACAAAAATTTAGAAGAATTAACAGAGGCACAATTGCAGTACTGTAGTAATGATGTAATATATCTTCACAAAATAAAAGATGCCCTTCATAAAATGTTAGTAAGGGAAAATAGAGTTGAACTTTTTGAAAACTGCATCGAATTTTTAAAAACAAGAATTAAATTAGATCAAAGTGGTTTTACTGAAGATATATTTGCACATTAATGAACAAAGATTTAAAAGTAGCTAAAAAAACAGTTCAAACTGAAATTGAAGCTTTAAAAAAATTATCAGCAAGTTTGGGTCGTTCGTCACAATTCTCTAAAGCTGTAAGTTTGTGTAGTAAAACAAAAAAAACAATTGTTGTTGTAGGTGTTGGAAAGTCATACATAATTTCTTTAAAAGTGGCTAGCACATTATCAAGTTTAAATGCACCTGCAGTTGGATTTAGTGCTAATGATCTTCAGCATGGTGGTTTAGGCTTTCTCTCTAAAGACGATACTCTTTTAATTTTTAGCGTATCAGGAGAGTCATCTGAACTAAATTCAATTCTAAGATATGCAAATAGATTCAACATAAAAGTTATAGGAGTTTCGTGTAAAGCATCTTCTATGTTGCTTAAACATTCAACTATTAAAGTTTTATTACCTAAAGTTACAGAAGCTGGATTTTCTTTAGCTCCAACGTCTAGTACTACAATGTTTTGTTGTTTTGGAGATGCATTAGGAATAGCTATCTCAAAAAGAAAAAAGTTTACAAACAAAAAATTTATTACAACTCATCCGTCTGGAACTTTAGCTACATCTTTGATTTTAGTAAAAGAAATAATGGCTAAAGGGAATGATATTCCAATAATATCTTCAAACAAATCAATGCGCGAAGCAATAACAGAAATGAATAGAAAAAAATTAGGTTTGGTTTGTTGTTATGAAAAAAATGGTTCAATTAATATTTTAACTGATGGAGATATTCGTAGACACTCAAATAACTTATATAAAAAGAAAATTTCAAAAATATCTAGTAAAAACCCAACATGGATATCTGATAATGCAACTGCACTTTCTGCTATAGAAATAATGAATTCAAAAAAAATAACATCACTTTTAGTTACTCATGAACGTGATATTAGTAAAAAAACAAAAAAAGTTTGTGGAATAATTCATTTGCATCATTGCCTCAGCCGGGGAATTAAATGAAGAAGAGTCAAAAAAATATTCAGATTATTCTTATTACGTTAGGAATTTTCTTAATTTTAGCAACATATTTTTATCCAAATATAAAAAATAGCCAGATAAATAAAAGTCAAGATATACTTAGTGACTCACCTGTTATTCAAGATGAAGACGAGAAAGATAAAAAAGATACTGGATTTGTAGGCGTAGAATATAAAGGTTTGTATGATTTAAATAAAAAATTTATAGTCAAATCAGAAACTGCTCACATAAATGAAGATGAGCCAGATGTTGTTTATATGCAAAACATGGTTGTAAATTTGTATTTGGCGGATGGTAGAATAGTAAATATTATATCTGATTTAGGAAAGTATAATAAAGTAACTTATGACACATTCTTTGAAAATAATGTAAAAGCTACAGATGGAGACACTATTTTTTTAGCTGAAAATTTAGATATGTTAGCTACAGAAAGCTTAGTAAAAGTTTATAATAATGTAACCGTAAATTATCCAACTGGAACTCTTACAGCTGATAAAATTGATTATGATTTTGATACAAAATATTTTAAAGTTTCAATGTATGATCAAAATTCTGTAAAAGTAAAAGTAATTAAATGAGCAATATAAAAAAATTTAGAATCATAAAATTTAAATCAAAACCAGTATTTGAGGCTAAAAATATATCTAAATCCTTTAATAAAAGAGTAATTTTACGTAAAATCGATATACATCTAAATAAAGGTGAAATGCTTGGTCTATTAGGTAGTAATGGTGCCGGCAAAAGCACCTTCATGAATATTGTCTTAGGTTTATTAAAACCAGATTTTGGAGAAATTTTTTTAAATAAAATTAAACTAACAACCTTACCAATTCATGAAAGGTCAAAAATAGGTATTGGTTATCTTCCTCAACAAACTTCTATTTTTAGAGGTTTAACTGTATATGAAAATTTACTTGGTATTGCTCAAATTGTAAAAAAAGGAAGTGATAAACAAAAAGAAACTGTTGAACAGTTAATGGCTGAGTTTTCAATTACCCATTTACGAGATGTTAAAGCCACTGCACTCAGCGGAGGAGAAAGAAGAAGAACAGAAATAGCAAGATGTTTAATAAATAACCCTAAGGTGCTTTTATTAGACGAGCCTTTTGCGGGTGTTGATCTTTTAAGTATACAAGATATTAAAGGTCTACTTTTAAAATTACAAGCAAGAGGTTGTGCTGTATTAGTTACTGATCACAATGCCTCACAACTTCTTTCTGTAGTTGATAGAGCTTATGTTATTGCAAATGGTACTATAGTTGCTAATGGTACACCTCGTGAAATCGTAAATACTAATGAAGCAAAACAAAAGTATTTTGGTGAAGATTTTACTTTTTAAAATATAATGAAAAAAAGTATTTCTGTATCAATTAATGGAAAAATAAAAAAATTTAACAAAATTCTAAAAATTGTTCCTGATAAATCAATAAGTATAAGAGCATTAATGTTAGCAAGCCAATGTATAGGAGTTTCAAAAATAAAAAATTTATTAGAATCTGAAGACGTTTTAAATTGTGTGCAAGCTCTAAAAAACTTGGGTGTAAAAATAGTAAAAAAGAAAAATAACTATTTTGTTTACGGAAATGGTTTAAATTCGTTTGATATTAAAAAAAAAATAACAAAAATTTTTGTTGGTAATAGCGGAACTACAGCAAGACTTTTGTCAGGTTTATTGTCTACTTATCCATATCAGTTTTATCTTTACGGTGATAAATCAATGAATAAAAGAGATATGAATAGAGTAATAATTCCTTTAGAAAAAATAGGTTGTTTTTTCTATCCAAGAAAAAAATCTACACTACCACTTACTATGCAGGGAACATCTATGCCATTGGCCCAAACTCATATTGAAAAAAGAGGTAGTGCTCAAGTAAAAAGTGCAATACTTTTTTCTGCACTATCAACTCCAGGTGAGACAACTATTGAAGAAAAAAATATTAGTAGAAACCATACAGAAATTTTTCTAAAGAAAATTTCAGCTTCCATAAAAATAAAAAAAATAAAAAAAGGAAATTTAATTTCACTAAAAGGTCAAAAAAACTTATTAGCTTTTAATTATAATGTCGGTTTTGATCCTAGTTCTGCAGCCTTTATAATTGCGCTTACTCTTTTGACCCCAAATTCAAAATCAATTATT
>CACIPU010000027.1 GCA_902588625.1 uncultured Pelagibacteraceae bacterium | reverse complement strand
GTTCTTTCATTTGATCCATTAACCAAGGCCCTTGTATTACATCAGAATATCCAGGGTAATTTTGCACATCAGTAGTAAGGCTAAGTTGACCCCCAGGTTCAGAACCATAAACTAAGATAGGTTTTAACATAGCTCTTGCTGCATAAATTGCAGCAGTATAACCAGCGGGACCTGACCCTATAATTAAAACCTTAGAATGTTTTGCCGAATTATTTTTCATATTTTAAAGACTATATGGTTATTTTAAAAAAAATTTAAAGTAATTAAATTTTATTCAAAAGTATCATTATACTGTTGGTTTACACGAATAAAAGTTGTGCATTTACTTAGCTGTTTAAGTGATGGTGCTCCTACATAGGTACAGCTGCTTCTAACACCACCAAGTATGTTTAAAACAGTATCTTTAATTTTTCCACGGTACTTTAATTGAACCTTTTTACCTTCACTACTTCTATAATCGGCAAGGCCTCCATAATGTTTATCAAGAGCTGTATCAGAACTTGATCCATAAAATTCAATAAATTGCGACCCATTTTTTTTAACTTTTTTACCTCCCCCCTCTTCATGTCCAGCAAACATTCCACCTAACATAACAAAGTCTGCGCCACCTCCAAATGCTTTAGCTACATCACCAGGACAAGTGCAACCACCATCTGCAATAATATGTGCACCTAAACCATGAGCAGCATCCGCGCATTCAATTACCGCACTTAGTTGTGGGTATCCCACACCTGTTTGTATACGAGTAGTGCAAACACTACCGGGACCTATTCCAACTTTTACTATATCCGCGCCACTCATTACTAACTCTTGAGTCATATCAGCTGTAACTACATTTCCAGCAATTATAGTTTTGGTTGGATATTTTTCTCTTACAGATCTTACAAATTTACTAAAGTGATCAGAATATCCATTTGCAATATCAATACAAATAAATTCAAAAAAACTAAATTCTTTTAAAATTTCATTGAGTCTTTTGTAGTCTTTATCGCTAGTACCAGTGCTGAGAGCAAGGTGAGGAAAAATTTCTTTTATTGCTGAGTTGCGCTTTATTATCTTAAGATCATGCTGTTTAGTTAAACATGTCATTATTTCAAATTTAGCTAAACTTTTTGCAACTTCTAACTCACCAACTCCATCCATATTTGCAGCAATAATGGGAGTGCCTGACCAGTGATGATTGCTATATTTAAATTTATAGGTACGTTTAAGCTCTACGTCTTTACGACTTGAAAGCGTACTACGTTTAGGTCTGAACAAAACGTCGGCATAATCCAACTTAATATCTTCTTCAATACGCATATTTCCATAGTGGATGTATAAAGGTTTATGATTTTAAATAAAACATATTTATTATGCTGTGGATAAATAAAATATAGGAATATATATAATATTATATGAAAAGATTAAAAGCACTACTTTTAACAGAAGGTATGCATGGTATGATTAGCCAAGTAGAAGGTATGGCTAGAGCATTAAATACTGAGTACTTTCATAAAATTGTAAGATTAAGTTTTCCTTGGAATTTAATACCACCCAAATTTACACCTATTTCACAAATAGTATTAAAAGATAAAATTTATATAACCAATAATGAAATTCCAGATTTAATAATTTCTTGTGGAAGAAAAAGTGTCATACCATCAATTTTTCTTAAAAAAAAGAATTTAAAAATATTTACAATTCATATTCAAGATCCAAAAGTAAGTTTTAAAAATTTTGATGCAATAGTAGCTCCCGAACATGACAATTTAAAAGGAGATAATATTTATAGTTCTAAAGGGGCTATTCATTATATAAGCGAGCAAGAAATAAATAAAACTAGACAATATTTAGCTAATAAAATTTCAGGTGAAAAAATAGTTTCTTTAATTTTGGGCGGACCAAACAAGTATTATAGTTTTAAATCTGATCAAATAATTAATATATTTAATAAAATAAAGTCTATTTTTGTTTCTAATGGTTATAAAGTAATTATAATTCCATCTATGAGAACACCTAAAACAATTATTGATTTGGCAATAAGAGAAATGGGTTCATCCGGACATGTAGTAAATAAAGTTGATAAGCAAGCTTACCTATCAGCATATGCACTTGCAAATTTTGTAATAGTTACATGTGACTCCACATCCATGATTTCAGAAGCAGCAACTTCAGGCAAACCGATATTTGTTGCTCACATGAAAGCAAAAAAAAATAATTATAGATTTAAGAGATTTTTTAAATTATTTAAACAAATGGGGATAACCAGAGATTTAGGAGAAAAAGTCGAAACCTGGACATATAATAAACATAATGAGGCGCAAAGAATAGCAGCTCAAATAAAAAACAAAATAGAAAAAATAATTTAATGGAATTTTTAAATTCTTTAAAAAAAAGATCTAAACATTTTAGTAAACCTTTTAGTCATTGGGAATTAAAAGAACCATTAACAGAGGGAGCTATAAAAGAAATTTGTAACACTGAAATTACAGATTTAAACAAAATGAACATAAATTATGATGGAACTAGAGCTGTTGATGGAGGTGAAGGAAAATTTAGAGAAGGTATATCAAGTGGTGGAAAAGCAATAAAATTTAGATGTTTTGTCAGCAAGGACAATTCAGAAGATTTTCCCAATCTAAATAATTTAATAGAAGAACTTAGATCAAAGGACACTCATGGTTATATTAGTGAATTAATAAAAAAAGATCTCTCGAATTCATATGTAAGAGTTGAAGTAATATGTGATCGCCAAGGATTTTGGCTAAAACCTCATTGTGATATTAAAGAAAAATTAATTTCAGGACTTTTTTTTGCAAACCCATTTAACGAATCTGAAGATTTGGGTACAGATTTTTATGATGAAAAATTAAATAAAGTCAAAACAGTTCCTTATAAACATAACCATGGATATTTTTTCACGAGTGGACAAAACACATGGCACGGAATGGAAAAAAAAGAAATTAAAAAAGAGAGAAGATGTCTGCAAGTTAACTACGTTACATTTCCCACAGATTGGCAAGTAAAATAACTTTAAATTATAAGAATAATATTATTTATTTAATATCTTGTAGAGAAGTGACTGTAATTTTTTTTGATTTAAGAGATTTAATACCCTCTAAACAAGCGTAAGCAGTAGACATATTTGTGCAATATGGAACTTTGTTAATTAGTGTTGCTCGTCTTATTGATGTAGAATCTTGAACTCTAGAGGCTCGCTTTCCACCTCCAGTGTTGATTACAAGGGCAATCTTTTTAGCATTTAGAACATCAACAATATGAGGCGAACCTTCGCTTACTTTATTTATTTTTTTACATTTAATTCCATTTTTCTGCATTGTATTTGCTGTTCCAGGAGTTCCGCATAATGTAAAATTTAATTTAATTAATTCTTTTGCTAAATTTACACCTTCGTTTTTATGTTTATCTTTTAAAGAAATAAATGCTAATCCTTTTGTAGGTAGTGAATTTCCAGCAGCAATTTGGCTTTTGCTAAACGCTAGACCAAAATCTTTATCTAATCCCATTACTTCCCCTGTAGATTTCATTTCAGGGCCTAATAACACATCAACATTTGGAAATTTGTTAAATGGAAATACAGCTTCTTTTACAGCAAACATATTATTATTTTTATTTTTTAAATTAAATTTTGATAATTTTTCACCTGTCATTACTCGCGAAGCAATTTTTGCTAATGGGATTCCTTTAGCTTTTGAAACAAATGGAACTGTTCTGCTTGCTCTTGGGTTCACTTCAATTATATAAATTTCGTCATTTTTGATTGCATATTGTACATTCATAAATCCTTTTACTTTTAATGCTAACGCTAATTTTTTTGTCTGGTTTTTAATTTCAGTTATTAGTTTTTCTTTAATTGCTACAGGAGGCAGACAACATGCTGAATCACCTGAATGAATACCCGCCTCTTCGATGTGTTGCATTATTCCAGCAACAAATACTTCGTTTCCATCTGAAATTGCATCCACATCAACTTCCATTGCATTATTTATAAATTTATCTATCAATATTGGATTATTTTCTGCAGCTTTAAAAGCTTCTTCTACAAAATTTTTTAATTGAGATTTTTCATGAACTATTTCCATTGCTCTTCCACCTAAAACATAGGATGGTCTAACAACTAATGGCAAACCAATTTTATTTGCAATTTTAATTGCTTCGCCATATGATTTTGCAATCCCACTATTTGCTTGTTTTAATTTTAATTTAATTAAAAGATTTCTAAACCTATCTCTATCTTCAGCAAGATCAATCGAAGTATATTGTGTACCTAAAATAGGTAGTGAATTTTCATAAAGAAATTTTGCTAATTTAATTGGAGTTTGCCCTCCAAATTGAGCAATGATGCCTATCAAGTTACCTTTAGATTTTTCTTTTAGTATTATGTTATGTACATATTCTTCAACCAAAGGTTCAAAATATAATCTGTCACTAGTATCATAATCGGTAGAAACTGTTTCAGGATTGCAATTTATCATTATTGTTTCATATCCAGCTTCTCCAAGAGAAAAACTTGCCTGACAGCAACAATAGTCAAACTCTATGCCTTGACCAATTCTATTAGGTCCACCACCTAAAATAATTATTTTCTTTTTAGATGAAGGACTTGACTCACATTCTGTTTTTAGCATTAAATTTCTTTGATAGGTTGAATACATGTAAGGTGTAAACGATTTAAATTCAGCTGCACAAGTATCAACTTTTTTGAAAACAGGTAAGATATTTAAAGCTAACCTTTTTCTCCTAACAATTTTTTCATTTAAACCAGATAATTGAGACAATCTTTTATCTGAAAATCCTATTGATTTAATTTTGTTAAATTCATTAAAGTTTTTAGGTAAACCTTTTTTTAATATATCATTTTCAGCATTTATAATCTCTTCTATCTGTTCTACGAACCAGGGATCTATTTTAGACAATTTACATATTTTATTTATTTTAATTTTTTTACGTATTGCTTCTGCAATTAGTAATATTTTATTTGGATTATTTATTTTCAGTTTTTTTTCAATTTCCTTCTTGCTAAGATTAAAAATCCTATCTAATCCTGAAAAACCAATCTCTAGAGAAATCAAAGCTTTTTGGAGTGACTCTTTAAAGTTTCTCCCGATAGCCATAGCTTCACCAACAGACTTCATTGAAGTTCCTAATATTGCTTGAGTAGTAGAAAATTTTTCAAAAGTAAACCTTGGAATTTTCGTAACCACATAATCTATTGTAGGTTCAAATGATGCTGGGGTTACTTTTGTAATTTCATTTTTTAATTCATCAAGGGTATAACCCACTGCTAGCTTTGTAGCTATTTTAGCTATTGGAAAACCTGTAGCTTTAGATGCTAGAGCTGATGATCTAGACACTCTAGGATTCATTTCAATTACTACCATTCTCCCATTTTTAGGATTTACGGCAAATTGAACATTAGACCCGCCAGTCTCAACTCCAATTTTTCTAAGACACGCTATCGATGCATTTCTCATTATTTGATACTCTTTATCTGTTAGTGTTAAAGCTGGTGCTACTGTCACAGAATCTCCAGTATGAATTCCCATTGGATCTATATTTTCTATTGAACAAATAATAATACAGTTATCATTTTTGTCTCTTACAACTTCCATTTCAAATTCTTTCCAGCCTTCTAAACATTCTTCAACCAAAACTTGAGTGACAGGTGACGCTTCTAATCCTTCTTTTACAATTTTAAAAAAATCCTTTTTAGTTTTAGCAATACCACTTCCAAGACCTCCAAGCGTAAAGGCTGGCCTAATAATAGCGGGCAGTCCTATTTTTCTTAAACATTTATTAGTTTGCTTAAAGTTACTAACCACATCTGATTTTGGCAGATCTAAACCAATATCAGACATGTTTTTTCTAAATTTTTTCCTATCTTCTGCGTTTGAAATTGCTTTAGAATTTGCTCCAATTAATTCAATTTTATATTTTTTTAGTAAACCATTTTTTTCAGCTTCGATTGCTAAATTTAAAGCAGTTTGCCCTCCCATCGTTGGTAAAATTGCATCAGGCTTTTCTTTAATTAATATTTTTTCTAAAATTTCTTTTGTGATTGGTTCAATATAAGTTTTATCTGCAACTTCTGGATCCGTCATTATGGTTGCTGGATTTGAGTTTATTAAAATTACTTTATAGCCTTCATCCTTTAAAGCCTTACACGCTTGAGTACCCGAATAATCAAACTCACATGCTTGACCAATAATTATTGGACCTGCTCCTATTACTAAAATTTTTTTAAGATCTTTTCTTTTTGGCATTTTTTTTAATATTATTAATAAATTCTTCAAATAGGTATACGCTATCCTGTGGTCCAGGATTAGATTCCGGATGATATTGAACTGAAAATACAGGTTTATTTTTTAATCTTATACCTTCGATACAATTATCAAATAATGATTTATGAGTTATTTCAATATTTTTTGGTAAACTTTTTTTAATAATCTCAAAACCATGATTCTGAGATGTGATTTCTACATTACTTTTGACTAAATTTTTCACAGGATGATTAGCACCTCTATGTCCAAGTTTCATTTTTTGAGTCTTTGCTCCTAATGCTAAGGCAAGTATTTGATGACCTAGACAGATTCCAAAAATAGGTATATTTTTTTTTATTAATGTTTTAATAATTTCAATAGCATACTTTCCTGTTGCAGCTGGGTCCCCGGGCCCATTAGACAAGAATACTCCATCCGGTTTCATTTTTAATATTTCTAAGGCATTCGTTTTACATGGAACAACATGAACTTCACAATTAAAATCAGAAAAATATCTTAAAATATTTTTTTTTATTCCATAATCTATTGCTACAATTTTTAATGATTTAATTTTATTTTTTAAAAAACGATTTTCTTTTTTCCAGGTTTTAAATCCAGTCCACTTATAGTTTTTTTTAGTAGTAACTTCTTTAGCTAAATCTAAATTCTTTAGACCATTCCATCTCTTTGATAAATTTTTTAATTTATTGATATTAAATTTTCCTTTTTTTGAAAAAGAAATAGTTCCTTTAGGAGCTCCCTTATCTCTTATAAAGTTTGTTAAACTTCTAGTGTCTAAACCAGTAATACCAATTATTTTATTTTTTTTTAACCAATTATCTAAATGCTTCAAAGCTCTATAATTTGATGGATTGGAAATTTCAGAATTAAAAATTACACCCCTGGTCCAAATCTTGTCAGATTCATGGTCGTCATTATTTGTTCCAACATTTCCTATATGAGGAAAAGTAAAGTTTATAATTTGTCCAGCGTAAGAAGGATCAGAAATTATTTCTTGATACCCTGTTATAGAAGTATTAAAGCAAACTTCTCCGGTTGTTGTACTTTCATAACCAAACCCATAGCCCTTGAAAAAACTGCCATCATTTAAAACTAAAATTCCTGTGGGATTAATCTTTTTAAGATTATCTTTTAAATAGATATGGGTTAAATTTGTTTTTACCACCAAATACAACTCATGAGTTAAAGGCTTTTACTATAAAACTTAATATTGCGCAACATATCTATGAAAAAGTTTTTATCTCGTCAAGGTAGAATTTTTTTCTTTTGAAGAAATTTGTGCATTAAAGTAAATTAATATTTTTAAAATTCATGTCATTACGAGAAAAAATAAATAGTCAGTTCAATGCTGCATTAAAAATCAAAAATAAATCTTTGATTTCTACCTTGCGTTTAATTTTAGCTGCAATTAAAGACCAAGATATCACTAATAGAAGTAGCAAAAAAAAAGAAATGACCAAAGATGAAGAAATTATTAAAATTTTAAGAAAAATGAAAAAACAAAGACAAGACTCTGCTGATTTATACAAAAAGGGAGCGAGAACTGATTTGTTAGAAGTGGAACAATCAGAAATTAAAATAATAGAAACATTTTTGCCAAAACAGCTCAACGAAGAGGAAACAAAAAAAATCTGTCAAGACATAATAAAAACTACAGGAGCCACAAGTATTAAAGATATAGGAAAAATAATGGGAGCATTAAAAAAAACACATCCCGATTCTATAGATTTTTCAAAAGTAAGTTTAATAATAAAAGGATTATTAGGATAATGAAATATCCAAAAGAATACCTAGATGAAATTAAATTGAGAATAAAAGTTTCACAAGTTGTAGGTGCAGAAGTAAAATTAAAAAGAAGAGGTAAAGAGTTTATTGGATTGTCACCATTTTCAAATGAAAAAACTCCATCCTTCACTGTTAACGATGAAAAAGGTTTCTATCATTGTTTTAGTTCATCTGAACATGGAAATATTTTTGATTTCCTAGTAAAGATTAAAAATTATAAGTTTGGTGAAGCTGTAAGAAAATTAGCAGCAGATGCTGGTATGCAACCATTTAGATTTACAAAACAGGATGAAGAAAAAGAAAACAGATGGAATATTTATAAAAAAATTTTAGAACAATATAAAAATCATTGTCATAAAGAACTATTATCGGGAAAATATTCAGCAATATTAGAATATTTAAATAAGAGAAAAATTACAAAAAAAGAAATATTTTATTTTAAAATTGGATTTTCACCCGAAAATGATATTTTTTATGAAGAACTTCAAAAAGAATTTAAAGAAACAGAAATTTTGTCATCAGGTATTTTTTA
>CACIPU010000026.1 GCA_902588625.1 uncultured Pelagibacteraceae bacterium | reverse complement strand
ACAGGACCTTATAGTTTAGTTACACAACAACCACTAGGAGGAAAAGCTCAGCTTGGAGGACAAAGATTTGGAGAGATGGAGGTATGGGCTTTGGAAGCTTATGGTGCTGCTTATACATTACAAGAAATGTTAACTGTTAAATCTGATGATGTTGCAGGACGTACAAAAGTATATGAAACAATCGTAAAAGGCGATGACAAATTTGAATCTGGTGTACCAGAATCATTCAATGTTTTAGTCAATGAAATTAAATCATTGGGTTTAGACATAGATCTTAATTAGAATAATATGAAACAAGATATAACAAAATTATTTAAAAACGAAGTTGCTGAAAAAAAATTTAGTAAAATAAAAATTTCTCTTGCAAGCCCAGATAAAATTAAATCTTGGTCTTTTGGTGAAATTAAAAAACCAGAAACAATAAATTATCGAACTTTTAAACCTGAAAAAGATGGACTTTTTTGTGCAAGAATTTTTGGACCAGTAAAAGATTATGAATGCTTATGTGGTAAATATAAGCGAATGAAATTTAGAGGTATAATCTGCGAAAAATGTGGTGTTGAAGTAACAAGATCTAATGTTCGAAGAGATAGAATGGGTCACATCGAGCTAGCGACTCCCGTAGCACACATTTGGTTTTTAAAATCACTACCAAGCAGAATATCATCAGCGGTTGATATGAAATTGAAAGAAGTAGAAAAAGTTTTATATTTTGAAAGTTTCCTGGTTATAGAGCCTGGTTTAACTAAATTACAAAAAAATCAGCTACTTACTGAAGAAGAATACATGAAAGCCCAAGAAGAATATGGGCCAGACGCATTTGAAGCTGGTATTGGAGCTGAAGCGATAAGAGAAATATTATTAAAGTTAGATTTAAAACAGGAAAGAGAAAAATTAAGACTATTACTTGAAAAAGTAAAATCTAAAGTAGCAGAGGAAAGAGCTATTAAGAGATTAAAATTAATAGAATCCTTTATTGATTCTGGCAACAAACCAGAGTGGATGATATTAACTAGCATCCCTGTTATACCTCCTGAACTTAGACCTTTGGTTCCCTTAGACGGAGGGAGATTTGCCACATCAGATTTAAATGATCTGTATAGAAGGGTTATTAATAGAAATAACAGATTAAAAAGATTAATTGATTTAAAAGCACCAGATATAATAGTAAGAAACGAAAAAAGAATGCTTCAAGAATCTGTAGATGCATTATTTGATAATGGAAGACGTGGCAGAGTAATTACTGGAACGGGTAAAAGACCACTAAAATCATTAGCTGAAATGCTAAAAGGTAAACAAGGAAGGTTTAGACAAAATTTACTTGGTAAAAGAGTCGATTATTCAGGTAGATCAGTTATTGTAGCTGGCCCTGAATTAAAATTGCATCAATGTGGTTTACCAAAAAAGATGGCAGTTGAGCTATTTAAACCATTTTTATATGCACGACTAGATAAACTAGGTCTGGCTACGACGATTAAACAAGCAAAGAAAATGGTTGAAAAAGAAAAGCCAGAAGTATGGGACGCTTTAGAAACTATAATAAGAGAACATCCAGTAATATTGAATAGAGCACCAACTCTTCACAGATTAGGAGTACAAGCTTTTGAAGCTAAATTAATTGAAGGCAGCGCCATAGAATTGCACCCACTTGTCTGCTCTGCTTTTAATGCAGATTTTGACGGAGATCAAATGGCTGTACATATTCCATTAAGTATAGAAGCTCAATTGGAAGCTAGGGTATTAATGATGTCAACAAATAATATTTTAAGCCCATCTAATGGTAAACCAATCATTGTACCAAGCCAAGACATGGTTCTTGGACTTTATTATTTATCCCAGTCATTAGAAAAAGAAGATAAAGATAAAAAAATTAAGGGATATTTTACAAATGTAACAGAAATTGATCAAGCATTAGAATCAAAAAGCATAAGTTTGCATTCAAATGTTATTTGCAGATTTGAAACTATTGATGAAAAGGGTACTAAAATTGTAGAAAAACATCAAAGTACAGCAGGTAGATTTATACTTGCTAGCATTTTACCCAAACACCATAAAATAAAATTTAATTTGGTTGATAAAATTTTGTCAAAAAAACAAATCTCAGAATTAATAGATTTTGTTTACCGTTATTGCGGTCAAAAAGAAACTGTCATATTTTGTGATAAATTAAAAAGTATCGGTTTTAAACATGCATTTAAAGCAGCAATTTCATTTGGTAAAGATGATTTAATTATTCCAAAAACGAAAGAAAAACTTGTAAATGATGCAAAAAAACAAATAGAGAGTTACGAAGGACAATACTCTGAAGGATTGATTACAAGAGGTGAAAAATATAACAAAGTAATAGATGTTTGGTCAAAGTGTACTGATCTGGTAGCTAATGAAATGATGAAAGAGATTTCATCTGCTACAAAAGTTATGCCAAACGATAGAATAGAAACTAATTCAGTTTTCATGATGGCTAATTCAGGTGCAAGAGGATCAGCAGCTCAAATGAAACAATTAGCTGGAATGAGAGGATTGATAGCTAAACCATCTGGAGAAATTATAGAAACACCGATAACAGCAAACTTTAAAGAAGGTTTAACAGCGTTAGAATATTTTAATTCTACGCATGGAGCACGTAAAGGACTTGCTGATACAGCATTAAAAACAGCTAACTCAGGATATCTGACAAGAAGATTATGTGATGTTGCGCAAGATATTTCAATTACGATGCATGATTGTGGTTGTAAAACAAAAGATTCATTAACCCTTTCAGAAATAATTGAAGGAGGAAATATTATTGTAAGTTTATCAGATAGAGCCTTAGGAAGAACTACAGCAGACTCAGTAAAGCATCCGATTACAGGCGAAGTTATTTTAAATAAAAAACAAATTATAAATGAAGAAGATTGTGAAAAAATAGATGCTGCTGGAGTAAAATCTATTAAAGTTCATTCTGTTATAACATGTATAGCAAAAAAAGGTGTTTGCGCTTTATGTTATGGTCGAGACTTATCTAGAGGAAGAATAGTAGCACAAGGTGAGGCAATAGGAATGATAGCTGCTCAATCAATTGGAGAACCAGGAACGCAATTAACAATGAGAACGTTCCACGTTGGGGGTACGGCTCAAATTAAAGAAGAGTCTCAAGTGATTGCTCACTCAACAGGAAAAATTAAAATTGTTAACAGAAATATCATCGAAAACTCTGAAAAGAATAAAATCATTATGGGAAGAAACACGCAAGTTTATATAGAAGATGAAAATGGTCGACAACTTGCTATCTATAAAGTCCCTTATGGAGCAAAATTATATATCGATAACGACGAAAGTGTTCAAAAGGGAAAAAAAATATGTGAATGGGATCCATATACACTGCCTGTTATTGCTGAAAAAAGTGGACTTGTTAGTTATATGGATCTTGTTGATGGAGTTTCAATATCAGAAACAGTTGATGATGCCACTGGCATAGCGTCTAAGTCTGTCTTAGATTGGAGATCTCAATCTAAAAATACAGAACTTAAACCTAGAATAACATTGAGAGACGATAAAGGAAACGTTGTTAAAAAAGCTGATGATAATGAAGCTAGATATTATTTAGTTCCCGATTCAATTCTTTCTGTAAACGATGGGCAAAAAGTTACAGCAGGAGATGTTCTGGCTAGACTTCCAAAAGAAACTTCTAAAACTAAGGATATTACCGGTGGTTTACCTAGAGTAGCAGAATTATTTGAAGCTCGTAGACCAAAGGATAGTGCCATTATTGCTGAAAATAATGGAGCTATCGAATTTGGAAAAGAATTAAGAGGAAAACAAAAAGTTTCAATAGTGCAAGCTGATGGAACTTCTTCTTCTTATTTAATACCTAAAGGTAAACATATTAATTTTAATCCAGGTGAAAAGATTAAAAAAGGTGAGTATCTATTAGATGGAAGTCCTGCACCACACGATATTTTAAGAATTTTAGGTATTGAATTTCTCACAGATTATTTTGTTAACGAAGTACAAGAGGTTTATCGTCTGCAGGGTGTAGTGATAAATGATAAACATATTGAAACTATATTAAGACAAATGTTAAGAAAAGTTGAAATAAAAACTCCAGGAGATTCTAATTATTTATTAGGTGAAATTATTGATAAAACTATTTATGATGAATTAAATGATAACTTAAAAAAAGAAGGAAAAAAACCTGCAACAGCAGAAAGAGTTTTATTAGGTATAACAAAAGCATCATTGCAAACAAACTCGTTTATATCTGCAGCATCATTCCAAGAAACTACACGTGTGCTTACCGATGCTGCTATTAAAGGAAAAGTTGATAAACTACATGGATTAAAAGAAAACGTGATTGTAGGTAGACTTATACCAGCCGGCACAGGATCAACAAAAGAAAAATGGCAAATTGCCGCTAACGAAAGAGATGCTTCTTTAACCGACCAAACAGCAAAATAATTTAGATCAATGCAAATCTCTCTCAAAATATAGAAGATAAAATTGATCTTTGTTGTTGACTTTAAAGTTTTCAATTAGTAGTTTAGCGCAATTTTGATGGTTAGAAGTAAGGTAATAATTACCTTAAACACTAACTAAAAAGTTTTTTTTAAAAGATCATTACTTCTCCCATCAATATAAAATTTAAGAATTTATGCCAACTATTAACCAGTTGATTAAAAAGTCGAGAGTAAAACCTAAACTGAGAAGTAAAGTTCCAGCTTTAGAAAGGTCACCTCAAAAAAGAGGTGTATGTACAAAAGTATATACAACTACACCAAAAAAACCAAATTCTGCTCTAAGAAAAGTTGCTAGAGTAAGATTATCAAACGGTCATGAGGTTACAGCATATATACCTGGTGAAGGTCATAATTTACAAGAGCACTCTGTAGTTTTGCTCAGAGGTGGACGAGTAAAAGATTTACCTGGTGTACGGTACCATATTTTAAGAGGAAATTTAGATACCCAAGGAGTTTCTGCTCGAAGACAGCAGAGGTCCAAGTACGACGCGAAAAAACCTAAGTAATTTTATGTCTAGAAAAAAACAAGCACCAAAAAAAATATTTTATCCCGACCCAAAATATAATTCATTAATATTAGCTAAATTTATAAATTTTTTAATGTATGATGGAAAAAAAACTACAGCAGAGAAAATAATATATTCTGCTCTTGATAAAATTAAAGATAAAACAAAAGAAGATCCCATTAAAGTTTTTAATGATGCAATAAACAATATACGTCCAAATCTAGAAGTAAGATCAAGACGTGTTGGAGGAGCCACTTACCAAGTTCCAGTAGAGGTAAAAACAAAAAGATCTCAAACACTGGCACTACGCTGGTTACTTGATGCTACAAGGAAACGTAAAAATAAAACCATGTCAGATAAATTACTTAATGAACTCATGGATGCATCTCAAAGCAAAGGTTCAGCTATAAAAAAAAGGGAAGATACACATAAGATGGCTGAATCAAATAAAGCTTTTGCACATTTCAGGTGGTAAATATGGGAAGAACACATAATTTAAATAAATATAGAAATATTGGCATCATGGCACATATTGATGCTGGAAAAACAACAACAACAGAGAGAATTTTATATTACACAGGCAAAAGTCATAAAATTGGAGAAGTACATGATGGAGCTGCAACGATGGATTGGATGGAACAAGAGCAAGAAAGAGGTATTACAATTACCTCGGCAGCAACAACCTGTTTTTGGAAAGATCATAGAATTAACATTATCGATACACCTGGACATGTAGATTTTACTATTGAAGTTGAAAGATCTTTAAAAGTTTTAGATGGTGCTGTTTGTGTCTTTGATGGAGTTGCTGGCGTTGAACCTCAATCCGAAACTGTTTGGAGACAAGCTGATAAATATAAAGTCCCAAGGATTTGTTTTGTAAATAAACTTGATAGAACTGGAGCTGATTTTTTTAATTGTGTTGAAATGATTAAGGATCGCCTTGGAGCAAAACCCTTAGTAATGCAAATTCCTGTTGGTATTGAATCAGGACTTAAAGGGGTTGTTGATTTAGTTAAAATGAAAGCTGTTTTATGGAAAGATGAAAAATTGGGAGCAGAATTTGAATATGTAGATATACCATCTGATCTTAAAGATGAAGCAACTAAATACAGAAAAGAATTATTAGAAACAGCAGTTGAACAAGATGAAAAATTAATGGAGTCCTACTTAAATGGAAATGATATACCTGAAAAAGATTTAATATCATGTATTCGTAAAGGATGCATAAAATTTGATTTTGTCCCTGTGCTTACTGGTTCAGCTTTTAAAAATAAGGGTGTTCAACCTTTATTGGATGCTGTTGTGGATTATTTACCAAGTCCAATAGATATTGGATCAATCAAAGGAACAAAACCTGACTCCAAAGATGAAGAAGAAAGAAAATTTGAAGATAATCAACCATTTTCAGCTTTAGCTTTTAAAGTTGCAACAGACCCATTTGTAGGAACATTAACATTTATTAGAATTTATTCAGGAACCTTAAAAGCAGCTACCGCTATATATAATACAAGTAAGGATAAAGAAGAAAGAGTAGGAAGAATGTTATTAATGCATGCTAACAGCAGGGAAGATGTTAAAGAGGCTAATTCAGGAGATATAGTAGCCTTAGCTGGCTTAAAACACACAATTACAGGTCATACCTTGTCAGACGAAAACAACCCAATAGTTCTTGAGCCAATGGAATTTCCTGACCCAGTAATAGAAATTGCAGTTGAACCAAAAACTAAAGCTGATCAAGAAAAAATGGGTGAAGCTTTAGGCAGATTAGCTAGAGAAGATCCATCATTTAGAGTTACTTCAGATGAAGAATCAGGTCAAACGATAATAAAAGGAATGGGAGAATTACATTTGGACATAATTGTTGATCGTATGAAAAGAGAATTCAAAGTAGAAGCTAATATTGGAGCTCCGCAAGTGGCTTATAGAGAAACTATTTTAAAATCTTCGAACGTTACCTATATTCATAAAAAACAAAGTGGAGGAGCAGGACAATTTGCTAAAGTTGAATTAAGCGTAGAACCTTTATCTCCAGGCAAAGGAAGAGAAGTTGAAAATAAAATTAAAGGTGGAGCTATACCAAAAGAATTTATTCCAGGGGTAGAAAAAGGAATAGAGAGTGTAGCTGATAGTGGAATTTTAGCTGGATTTCCACTTATAGATTATAAAGTAACTATATTAGACGGATTACACCATGATGTAGATTCAAGCGTCTTAGCTTTTGAAATAGCTTCTAGATACTGCTTCAAAGAAGCTTGTACTAAAGCATCACTGAAACTTTTGGAACCTGTTATGAGAGTTGAGGTTATTACACCAGAGGATTATATGGGTGACGTTATAGGTGATCTTAATAGTAGACGAGGGCAAGTTTCAGAAACAAACAAAAGAGGAAATGCAACAGTTATAAGCGCAATGGTTCCTTTAGCTAATATGTTTGGTTATATAAACAATTTAAGATCAATGTCGCAAGGTAGAGCGCAATATTCAATGTTTTTTGATCATTATGATAAAGTACCTCAAAATGTTCAAGATGAAGTAACAAAAAAATTGGCATAAAACTATGGAAAAACAAAATATAAGGATACATCTTAGAGCTTACGACAACAAGATATTGGATTTATCTACCGTTGAAATAATAAATACTGCAAAGAGAACAGGAGCACAAGTAAGGGGGCCTATTCCACTTCCAACTAAAAAAGAAATTTTTACAGTTTTAAGATCACCACATATTGATAAAAAAAGTAGAGAACAATTTGAAACAAGAACACATAAACGTTTGATAGATATTCTAGAACCAACTCCACAAACAGTTGAAGCGCTGATGAAATTAGATTTGGCTTCAGGTGTGGACATAGAAATTAAGATATAAAAATTATGACAATTGGATTAATAGGAAAAAAGGTTGGAATGACAAGAGAATTTGTAGATTCAGGCATATCGATTCCTGTAACTGTTTTATCAATTGAAAAAGGAAGAATATTAAATGTTATAACAAAAGAGAAAAGAGGTTATGACGCAATACAAGTTGGTTTTGGAAAAATTAAAACTTCAAAATTAACTCAGCAGATGAAAGGATTTTTTGCAAAAAAATCTACTGAACCAAAAAAATTCTTAAAGGAATTTAAAGTTAAAAATATATCAGAATTTAAAGAAGGTAATGAAATAGGACTAGAATTATTTAAAGATGAAAAATTTGTTGACATTAAATCAAAAACTATTGGAAAAGGATTTGCCGGAGTTATGAAAAGACATAATTTTGCTGGATTAAGAGCTTCACACGGTGTTTCTGTTTCACATAGAGCTCACGGTTCTACTGGTCAAAACCAAGATCCTGGTAAAGTATTTAAAGGAAAAAAAATGGCTGGCCACATGGGTGATAAATACAGAACTATACAAAATCTTGAAATTATAAAGGCTGATTTAGAAAACAATTTAATATTTATCAAAGGATCGGTTCCTGGTTCAAAAAATTCAATAGTGTTAATTCAAAAAAACGCAAAAAACGTCAATCGTAAAACTACCATAGAAAAAATAAAGAGTATCAAAGTTACAGAATCATCAACACCAGAAAAAACAAAAAATAAACCTAACGAAGCAGTTAAAAAAGAAGTTAAAAAAGAGGTTAAAAGTAAAAAATGAAATTAAAAGTAATAAATATTGAAGGTAGCTCTAGTCAAGATATTGAATTATCTGAAAAGATATTCTCATTAAATCCGAACAAAACACTTATACAATCACTTGTTGATTGGCAATTAAACCATTTTAAACCAAGGACAGCCAAAACTAAACAACGTGGAGAAATTGCTGGATCTACATCTAAAATATATGCACAAAAGGGTACCGGAGGAGCAAGACATAGTAGTCGAAAGGCGCCTATCTTTGTGGGAGGAGGTATCGCACATGGTCCTAAAGGAAATGTTTATAAAATAAAAAAAATAAATAAAAAAGTTAGAAAA
>CACIPU010000025.1 GCA_902588625.1 uncultured Pelagibacteraceae bacterium | reverse complement strand
CCTCTTTTCCTTTTTTAATATTTGATAAGTTATTCTCATGTAACCTATATGTGGCGAGTGGTTCTTGAATTGATTTAAATAAGCATTTTTTTGAAAGTCTTAAAAATAAATCATAATCACCAATAATTGAAAATCTTTCATCAAATTTTTTTGATAGTTTTAAATAAAATTTTTTTCTTATTACTGTGGTAATAATACCAACATTATAGTTGTCAATTAATTTATTAAAAATTCTACCTGAATCTAACATTTTTTTAGTATAAATTTTTTTTTTATTTTTTTTTAAAAGCCATAAGTTGCTGAATACTAAACCTATTTCTGGATTGATAAAATATTTCATCTGTAACTCAAGTTTATTTTTTTTCCAAAGATCATCTGTATCTAAAAATGCGATAAAATTTCCCCTAGAATTTTCAATAGCCAAATTCCTAGCTTTATAAAGTGTTGTATGTTCTGGCGCGTAAAAATATTTTAATCTTTTGTCATTAAATGATTTAAATATACTTGAACTTTTATCCTGTGATTGATTATCCCAAAAAATTAATTCCCAATTTGTATAAGTTTGTTCCAAAACACTACCAATACTCTCATTTAAAAAAGTTTCACCATTATAGCAATTCATAATGATGCTAACATTAGGTTCTGCAATGATATTGTTATTCATTATAAGATTTTATTGTGTCTTTAACTCCACTCTTAAATTTAATTTTTGGATGCCAATTAATTAATTGCCTAGCTTTTTTTATACTAGGATATATTTTTAAAATTTCATCCTTTCTAAATTTAATTTTTCCAAACTGAGGACGCCCACCTTTCAAAATATTTCTAACATAATTAATAATATTTTTTATTTTTTGTGGTTTTCCTGATCCTATGTTAATTATCTGTCCTCTTGCCTTTTTATTGTTTAGTGACTTAATAATAATTTCTACAACATCTTTAACATTTATAAAATCTCGTAGTTGAATTCCGCTTGAGCAAGGAAATTTTTTATTTTTTTTACATCCATTAATTATAATAGGTAAAAATCTGTTTAAATCCTGCTTAGGTCCATAAGCTAAATAAAGCCTTAAAACTGTACAAGGAAATTTTTTATTATTGTATAAATCAATTAAATATTTAGTAGCTAAAAACTTAGATTTTCCATAAACTGAAACTGGTTTGCATTTTCCATTTTCTTTTTGTGGAGATTTTAAATTACCATATTCAACACTACTTCCCATTTGAATAAAAGCTTTCGGTTTTTTAATTAAGAAAATATCTGCTAAATTTTTACATCCTAAAAAGTGACTTTCGTAAGTTTTTTTCTTATTTGAGTGATCTACATACCCTCCAAGGTTTACAACATATTTAAAATATTTTTGGGTCTTTTTTTTTAATGATCGTATATTTGAAATATCACAAAATATATATTCAACCTTCGGTAAAAACCTAATTTTTTTGGGTTTTTTAGTAGAAATACTAGTTACTTTCCATCCTTTTTGTAAAGACTTTTTTGCAAGGTGATATCCTATAAAACCTGTCCCACCAACTATTAATATATTATTTTTTGACTTCAAAACTTAATTTTTTTTAAAACCTTATTAAGGTTATCCTTATCTCTTTTTGTATCCATGCACTGCCAAAACCCTTCATGTCTATACGCCATAAGTTGTTTTTTTTTGCAGGCTTTTTCTAAAGGCTCTCTTTCTAAGTATGTATCATCATTTTTAATATAATTTAAAAATTTTGGCTCCATGACAAAAAAACCTCCATTAATCCAACCTTCATCTAATTTAGATTTTTCTTTAAAATAACTTACATAATGGTTTTTAAGTTTTAATGCGCCGAATCTAGCAGGGGGTCTAACAGCTGTAAGTGTAACTAATTTTTTATTTTTTTTATGGAATTTTAATAATTTTTTTAAATTAACATTAGATATTCCATCACCATACGTCATCATAAAAGTTTCATTTCCAATATGTTTTTTTAATCTTTTTAACCTGCCACCTGTCATGGTATTTTTTCCAGTTTCGACTAAGTTTATATTCCAATCAAAAAATTTTTTATTAAAAAATTTTTTGATTACATGCCCTTTGTACCCTAGCGCAATATAAAAATCTTTAAATCCATGTTTCGCGTAAAATTGCATAATATGTAAAAGTAATGGCTTTCCATCAATATGTATCATCGGTTTAGGTATAGTTTTGGTGTATTCCGATAATCTTGTTCCAAAACCACCTGCTAACAAAACAATTTTCATAAAATAAAATTTTTTTTCATTAAGTGTTCATACTTTTTTATTTGACTAATAGAAGTTTTGTATATTTTTTTTGGATTAATATAATAATTTTTGTACCATTCAGTTACCATTTTTATATTTTGGTCAAATGTTAGAATGCTTTGCCATTTTAGTTTATTTTTAGCTTTTTTTACGTTTAGGTTTAGTAAACTAGATTCATAAAAGTTATTTTTTTTTTTACTTATTATTTTCCATGAAACTTTATTCCAATATTTTTTCATTAGTTTAACAACGTAAATAACTCTATAATTTTTATTTTCGCTAGGTCCAAAATTAAATGCTTGCCCGTGCAATTTTTTATTTTCTTTTAATTTCATTGCTAGTTTTAAATAGCCTCCAACTGCTTCTAACACATGTTGCCAAGGGCGCGTTGCATTAGGATTTCTAAGTAAAACTTTTCTATTTTTAGACCAGGATTTAACACAATCAGGTATTAAGCGATTTTCTGACCAATCTCCTCCACCAACTACATTACCAGCTCTTGCTACACCAATAAAAACTTTATTTTTTTTAAAAGAAAAATAAGAATTTATATAAGATTGAATTGCAAGCTCAGCAGATGCTTTTGATGCACTGTAAGGATCCTTTCCCCCTAGTATATCATTTTCTTTATAGCCTCTCTTAATTTCAAGATTTTTATAGCTTTTATCGCTTGTTATAATTACTGCAATACAAGTTTTCTTAAAGCTTCGTAAAGATTCCAGAACATTAAGTGTTCCAATAGTATTTGTATTCCAGGTATAAATTGGATCAATATAAGATTTTTTTACTAAGGATTGAGCGGCTAAATGAAATACATAATCTGGCTTATGTTTGTTAATTATTTTTTTTAACTTACCTAAATTTCTTATATCGATATTTATATTTTTTAATTTTTTTGCTAATTTTATAGCTTTAAAATGTGATTGGTTGCCTACTGTGTCTATGGATAACCCAATAACCTTTGCTCCTAGACTTACAAGCCAAAGTGAAAGCCAAGATCCTTTAAAGCCTGTATGTCCTGTTACTATTACGGTTTTGTTATTAAAAAATTTTTTTAATTTCATTTTAATTTTTTTCTTTACTTTTTAAATCACTTAAAGCGTTTTGTATTAGTATTTTAGCTTCATTAGTAGAGTCAAAAAGTAACTTTAACTTTTTATTTTGAGGATTATCAATAACTAATTCTTTTGAAAATAATGTCTTAAATACCCCATTAGAAAAAATTTGTTTATCAAAACAAGGAGCTAGATATCCATTAACGGCATCAATAACTGAATCTTGAGCTACCCCTTGATCAAAAGCTACAACAGGTAAATCATTTGCCAAAGCTTCCAATATTATGTGTGGCCCGTTACAACCTGTAGATGGTGAAATAAAAACATCAGCGGCTCTGTATAATAAGTTTAATTTAGTATCTGAATGTATTTCGTTAAGGTGAGTCCATTCAATTTCTGGAATACTGAAACTGAATGTATTTTTTCTTCCAAATGTTATCAATTTTAACTTTTGAGACTCTGCTTGTATACCTTTTAATTTTAAATTTGTAATGAATATTTTTAAAATATCTTCAATAAGTCTTCCCCCTTTATGAGGCGCGTCCATATTAAAAGTTCCAAATAAAAGAACTTTATCATCTTGATTAATTTCAAGAATTTTCCTTGCATTGTTTTTTTCAAGAAAATTTGTTCTTTTCTTATTTACTCCTAAAAATATAGTTTCAGTTTTTATTTTTTGAGTAATAGGTGATGCATTATAAATTTTTTTAGTAAAAGTATTTTCAACAAATATTTTAGGTTTATATTTTTCTAAGATTTTCTTCTTTTTATTAAAAATTATTTTTGAATAATTAAAAAAATTAAGAAAGTTTAGCTGAGGGCAGCTATTACAGTTTGACTCGAATTTTCTACATTCATTTCCATTTTTTAAAAAATTAACATGACAACCTCCTGATGCAAATTCCATATCTAGAGGTCTAAGGTAAACAATTTTATTAGTGTCAAAAATTTTTTCTATCATGCTAAATGATAAAATTTTATGAGCTGAATATATAATAATTATTTCTGACTCATCGATATATTTTTTTATCGAATTATAATTTATAGTACTATTACCAAAGCTAAACAAACTGCTAAAATCTTTTTTTAAAAATTCTAATATAAAAAAAATAAATCTTAATATAAATGATCTATTTATTTTTATTACATCTTTATCTTGTGATTTAAATTTATGAAGCAAAACTACTTTTGACTGATGTCCAAGTTTTTTTAAACTTGAATTTAAGCTAATTACATGTTGCCCGACTCCATCTACTTCACTATAAGAAATCAAAAGAAATTTCATCCTAAATATATCCTAAACTAACTTTAGTATTATTTTTTAAAATATTTTTTAATTTTACCAGAAATATAATCTACTTCTTTTATCTTCAACTCATTATGCATGGGGAGTCTTACAATTTTTCTTATAATTTCTTCTGTATTTTTTAAATTTGTTTTTTTATTTATAAGTGTTTTTCCTACTTTTGATAAGTGTAATGCTTCAAAACTTATAAATGCAATTATATTATTTTTTTTTAAATATTTTAAAAATTTTTCTCTTTCATTTTTTTTTAAAATTATTGTAAAGGCATGATAATTATATTTATATTTATGAGTGATTTTATTGCATATTGAAAACTCATCGTTTAACCATTCCTGAAAATTTTTTACATATCTTTTATAGATATATGATCTGTATTTTATAACTTTATTAATATCTTTTATTTGCGGTTGCAGAAAACTAGCATTAAGTTCTGGCAACCTAAAGCATGAGCCAATATCTACCCAGGAATAATATTTCTTATGATAATTTGGGTCTGAAACTACCAGTGTTCTATCTGTTCCTTTGTCAAATACTAAGTTAGACTTTTTTCTAAATTTTTTGTTATTAACAACAAGCAATCCACCAATTCCACTTTGGTAATTTTTTGTTTCATGAAAAGAAAAACAAGCAAAATCTCCGAAGCTGCCTACGGGTTTATCTTTCACGTACGATCCAAGAGCAGGCGCTGCATCTTCAATCAAAATAATTTTTTTTAGTTTACAGTATTTTTTAAGTTTTCCTAAATAATCTATAGGCAATCCTTGCATGTGAATTATTATAATTACTTTTGTATTTTTATTTACGTTATTTTTTATTTGTTGAAAAGTTGGCATTAAATTTTTTTTATCAATATCACAAAATCTTACTTTGCAACCAGTTCTTACAAAACTAGAAGCGGTCGTGTTGTAATTATATGATGGCATAAGTACCTCCTCATTTTTTTTTAAATTTACCATCAAAGCACAAATTTCCATAGCAGACGTGCAACTATTAGTTAGATGAACATGATTAAAGCCAAAAATTTTTTTCAATTCTTTTTTAATTTTAAAAATATTTTGACCGGGCCCATGTAATGATTTCCTTGAATCTAGAAGTTTTTTTACATTGTTGGAATACTCTTTTTTTTGTAACGGAGTATTAAATAAAATTTTTTTCATTTAAGTGTTATATTTTGTCATTAAATCAAGCTGCTTTTTTATTTGATTTATATGAATTTTTTGAAAATTCTTTTTATTATACATTTTCTGTATAGTGAAAAACATTTCTCTGAAGTGGTTAGTTTCTTTTATAGTTTTTTCTTTAAAATTTTTACCATAAATTTGTACTTTAATTTTTTCTTTATCATTTTTACTAAAAAATTTATCAATAAAAATTGAAGATTTTTCAAAGAAAATTTCTAGACTATTAGAATATTTTTGACCTTCGCCCCAAAAATAGAATCTATTTCCCTCTGAAGAATTTATATAAATATTACCTCTCAAATCAACACCATTCCTAACTTTTTGTGAACTATTATTAAAAATTTTACTATTTTTTTTTTTGAAAAGAAAGTTTTCTAAAGAAATAAGATAAGAAGCCGCATCATAAAAAAACCCATCCCCTTCATTTTTTTTATATCTATTATTATTTTTGGGAAGTGAAGGGTATCTAAAGTTTGCTATTACATAACGTATTTTTCCAAATTTTTTAGATAAAATTAGTTTTTTTATATATTTGAAAACTGGATGATAAATATACATAAATGCTTCAAATATTAATTTTTTATTATCTTGAGATAGTTTTACAATTTTATTTATATTTTTTTTTCTTAGCACAAATGGTTTTTCAGAAATAACGTGCGATTGATTTTTTAGTGATTTAATAATATATTTTTCATGAAATTTATTTGGACAAGCTATATATACAAAATCAAAATATTGATTAAAAAAATCTTTTTCATTAAAATTTTTAATATTTTTAAAAACTATATTTTTTTTTCTTAAAATTCCTTTAATTTTAAAAAAATTTGAATTAGATAATATTGGATATATTTTATTAGCAAAATGTTTTCCTGCTCCAATGATACCAATAGTTTTTTTTTTCATTTATATTAGAGATAATATTGATCTAAGATGAGGTCCTACTAAAGAACCAATTTTTATAAATCTATCTAATTCCCAAAGTGTTAACCATCTATAAGTTTTCCCAGGTAAATTAATTTTTCCATTATACTGAATAATCCAGTGGAGATTTCTTTTTAAGTATAGTCTTCCCCCATCCTCTGTTACCCAGAACTTTCTTATATTTCGATAATTTTTTGAAAAATATTTTTTAGCTACTTTATTTTTTTCTCCTTTATGAATTCTATTAAGATTTGAATAAGTTGCTTGTAATGATGGACTAATTTGAATTTTATTATAATTTCCTGGTTCATATTTTGCATCGACTAAGTAATGAGGAATCCCTTTAATATTCGTTCTTACTAGTCCTATGATTCCTCCTTTATAATTTACTTGTTTGATAAATGGCTGATCCCAATTTTTAACTTCTCTGTTAGATTTAAAAATTCTTTTTCCTTCAATATGAAAAAATTCCCCGCTATCGTGTTTTATAACGCCTTTTTTTTTGTCATAACTCCATTTTCTCATTTTTTCTAGATGTATTGTTTTTACTTTTGTTTTATTTAAATTTTTAATTTTGTTATACCATCGTAGAGTTTCTTTGAAATCTACATTTTTCCAATTAGACATTTTTTCTATATTATTTTCATAAAAAAATATTTTTCTTTTATCGTAAAGTTTATTTTTTTTTAAAAAATAAATATATGATTTTATTGCACTTGAATAATTTAAATAATTCTTTTTCATTGCTTTATTAAAATATTTTTATTAATAAATTCTCCAATAATCTTATAGTTAGGAATTTGCTCAATTTTCTTATTTTTAGGTGTTAAGTAATTATATTTATAGTTTTTATACTTCATTTTGTTCACTTTAAGACTTTTTACAATCTTTTGCCTATTAACTGATAAAATATTAATTGGTTTTGTTCCAGTGTTTTTTGTTTGATCTAAAATGCACTGAAATTCTCCTCTCGTATATAGATGTTCAGAAGAATATATTTGAACTATTGGTCTATTATGAAATATAGCATATGAAATTGCAGTAGACCCCCTATCAATAAAAAATAAACAATCATGGGATAATTTAGCTAGCGCATCGTAATCATTATTAACTTTTCTATTACTAAAATAAGGATTGTAGCTTTTTATTTTTTTAGAATTTGGACTTTTATATTTTGGATGAGGAATAATTATTACTTTTGCATTAAAATATTTTTCAATTTTATTTAAAAAAATATCCAAATCTTTATACCATTTTTTTATATTATAATTTGGTATTTCGTTTCCTTTTTCATGCGTATCTCCAGTAAAATATGGCCCTCCGTCATCTAGATAAATTATGTATTTTTTTAATTTTTTTTTTTTACTTATTTTAAAAGACATCGCGTTTGAAAAATCATATGAGTTAATTTTTAAATTTATAAAATTTTTGACTCCTTTTGCGTACAAACCATTATATGATTTTTTATAAATAATATTGGAAAATAAAATTACTTTTTCATGACTTATTAAATTAACTAAAAATCCAAAAAAATATTGTTTTAAATAGTATAAATAAACTTTATAATTAAAAGCGTGTTGTTTTATTCTTGATAAAAAAAAATTAATATTTTTCTTGGGACGTGAAAAAGGACTGGCCTCTTCATAAAAAATTATAGGTAATTTTGATAATCTTATTGTTAAATTTATAATAAAACTACTTAAATTTGATGTTTGTAAATGACTAAAAATTATTACATTTTTTTTTTTAATTTTATTAAAATATGCAATCCAAGAAAATAAAGTTGAAAATTTTACAGTTTTTTTTTCTGCTTTAGTTTTCCATATTTCATTAAATTTTCTATTATTTATTATTTCAGAAAGATCATTTACTATAACATTCAAATTGTTTTTTTTTTCTAATTTGGATATTTCATATTTGTAATATTCAAATTCTGTAAATTTATAAGGAAACAGAAATAAAATAGTTTTTTTAAAGTGACCAGCCATCATCTATTACTAAATTTTGACCCGATATATATTTTGATTGATTTGATAATAAAAATACAATTAACTTTGATACATCATTCCCATCTAATAAACCTTTAAAATTACATGATTGCCTGTATCGTTTTTTAAATAATTGAGGTTGATTGTCTTTTATTCCACCAGGACTAACACAATTAATTCTTATATTTTTATTTTTATAATATTTTGATAAATATTTTGTAATAGATATTATTCCTGACTTGATTGCAGTATATTCGATTGGACTTTGCATTTTTAAATTTTTATAATGTTCAAATCTAGGTGCTTTAATTCCTTGTATGGATGAAATTAAAATTAAGTTTCCATTCTTATTTTTTAAAAAATGTTTTATTATACTTTGGGAAAAAATTATTGTACTTCCTAATTGGTTTTGTAAATCGATGTTTAAATACTTTTGTTCTAAATTTTCAAATTTTGCACCCCATTTTTTTG
>CACIPU010000024.1 GCA_902588625.1 uncultured Pelagibacteraceae bacterium | reverse complement strand
CCAAAACAAAAAGTAATTTATCTCCAGCAGTGAGAAAAATTGTTGAAGAACACAATATAGATTTATCAGATGTAGAGGGTACTGGAAGATCAGGAAGAATTTCCAAAGGTGATTTAATTAAATTAATGGGAAATATACCTCAACCATCTAAAAGAAATATTACTCATGGACCAGAGGAACGAGTAAAAATGACTAGATTAAGAGTCACTATAGCTAAGCGATTAAAAGAAGCTCAAAATAATGCAGCAATGTTAACAACTTTTAATGAAATAGATATGTACAATATCATGCAAATGAGGAAAGATTACCAAGAAGATTTTCAAAAAAAATATAAAGTAAAATTAGGCTTTATGTCTTTTTTTGTTAAAGCGTCCGTTGTTGCTTTAAAAAATTTTCCAGCAGTAAATGCTGAAATTGAAAATGATCATATTATTTATAAAAATTACTATAACATTTCAATAGCTATTGGTACCGAAAGAGGTTTGGTGGTTCCAGTACTTAAGAAATCTGATGAACTTTCTTTTGCTGATATAGAAAGAAATATATTTCTTCTCTCTGAAAAAGCGAGATTAGGTAAAATAACTATTGATGATCTTCAAGGAGGAACTTTTACAATTAGTAACGGTGGAATATATGGCTCAATGCTTTCAACACCAATTTTAAATCCACCTCAAACTGGTATATTGGGTATGCACAATATTGTAGATAGGCCTATAGTTAAAGATGGTAATATAGTTTCAAGACCGATTATGTATCTAGCTTTATCTTACGACCACAGAATAATAGATGGTAAAGAGGCGGTATCTTTTTTAAAAACAATCAAAGAATGTCTTGAGGAACCCCGTCGATTATTTTTAGATCTTTAAAAATGGAAAATAATTTTGATGTCATTGTAATTGGTTCAGGTCCAGGAGGATATGTTGCAGCAATTAGACTAGCACAATTAGGACTAAAAACAGCGTGCGTTGAAAAGAATAAAACATTAGGTGGCACTTGTTTAAATGTGGGTTGTATACCATCAAAAAGCTTACTTAAATCATCTGAATTATATCATAAAGCTAAAAAAGAATTTAATAACTTGGGTATAGAGACTGATAACATCAAACTCAATTTATCAAAAATGTTGAACAATAAAAATAGATCAGTTTTAACTTTGACAAAGGGTATAGAATTTTTATTTAAAAAAAATAAAATTACTCACCTAAAAGGAACTGGAATAATTATAGATAAAAATACGGTAAGTGTTGTTGAGAATTCTTCAGATTCACTAAAAAAAGTTAATTACAAAACAAAAAATATTATAATATCTACGGGCTCAAAACCAACTTCTTTACCAAATATAAAAATTGATGAAGAAACAATTGTTTCTTCTACGGGAGCATTGTCTTTTCCAAAAGTACCAAGTAAACTTATTGTTATTGGAGGAGGGTATATTGGTTTAGAACTCTCAAGTGTTTGGAGAAGATTAGGTTCAGATGTTACAGTTATAGAATATTTAGATCATATAATTCCTGGTATGGATAAAGATATTTCCAATGAGTTTTTAAAAATTCTCCAAAAACAAGGAATTAAATTTAAACTAGAATCAAAAGTTACAGGAACAAAAGTTATCAAAAATAAAACAGTTGTTGATTTGACTAATAACAAAACTAAAAAAAAAGAAAGAATTGAATGCGACAAAGTTTTAGTGGCTGTAGGAAGGAAACCTAATATTGGAAACGATATAACAAAGATAGGAATCAAATTAAATAAAAATAATAAGATACAAGTTGATAAAAAGTTTGAAACTTCCATTAAAAGTATTTATGCAATAGGAGATGTTATTGATAAAGGTCCAATGTTAGCACATAAAGCCGAAGACGAAGGTATAGCTGTTGCAGAAATAATTTGCGGCCAGGCTGGTCACGTAAATTATGATGTTATACCCTCAGTAATATATACATCGCCAGAAGTTGCTTCGGTTGGTAAAACAGAAGAACAATTAAAAAAGGAAAATATTAAATTTAAAGTAGGTAAATTTCCTTTTATAGCTAATTCAAGGGCTAAAGTTAATAATGATACTGAAGGTTTTGTAAAAGTAATCGCAGATGAAAAAACAGATAAAGTTTTGGGAGTTTCTATAATTAGTTCAGAAGCAGGTACAATGATTGCTGAGTTGGCGTTAGCAATGGAATTTGGCGCAAGTGCTGAAGATATAGCCCGAACTTGTCATGCTCACCCTACTCATAGTGAAGCCATTAAAGAAGCAGCAATGGCAGTTGATAAAAGACCAATCCACTTTTAATAGTAAATTAAAAAACATGGTTAAAAAAGCAATGATACTTTCCGCAGGTTTTGGCAAGAGAATAAATCCTTTAACACTTAAAATTCCAAAACCATTATTAAAAATTAAAAATGAAACATTATTATCGAATACTATAAAAATACTTGAACTTTTTGGCGTTAAAGAGGTTGTAATTAATGTTTATTATTTAAAGGATCAAATTATTCAATATTTAGAAAAAAATAAATTTAATTTAAAAATTAACATTTTAGAAGAAAAAGATAAAATTCTAGATACTGGTGGAGGTGTCCGTAATGCTATTAACTATTTTTCTGACCAACCATTTTTAATTATTAATCCTGATACAATATGGAATTTTAAATATTTAGAAGAATTAAAGCTCATGGAGAAATTATTTTACAAAAATGAAAAAAGTAAATGCTATCTTTTAGTCGTAAATAAAAAAAAAAGTTTTGATAAATCTTTTAAAGGAGACTTTAATATTAATAAAAATTTAGTTAATAAAAATGATTTAAGTAATTTAAAATATATCTATACTGGAGTTCAAATTATTAAACCTGAGGTTTTTTTGGGTTTAACCGAAAAAGTTTTTTCAATGAATAAAATTTGGGATTATCTAATTAAAAATAAAGAGCTTTATGGATTAGAAAGCAGCATTGAATTTCTACATGTAAGCACTTTAGATATTTATAAAAAGCTATTAAAAGAAAAATTTTAAATATTAAAGAAAATTTTTTTTGCTCTATTCACATTAAGATATTTATAATCCGCAACTTTTGAATTATTAAATTTAATTAATAGGGGATTTCCTGTAGGAATTTCAAATTTCACAATTTTGTTCTTAGAGATATTAAATATCTTCATTAATAATGCTCTACAACTATTTCCATGAAAAATAATTAATATATTTTTTTTTTCTTTAACTAAAGGTTCAATCTGCTTTATGTAATATGGAACAACACGATCAAAAGTGTCTTTTAATGACTCACATAAAATGTTAGAATCAATTTTGTTTTTATATGGATGTTCTTCATCCATTGGTGGTGGCGCGGTATCAAAACTTCTTCTCCAAACTTGTACCTGATCAAATCCATATTTCTTGATAGTTTCATCTTTATTAAGAGATGTAAGGTCTCCATAATGTCTTTCATTTAATGCTGAGGATTCGACAACCTTTGTTTTATCATCACCCAAGACCTTTAAAATTATTTTTGAACTTCTAATTGCTCTAGTTAATTTGGATGTAAAACATGTGTGGAAATTTAAGTTTAGTTTTTTAATTAATCCACCAGCTTCAGCTGCTTCAGTTTTACCTTTTTCCGTTAAATCTATATCGGCCCAGCCTGTAAATCTTTTTTCCTGGTTCCACAAACTTTGTCCATGTCTTACTAATATTAGGTTGTTCATTTCTTATCAAAAATAATATATGTTAATTTAATAATAACTTAGATATATGAACAAAATACTTAGTTTTTTAAAGCTAATTTTTTATGTCTCAGTAATATTTCTTATTATATTAAGCTTATTTCCTGGATCATTAATAGGTTTATGGGTTTATGGAGATTTGGGAAAACAGCCAAATCTAATTAATAACCCTTATGGAACGACAATTAATCATTTTATTTATTATTTTTATGTCTCATTATTGGGTTTTGTTCTTTATTTAAAAAGCAATAAAATTCAAAAAATCTTCTATGTATTAATATTTTTATCATTATTACTTGAAATATTACAATATTTTGTACCTAATCGAGCTTTTCAATTTGAAGATATGAGTGCTAATTTTCTAGGAGTATTAGTTGCTTATTCTGCTGTAAAGATTTATTTATTCTTTAATAAGATATGAATAAATTTGATGAAAGAAAAAAAAGTTTTGAAAAAAAATTTCAAGTAGATCAAGAATTACAATTTAAAATTCAATCCAGAAGCAATAAATATATAGCAGAATTTGTGAGTTTAAAATTAGGAAAAAATGAAAAAGAAAAAGAAAAATATATTAGTGAGATCATAAAAGCTGATATGGAAGAAAAGGGACAAGAAGATGTATTTCGTAAAGTTAAAAAAGATTTTCAATTAGCATCAATTAGTATAGAAGACTCAGAAATTAGAGATCAGATAGAAAAGGCATTATTACGTGCAAAAGAAGATTTTAAAAAATAAATTCACTTTTTTATTTATTTTAATTTTTTTAACTTCTTGTAGTTCTATCCCAAAATATCCAGAAAATGCCTGTAAAATTTTCGGACAAAATTATTTATGGTATAAATCGGCTAAAAAAAGTTCTGAAACTTATGGTGCACCAATTTCTATGATTTTGGCATTTGTAAATAAAGAATCAAGTTTTAATCGCTGGGCAAAACCTAAAAGAACTAAATTATTTAAAATTATTCCTTACAAGAGGCCATCAAGTTCATTTGGATATTCTCAAGCAGTTAATAAGACCTGGGAATTATATAAAAAAGAAACTAACAGTCCATTAGCACTTCGTAACAGATTTAAAGATTCAGCCATGTTTATTGGTTGGTATATAAAAAAAACTAATCAAATTAATAACGTTTCTCTTAATGATGCCTATAACCAATATTTAAATTATTATTTAGGATGGGGCAATTATTCTAAAAAAGTTTATAAAACAGATAAAAAATCAATAATTTTTGCAAAAAAAGTATCGCAGCAATCTAAAATTTATAAAAGACAACTAAAAGAATGTGAAAAAAATTTAAATAATAAATATATTATCTTTTAAGCTCTTTATTTAGTTGAATATCAATTGCATCAATTCGTTTAGTATTTTTTGTAAGTAGGACATACATTGTTGGTGTTACGTATAGTGTAAAAAATGTACTTATAAGCATGCCACCAAATATTGTTGCTCCAACAGCTAATCTACTGGCTTCGCCCGCTCCAGGACCTATATTACCGATTAATAAAGGTACCATTGCGATCATTGTGCTAAGTGAAGTCATAATGATAGCTCTAAATCTTCTTTTACATGCCTCCAAAACTGCACTTTGAACATTTTTACCACTTATTCTTAACTGATTTGCCCAATCCACTATTAAAATTGAATTTTTTGTTGAAATACCAATTAAAATTATCAACGCAATCTGAGAAAAAATATTTATACTTGAGTTGAATAACAAAATAAAAACTATTCCTCCAAATACGCTTAAAGGCACAGTTAACATAATTATAGCAGGGTGAATAAAACTATTAAAATTTGCCGCCATCACTAAAAATGCTGTTAACAAAGCAAGAGTAAATATAATTAATAGTTCATTGCTAGTTTCTTTTAATTCTTCTGATTTTCCTTTCCACTCTATTCTTGCCTCTGGAACATTTTTACTTACTACTTTTTCAAGATAGCTTATAGCTTGAGATAATGAATAATTTCCTAGTAGTCTCGCGCTAATAGTGACAGCACGTTGCCTATCATACCTAGCTAAAATCTTTGCAGATCCGACCTCTTTAAACTCAACCAAGTTAGCTAACGATATCAGTTTTCCTGTTGTATTTGATCTTACAAAAATTTTACCTAAACTTTCACTTCTTTTTCTATTTTCTATATCAGACTGTAAAATAATTGGATATTCCTTTCCTAGTTGATTGAATTTTGTGACCGTTTTTCCAGAAAATAATGTTTCTACTGTTTTTCCAATAGATTCAATGGAAACTCCCAGATCTTGAGCTTTTTTTCTATTTACAATTAATTTTAGCTCAGGTTTGTTCTTAGAATAGTCAGACTCTATTGCGGCTAAATTTTTATTTTTTCTTAACTCCATCATTATTATTTTTTGCCACTTTTCAAGCTCTTCATAACTTTTACCAAGTAAGACCATTTGAATAGGTTTATTGAAATTACTTACTCTAATAGATTGAGGTGAAATAGGAAATGCTAAAGCTTGTGGAACAGTTACAATTTTTCCTATAGCCTTTCTCATAATATTTTGTGCACTTTCATTTCTATCACTCCAATCCTCAAGTAGAGCAATTATGATGAAACTATTGTAAGATTTACTTGCTCTTCCAAAACCAGGCACTCTCATAATCATTCTTTTATAAGATTCTTTCTCACTTTTTACTAGTGGAGTGAGTCTTCTTTCTATTTCTTCAGCTTTATCAGACGTGTACTCAAATGAACTTCCTTCATCTGTTTTACCAATAACTAGATAAACCCCCCTATCTTCTTTGGGTAGCAATTCTTTGGGTGCAAAAATAAAAAGTAGTACAGAAGTAGCAATTAATAAAAACATAAAACCAACTATAATCTTATGTTTTATTATCCAATAATTTAAAGTTTCGGAGTAAAATTCAGAAAATAATTTGTAATACTTTTCAAATTTTAAAACAATTTTAGTTTTTCTGTTACTCTTGCTAAGAAACTTACTTCCTAACATTGGAGAAAGTGTTAAGGCCACGAATGAAGAGACAACTATTGCAAAAGTTAAAGATATCGCGGTCTCTTTAAAGAGAGTTCCGGATATTCCTTCAATAAAAATTAACGGTAAGAAAACAGCAACCAAAACTAGTGTTGTAGAAATAATCGCAAAAGTTATACTTTTTGAACCTTTAAAAGAAGCAACTAGTGGAGTTTCTCCATTCTCTACTCTATGGTAGATTGCATCAGTCATTATAACACTATCATCAGTTATTATTCCTATTGCTAGGATAAAACTTAGAAGCACAAAAATATTTATAGATAAATCAAATATCCAAAGTCCTAAAAAAGAACTAATTAAGCTCACGGGAAGTGCTACTGCCGGGACAATTACAGCTTTTAAATTACCTAGAAAAAGATAAATAATTATAACTACTAAAATAAAAGCAATGATTAAAGTTTTGTATACTTCTGAAATTGCAGCGTTAATGTAAGTTGCTCTATCAAAAGACACAGCTAACCTAAGACCATCTGGTAAATTTTTTTGAACTTCTTTTATTCGTTCTTTGACTTTTTTTGATAACTCTACTGTGGAAGCACCTGATTTTGCATATATTCCAATACCTACCACTTTATCATTGGACTCTCCAACTTTACTTATAGATTTAAAAAGAGTTTTTTCTGAAACTGGTCCATATTTAACTTCAGCAATATTTTCTAGTCTTATAACATTATTTTTATTTTTTTTTATAGGCAGTTGCTTAATGGATGATAAATCTTTGTATGCTTTATCAAGATTGATAGTTAAATCTATATTATTTGCTTCAAGACTCCCTGCAGGAAGACTTATATTTTCTTTTCTTAAAGACTGTTCGACTTCTTGAATAGTTAGGTCATTGGCTACTAGTTTAATTGGATCAATATAAACTCTTACACTTAATTCTCTAAGACCACCGACGAGTATTCTCCCAACACCTTTAACATTTGAAAAATTATCTACTAAATATCTTCTAGTATAATCTCCAATTTCTAAATCAGTCCAAGTAGAACTAGAAACACTTAACCACATACTAGTAGTAAAGCCAGCACTTTGTTTTAATATTTCTGGTGGTTTAGAATCTTCTGGTAAATTATCTGATACTCTTGAAACTCTATCTCTTATATCATTTGCAGCAGAATCTAAATCAATACTAGTTTCAAATTCGATTTTAATAGTACTTCTCCCATTTTCAGATATAGAATCTATATTTTTAATTCCTTCTGCTCCTCCTATTACATCTTCAATTATTTCAGTAATTTCACTTGATATAACCTGCGCGCTAGCTCCTTGATAATCTACTTGCACTTGAACCACAGGGGGTTGGAGGCCTGAAGGCAGTTCTCTAACTGGTAATTTTGAAAAAACAAATAAACCAAATACTACAAGTATTGTAGATAAAACTATTGCAACTACAGGTCTTTTAATACTTAGTTCTGTTATATACATTTCAAAATTTATTATTTTTTATTTAATAATTGGCTTTATCTTCATGCCTGGCCTAACTTTTGTTAATCCTTCAGCTATTATTTTATCACCTTTCAATAATCCGTCTAAAATTTCGATGTTTCCTAAACTACGAACTCCTGTCTTAACTTCAATTTTTTTAATTATATTACCTTCGATTATTTTATAGATAAATTTTTTACTTCCTTCGTACATAATGCTTGTATCTGGGGCACTTAGCGATTGCTTATCATTATATAAAATTTCAATTTCTAAAAGAGAACCAGGAATTATTTCAGAATTTTCATTTTTGATTTGAGCTCTGGCCAAGATACTTCTAGTTTGAGCATCTACACGCGATGCAACTGATTGAATAATACCTTCATAAGTTTTATTTTTATAAGCTGAGAACTTTGCTTTGAGTTTTAGATTTTTTTTAAGGATTGCTGCATACACCTCTGGAATTTTTAAATCGCACAGTACTTTTCTTGAGTCGTCCAAAGTTAAAATTATTGTATTTTCTGAACCCAAACTGCTTCCACTAATTCCTCGTTTACCTAAAACACCTGCAAAAGGTGCATATATATTTTTATTTGTTAGTTTAGCAATAATATCTCCCTTTTTAGTTAGCATATCAAATTTGATTGGTTCTAAAAGTTCATTTTTTTTTATTTTATAAGAAATTGTTTTACTACTTAAAGAAGTACAATAACTTTCTATGGTTTGGCTAAAATTTTTATTATCTATAATCTCCACAATTACTCCTGGTGGGGGCCGCTTGGAAAATTTTTTCTTAAAGTATAGTCCAACCGAATAACGACCTACTACTATTATGGCGATAATTATAAAAAAACTTATAATTCCAATAGTTATTTTTTTTGATCTTTTCATTTATTTTTTTCCATACTCTGTCCAACTACCAATATATATTTTGGCCATATAATCATCATTTATTAAAGAATATGCAAGAGCTAGACTTGACGCTGAAACCGAACTGCCACAACTCATAACTATTTCATTACTACTAGCCCCCCTTAAGCTGAATATATCCTTTAATTTTTCTTTATCCAAAAATGTGTTATTTTTTGTATTAATCAATTCACTTAAAGGTAAAGATTTTGACCCAAGTATAGAACCACTTTTAATTCCAGATCTTGGTTCAGATTCTAAACCTAAAAATCTTTTTTTACTTCTGGCATCTAGCAAAGTAAATTTTTTCATTTTTATATTTTCATCAATTTCAGATTTTATTTTTATCATCTGCTTTTTTTCTTTAGCTATATATTTAGAAGGAACTACTTTGGTTTTTATATTTGTAACTTTTTTTTTTTCTTGTTTCCATTTTTTCATTCCACCATTTAACACTGAAACTAAATTTGGATTATGACCAAAATAAAGAAATTGGAACCAAGCACGACAGCTTGAAATTAAATCACTATTGCAATAAATAACGATATTATCAGTGTTTAAAATTCCCATTTTTGAAAC
>CACIPU010000023.1 GCA_902588625.1 uncultured Pelagibacteraceae bacterium | reverse complement strand
ATTAACAGAAACCTATGGTCATGTAACCCAATGTGCATGGAATGAATCATGGAACAAATTTGAAGAGGAAAAACAAAATGAGATAAAAGCTAGACAGGGAGTAAGATATCCCAACACGGAGGGTGTAACAATTATGGATCCAGAAACTATGAGAGAAGTTCCAAGAGATGGCAAAACAATCGGAGAAATTATGATTAGAGGAAATGTAGTTATGAAAGGATACTTTAAAGATAAAGATGCTACCGATAAAGCCATGAAAGGTGGATGGTTTCATACTGGAGATTTAGCTGTTATGTATCCAGATGGTTACATAAAAATTCAAGACAGATCTAAAGATATAATTATTTCTGGAGGTGAAAATATATCATCAATTGAAATAGAAAATACACTAGCAAAACATCCTTCAGTATCTATTGCAGCAGTAGTAGCGAAACAAGATGAAAAATGGGGAGAGGTACCTTGTGCATTTATTGAGTCTGTTAAAGATAAATCTGTTACTGAAAAAGAACTGATTGATTTTTGCAAGGAAACTTTAGCTAAATTTAAAGTCCCAAAAAAAATTGAATTTTGTGAACTTCCAAAAACATCTACTGGTAAAATACAAAAATTCGAATTAAGAAAAAAAGCTGAGGAGTTAAGCTGAAATTTGAAGTAGATCAAAAAAGTGTTTTTGCATCAACTGGTGGATTAGATTTTGATACTAAGAAACCAGTAATAATTTTGATACATGGTAGCGGCCTTACCCATATTGTTTGGTCTCTGCATGAACAATTTCTAGCATCAAAAGGTTATAGTGTTTTAGCATTAGATTTACCCGCACATGGTAACTCTGAAGGCCCAGCGATTAAATCAATTGAAGAAATATCAGATTGGATTAATAGATTAATGCAAAGTTTAAAAATAAAAGAAATCTCATTTGTAGGTCATTCACAAGGTTGTCTAGTTGGCCTTGAATTTGCCCATCGTTTTCCAAAATTAATAAAAAGCTTAACGTTGGTTGGCGGCTCTTACTCTCTTCCAGTAAACCAAGATCTTATTGATTACGCTGATGGTGGCGATATGAAATCAGTAGAACTTATGATGAAGTGGGGATATGAAGGAGTAAAAAAATTTATTGGAGGAAACCCAGTACAAAAAATCATTAATTCTCCACGTCAAGTCCAAGAAGGTTTGGCTGTAGATCTCAGAGCGTGTAATAATTATAAAAATGGATCAAACGCAGCAGAAACATTAAATTGCCCAACTCTTTGCATTTTAGGAGACAAAGATAAAATGGTTCCTCTTGAAAAAGGAAAAAAAATGGCTGCAAAAATAAAAAATTCAGAACTAAGTGTGATAAAAGAATGCGGACATATGATTTTATTTGAAAAAGCATTTGAAATGAGAGAGATTGTTAAAAAATTTATCGAAAAAAATCATAAATAATTATTATAATGAAATTTTATATAGCAAAATCTAGAAGACTAAGAAGCACTCCCTATACAAGTAGAATTGAAAATCAGGGGGTCACTGCATACACCACTTATAATCATATGCTTTTACCAGCTTCTTTTGGAAATTTAGAAAAGGAATATTTTCATTTAAAAGAACATGTACAAGTATGGGATGTTGCAGCTGAAAGACAGGTTCAAATAACAGGAAAAGATTCAACAAAACTAGTTCAACTTATGACATGCAGAAATCTTTCAAAAGCTAAAGTTGGAAGATGTTATTATGCTCCTATCATTGATGAACAAGGTGGAATGCTAAATGATCCTGTAGCTTTAAAGTTAGCAGAAGATAAATGGTGGTTATCATTAGCTGATTCAGACATTGGTCTTTATGCAAAAGGAATTGCTAGTGGCTTATCCCTGCAAGTTGATGTTAGTGAGCCCGACGTGAATATAATGGCTATTCAAGGACCTAAATCATTTAAATTAATGGAAAAAGTTTTAGGAAAAAAAATCACAGATTTGAAATTTTTTGGTTTTGATTATTATACTTTTAAAGAAAATAAATTTTTAATAGCTCGTTCAGGCTGGTCTAAACAAGGTGGTTATGAAATATATGTTGAAAATCGTGATGCAGGGCAAATGCTATATGATGAATTATTTTTAGCAGGTAAAGAATTTAATGTTGAGCCAGGATGTCCAAATTTAATTGAGAGAATCGAAAGTGCGCTTCTGTCAGCTGGCAATGATTTCGATAGTGGAGATAATCCTTATGAGTGTGGCTTCGACAAATATATAGATACTAATTCAGATATAAATTATTTTGGAAAAAAAGCTTTAATTAAAATCTCTAAAGAAGGAATTAATAGAAAACTTATGGGAGTTCTAATAAATTTAGATAAAATTGAAATAACAGAAGAACTTCCTCTGTATAGTGGGAATAATTTAGTTGGAAATCTAAGATCAGCAGTTTATTCGCCTAATTTAAAAAAGGTTGTTGGTATAGCAATGATTAAAAAAGAATATTGGGATAAAAAAACTGCTATTGAAGTGAAAATTGGTGAAAAAAAAAGCAAAGGTACAGTTTGTGATTTACCAATTGTCTAGAATTGGTCATAAAACAATAGTAATACTTTAATTAATATGAATATAGCTATAGTAGGAGCGACAGGAAATGTCGGTAGAAAACTTTTAGAAGTCATAGAAAAAACTAATTTTAAATTTGATCAATTATATTTAATTGCTTCAGATAAAAGTATTGGAAAAAAAATAAATTTTAAAAGCACAGATTATTCTATAGTTGGAATAAGTGATTTTAATTTTTCAAAGGTTCAAATAGCTTTTTTTTCTGCAGGTAGTTCAATAGCAGAAAAGTGGGTCCCTATTGCTGCAAAAAAAACAATAGTTATTGATAATTCAAAACATTTTAGGATGGACAAAGATATTCCTTTAGTAGTCCCTGAAGTAAACCCTGAAAGTTTAAAGCAATATAAAAATAAAAATATTATAGCAAATGCAAATTGTTCAACAATTCAATTGGTATTGGCCCTAAAACCGATTCATGACCAATTTAAAATTAAAAGAGTGGTTACATCGACTTATCAATCAGTTTCTGGAGGTGGAAAAAATCATATGATAGAATTAGAAGAACAAACTAAATCAGTTCTAGAAAAGAAAAAAGTAAAATCTAAAAATTTTACCAAGCAAATAGCTTTTAATGTTATTCCACATATTGATAGTTTTATGCCTGATGGATCAACTAAGGAAGAATGGAAAATGGTAGTTGAAACTAAAAAAATATTAGATCCTAATATAAATTTATCAGCAACGTGTGTAAGAGTGCCAGTTTTTGTTGGTCACTCCGAGTCAGTAAATATTGAATTTGTAAATAATATAAATTTAGAAAAAGTTAAAAGATGCTTAATAAATGCACCTGGATGTAAAATTGTTGACGAACATAAAGATGGTGGGTATGTCACACCAGCAGAAATTGATGGAGATTTTACTACTTATATTTCAAGAATAAGAGTGGATAAGACTCAAAAAAATTCTATTAATATGTGGGTAGTATCTGACAACCTATTAAAAGGTGCGGCTTTGAACGCCGTTCAAATTGCTCAACTTTTATGTGAGAAGTATTTAAAATAATTTAAATGACAGAAAATCAAAACCCAATTTCACCTCATCTCCAGATTTATGCATGGCATATTTCATCTTTACTTTCAATAACTCATAGAATTGCAGGTATTATAAATTTTTTAGCATTAATCTTAATGTTTTTTTGGATCACAACTTTTAGTTTTGGAGAGAGTAATTATGAATTATTTTTAATAGCAGTTAATAGTTTTTTTGGAAAATTTATTTTAGTTGGATTTACCTGGTCAATGAGTTTTCATATATTTAGCGGTATAAGACATTTATTTTGGGACTTAGGTTATGGATTTGAAATTAAAACTGCTAACATCTCAGGAATACTAGTTGTGTTATCTTCTTTAATTACAACAATTATATTTTGGTTATTTGGAAGAGGTATAATTTAATGAATGAAACAAGAAAGTGGATACTGCATCGAGTAAGTGCTATAATTTTAGCGCCACTTTTTGTTTGGTTTTATTTTTCATTAATTTCTCTAGTAGAAAAAGATTATCAGGAAGCTATTTATTTTTTTGAAAATTCATTATTTAAAATTTTAGCAATTACTTTATTTTTCATTGGCTTTTTGCATATTAAACTTAGTTTAAGTGAGATTTTTGAAGATTATATTCACAATAAAAAAATCAAAGATGTCGCAAATCTTTTAGCTTTAATATTTAGTATAATAATTCCACTAATAACTTTAATTTTATTAATATACAAAATTTAATGAATTCTTATAAAATAATTGATCATGAATACGATGTGTTAGTTGTTGGCGCTGGTGGCGCAGGTCTAAGAGCAGCTGTTGGTTTAAGTGAGTCAGGTTTAAATACAGCTTGTATTTCAAAAGTCTTTCCAACAAGAAGTCATACATCAGCCGCCCAAGGTGGGATTTCTGCTGCACTTGGAAATGCAGGTGAAGACGATTGGCGCTGGCATATGTATGATACAGTTAAAGGATCAGACTGGTTAGGAGATCAAGATTCCATAGAATATTTATGCAAGGAAGCCCCTAGAGCTGTTATTGAACTAGAAAATTATGGTGTACCATTTAGCAGAAATGAAAATGGAAAAATCTATCAAAGAGCCTTTGGGGGTATGACAAAAGACTATGGCAATGCTCCTGTTCAAAGAACTTGTGCTGCAGCAGATAGAACTGGTCATGCAATTTTACATACTCTATATGGTCAAGCACTAAAACATAATACTAAGTTTTTTATAGAATATTTTGCCTTGGATTTAATAATGAAAGAAGGAGAGTGCAAAGGAGTTATTGCTTGGAATTTAAATGATGGAACAATACATAGATTTAGATCTCATATTACTATTATAGCTACTGGTGGATATGGCAAAGTTTATTATTCAGCAACAGCCGCACATACTTGCACCGGCGATGGTAATGGAATGGCATTACGGGCTGGATTACCTTTACAAGATATGGAGTTTGTTCAGTTTCACCCAACCGGTCTTTATGGAATTGGTTGTTTAATTTCTGAAGCAGTAAGAGGAGAAGGTGGTTATCTACTGAATTCTAAGGGTGAACGTTTTATGGAAAAATATGCACCAAGTGCAAAAGATTTAGCTTCTAGAGATGTTGTTAGTAGATCGATCGCAATAGAAATAAATGAGGGAAGAGGTATTGGTGAAAAAAAAGATCATGTACATCTTCATATAAGCCATATAGATAAAAAAATTATTGAAGCTAGATTACCAGGAATTTCGGAATCAGTTCAAACCTTTGTAGGTAGAGATGTAAGTAAACAACCAATCCCAGTTGTGCCAACAGTACATTACAATATGGGAGGTATACCTACTAACTATAAAGCAGAAGTATTAACATCAAACGGCAAGGATAAAATTGTACCAGGTTTAATGGCGATAGGTGAAGCAGCCTGTGTATCAGTTCATGGTGCAAACAGACTAGGTTCAAATTCCTTAATCGATCTAGTTGTATTTGGTAAATCAGCAGCGAAGAGAGCTATAGAATTGGTAAAATCAAATCAACCACATGAAAAAATTCCGTCAATTGAAACAGATAAGTGTCTTGATAGATTTGATAAATTAAGAAATGCTAATGGCACAAACAAAACATCAGAATTAAGATTAGCAATGCAACAAATAATGCAATCTAAATGTGCAGTTTTTAGAAATGAAAAAACTTTGAGAGAAGGCGTGAATGAAATTAAAAAACCCTTCGAAGGTATGGAATCAATATCTGTTAAAGATAAATCATTAATATTTAATACAGACCTTATGGAAACCTTAGAGTTTGATAATCTTATAAGACAGGCGGCTACAACTATAGAATCTGCTTATTCAAGAAAAGAAAGTAGAGGAGCACACGCAAGAGAAGATTTTCCCAAGCGAGATGATAGCAATTTTATGAAACATACTTTAAGTTGGCATGATGGTAAAGAAGTTAAAATTAATTATAGACCAGTAACTTTATCTACTATGAGTAATGACGTACAAACCTTTCCACCAAAAGAAAGAGTCTACTAATGGTTCAATTTAATCTTCCAAAAAATTCAAAGATATTAAAAGGTAATTACTTTAAAGATAAAAATGAATCTCAAAATATAAAAAAAATAAATGTTTACAGATGGGATCCAGATAAAAAGGAAAACCCCAAAATTGATACGTTTGAAGTAGATATAAAAAAATGTGGAAATAAAGTGCTAGATATTTTAAATAAAATTAAAAATGAAATAGATCCTTCTCTTACTTATAGACGTTCATGTGCACATGGAGTTTGCGGATCATGCGCAATGAATGTCAACGGTATAAATACTCTTTCTTGTATGAAATCTCATAAAGATATAAAAGGAGATATCAATATCTACCCACTTCCACATTTAAAAGTAATAAAAGACTTAGTTGCAGATTTAAGCACATTATATCGACAATATGAATCAATTGAACCGTGGCTTAAAACAAAAGAAAAAAAATCTAAAAATTTTGAAATAAATCAATCTAAAAAAGATAGAAAAAAACTTGATGGACTATATGAATGTATTATGTGTGCATGTTGTTCAACATCTTGCCCAAGTTATTGGTGGAACGGCGAAAAATATTTAGGACCAGCAGTTTTGTTACAAGCTTATCGTTGGATTATTGATAGCCGGGATGATGAGCGTAAGGAAAGATTAAAAACTGTGGCTGATAAACTTAAACTATATGGCTGCCACACAATTATGAACTGTACAAATTCTTGTCCGAAAGGGTTAAATCCTGCTAAGGCTATTAGTTCAATTAAAAAAATGCTTGCAACAAACTAGAAGCTTAATTAAACCATTTTATAGTTTATGAAAAAAAAAATTTCTTTAATTGGAGCTGGGCAAATTGGTGGAACATTAGCTCATCTAATAAGTACTAAAGAACTGGCAGATGTTGTTCTATTTGATGTTGCTGAAGGAATAGCAAAGGGTAAGGCTTTAGATATAGCTCAATCTACTGCAGTTGATGGACATGACGTAAACCTTGTAGGCACAAGCAACTATGAAGATATAAAAAACTCAGATGTAATTATTGTTACAGCAGGAATCCCAAGAAAACCTGGGATGACAAGAGATGACTTACTCTCTACCAATTTAAAAATAATTAAAGAGGTTGCTAAAGGGATTAAAAAAACATCACCTAATGCTTTTGTTATTTGTATTACAAATCCATTAGACGTAATTGTTATGGCCTTACAGAAATATTCTGGTTTACCCGCAAATAAAGTTGTAGGCATGGCTGGAGTATTAGACACTTCTAGATTTAAATATTTTTTATCGCAGGAATTGAAAGTTCCAATTAAAAGTATAAATAGCTTAGTTTTAGGTGGACATGGAGATACCATGGTGCCGATGCCAAACCATACAACAATTAATGATAAACCAATAAAAAAATTAGTAAGCGAAGAAAAATTAAAACTAATAATAGAAAGAACACGTAAAGGAGGAGCTGAAATAGTTAAATTTTTGGAAAAAGGATCAGCATTCTATGCGCCAGCTGCTTCGGGAGTGGACATGGCCGAGTCTTATATCAAAAATTTAAAAAAAATACTTCCTTGTGCTGCATATCTAAATGGTGAGTACGGTGTTCAAAATGTATATGCTGGTGTGCCTGTAATTATAGGAAATAAAGGTGTAGAAAAAATTGTAGAAATCAAACTAAACTCTAACGAAAAAGAAAATTTTATCAATTCAGTAAAATCTGTTAAAGATCTTTTTAATGCAGCTATTAAAATTGATTCAGATCTGGCTAATTAATATTTAATTCTTTATAGTGAAGATTACATAAAGCTTCATGATACTTAAAATTTTATCTTATAAAAACAAACTACCTATATTATTTTTATTTCTTTTTTCTATAGCTATCAATCAGTATTACGGAAATAGAGGAGTATTTCCTATAGATAGTTTTTTAATTTTTGACTCTGGTTATAATATTACCTTGGGCAACCATCCTTTTAAAGATTATTGGATAATTACTGGTCCACTTCTAGATTATATACAGTCATTTTATTTTTTTATACTTGGAGTTAATTGGTTCAGTTATGTGCTGCATGCATCAACTATAAATATGGTAATAACTTTATGCAGTTTTTATTTTTTTTCTAGAATTGGTTTAAAGACTCTTTATGCTTTCATATACTCAGTTGGAGTTGCTATTCTTGCTTATCCTAATACTGGAACACCATTTGTAGATCATCATGCAGTAATATTTGGGACTATAGCTTTATATTCTTTTACTTTAGCAATATTATTTAAGAAAAATTTATATTGGTTTGTAACACCAATTTTAATTGTATTATCTTTTTTCTCAAAACAAATTCCATCTGCCTATTTGCTAATATTATTTCTATTTATAATAGGATTAATTTTTTTTTACACAAAAAATTTAAATAAAAAGAATTTGCTTTATTTTATAAGTGGTTTTATTTTCTCATTTTTAATAATTTTTTGTGTTTTTATTATAAATGGAATACCTTTTGAGAGTTTTCTTATACAATATATTTTTTACCCACTTTCGTTAGGAAATGAGAGAATTATAGGATTTAATCCAGATTTTCAAAATTTGATTAGCCAATTTAAATTTATATATCTTTCATCTTTTCCAATCATATTAGTTTTAATTCTGCTAATAAAAAATAAGAAAAAGAGTGTTATAGAAAAAGAACATACAGTATCCTTAATACTTTTCTTTTTATCTTTATTAACTTTTATTTATTCACAATTATTGACCAAGAATCAGATATTTATATTTTTTTTAATACCAATAGCCACTGCAGTTTCTCATGCATATATTATTAAATATTTTAATAAAAAATATTTAATTTATTTAATATTAATTATTTTTATATTTTCGACAGGAAAATATCATATGCGGTTTAATCATAACAAAAAATTTATGGAATTAATTAATGCTGATTTTTCATTAGCAGAGGAGGCTTATCAATTAGATAAAAAATTAAAAGGTTTAAAATGGATTACTCCTAGTTATATAGCTGATCCACCAAAAGAAATCGAGTTATTAATTAATACAAAAAAAATTTTACAAAATACTGGCAAAGATAAAATAATAATATCTGATTATTTATTCTTTTCTTCTATTTTGGAAACTAAAGTTTCTTCACCCAATAAGTGGTATGATAATTTAAGTGTACCTAAAAAAGAAAATAAATTTTTTGAAGATTACAAAGATTTCTTCATAACAAAAATTAAAAATAATAATATAAAATATGTTTATATAATTAAAAAAGATGAAAATATATTTTTGCTACAGTTTATTAAAGATAAAAAGTGCTTAGAACAAAAAGTTTTGAACGAAATACTAATAGAAGTTAAATTAAATAATTGTATTTTTTAGTTAGTTTTTTGATATACACACAAAATATTTTTGCCAAATTTGTATCGAGTTAAATAATCTATTATTATTGTAAAAGGTGTGAAAACTTTATCCCAAACTAAAATTTTAAAATTTGAAGGATAAGTTTCGTTTTTAAAAAAAATTTTATTTAAATGATAGAGCGCATAACCAAAGACATCTAAAAATTGTAGTTTAACAATTTTTGAATTTTCAAATTGGTTTTTTTTAAAAAAATCAATATCATATCTTTTAAAATGACCTACCGCCTTGTCTAGTTTGCTATACATTTTTTGATGTGCAGGCACTAAAATTACTAAATATCCTCCATTATTCAGTTTTTCTAAAGCTGATTTTATTTCTAAAATATCTTCCTTTACATGCTCCAAGACATTAAAATAAAGAATAGTATTAAATTTTTTATTTACGTTCGCTATAGACGATTTAATTACGTTTACTTTCTTAATATCTTTAAAATTTTTTTTTAAAAGACTAAAACTATTTTCATCCATATCTGTTAAAGTTATTGATTGGAAATTTTTCATATAGCATTTTGTAAAACTACCAAAACCTGCACCCACTTCTAGTATATCGTCTTTTAAGAACTTTTTGATTTTAACAATTACATATCTGATCCATAAACCAGCTTTATCGAAACGTTCTAATGCTAACTCTGGGTATGGTTCAATCATTTTTGGTTGGATAGTTCCTTTTTTACTTTAGTCATAAATTCATTTATCAATTTTGCATCATCTGGACTCAGATAATTTTCCTTGGAAATTGCATTTCTTAACTCTCCTCTTATTTTATTTTTTGGATATTAATTTAAAAGCAAAATTAAAAAAAATTTTAAATTTTATTTTTATTCCAACTTGTTTAATATTTATAGTTTATAAAATAATAGTTTATCATCCTTATCAAAGTGTTTATTTTAATGAATTTTTTAAAAAAGATATCCATGAAAAGTTTGAAGTAGATTACTGGGGGTTATCTGGAAAAAAATTCCTAGAAGATATTTTGCTAATAGAAAAAGAAAAAGATATTATAAAAATTGGGGTAGCTGCATTTTTGCCACTGGAAAGAAGTATTAAGTTATTAGATGTTGAGAAAAGAAAAAAAATAAAAATTGTTGGTCAAAATTTAAAAGATTCTGATTATATTTACACAAATTTA
>CACIPU010000022.1 GCA_902588625.1 uncultured Pelagibacteraceae bacterium | reverse complement strand
AATAATGAAAAATTAGTTGGGCAGTCTGCAAAAAGACAGGCTGTAACTAATCCTGAAAATACGTTATTTGCTATAAAAAGATTACTTGGTAGAAGTTTTGATGATGAAACTGTAAAGAAAGATATAGCAAAGGCTCCTTACAAAATTGTTAAAGCGGATAATAACGACGCTTGGTTAGAAGCTAGAAGTAAAAAATATTCCCCATCACAAATATCAGCTTTTATTTTACAAAAAATGAAAGAAACAGCTGAAAAATATTTAGGACAAGAAGTTAAACAGGCAGTTATTACTGTTCCAGCTTATTTTAATGATTCACAAAGACAAGCAACGAAAGATGCTGGAAAAATTGCAGGTTTAGAAGTTTTAAGAATTATTAATGAACCAACTGCAGCTTCACTGGCTTATGGATTAGACAAAAAAGGTGGAAAAAAAATTGCAGTTTATGATTTGGGTGGTGGTACATTTGATGTTTCAATTCTTGAAATAGGAGATGGTGTTTTTGAAGTGAAATCTACTAATGGAGATACTTTTTTAGGTGGAGAAGATTTCGACGACAAAATTGTAAATTACTTAGCTGATGAATTTAAAAAAGATAATGGTATAGATTTAACAACTGATAAACTAGCTCTTCAAAGACTTAAAGAAGCTGCCGAAAAAGCTAAAATAGAACTTTCTTCTGCGGCGCAAACTGAAATAAATTTGCCATTTATAACAGCTGATAAAACTGGTCCAAAGCATATAAATATAAAATTAACCAGAGCAAAACTAGAAGCCTTAGTTGAAGATTTAATTAAAAGAACACTTAAACCATGTGATGTGGCTTTAAAAGATTCAGGATTTAGCGCAGCAGAAATAAATGAAGTTGTGCTAGTTGGTGGAATGACAAGAATGCCAAAAATAGTTGAAGCTGTTAAAACTTTCTTCGGTAAAGATCCAAACAAAAGTGTAAATCCAGATGAAGTGGTTGCTATGGGTGCAGCTATTCAAGGGGGAGTTCTGCAAGGAGATGTAAAAGATGTTCTTCTTTTAGACGTAACGCCTTTATCATTAGGCATTGAAACATTAGGAGGAGTTTCTACAAAACTTATTGAAAAAAATACAACAATACCTACTAAAAAAAGCCAAGTTTTTTCAACTGCAGATGATAATCAACCTGCTGTATCCATCAGAGTTCTGCAAGGAGAAAGAGAGATGGCCTCAGATAATAAATTGTTAGGAAATTTCGAATTGGTTGGTATTCCAAATGCTCCAAGAGGCGTTCCTCAAATTGAAGTTACATTTGATATTGATGCAAATGGTATAGTCAGTGTTTCTGCAAAAGATAAAGGAACTGGAAAAGAACAAAAAATTCAAATTCAAGCATCAGGAGGATTAAGTGATGATGAAATTAAAAATATGGTAAAAGATGCAGAATCTAATAAAGAGGCTGATAAGAAAAAAAGAGAAACTGTTGATGCAAGAAATCAAGCGGATATGATTATACATACTACTGAAAAAAATCTAAAAGAACATGGAAATAAAATTTCTGAAACAGAAAAAAAATCAATAGAAACTGGAATTTCTGATTTAAGAAATTCCTTAAAAGGGACCGATACAGAAGACGTAAAGAAAAAAACGCAAAATTTAGTTCAAGCATCTATGAAATTGGGAGAGGCTGTATATAAAAGCCAACAGAAAGATTCTGGAGCTAAAACATCTAATGAAAACCAAAATCCAAACGATAAAAAACAAAATAAAGAAAATGTTGTGGATGCAGATTTTGAGGAAGTCAAAGAGGATAAAAAAGATAACGATAAAGAAAAAAGAGCCTAAGTCTAAAGACATTCAAATGTCGGTAAATATATGGCAAAAAAAGATTACTATGAAGTCTTAGGCGTTAACAAATCAGCAACTCCTGAAGAAATAAAAAAAGCTTATAGAAAGTTAGCTCTTAAATATCATCCTGATAAAAATAAAGGAGATAAAGAAGCTGAAGCAAAATTTAAAGAAGCTAGTGAATCTTATCATGTTCTTTCCAATAAAGAGAGAAGAGTCAATTATGATCAATTTGGTCATGCAGCCTTCCAAGGATCTGGCGGTAGAGGTGGATTTTCAAATTTCGATTTTTCTGGAGCATTTTCAGACATATTTGGATCGGATATATTTGAAGATTTTTTTGATGGGTTTAGTGGTAGAGGTGGAAGACAAAGAAGATCTTCTGATTTTAGAGGTGCAGATTTAAGATATGATTTATCTATTACTCTAGAAGATGCGTATATTGGTAAAAAACAAGAATTAAATTTTTCATCCTCAGAAAAATGTAATAGTTGTAATGGTATCGGTGCTGAACCAGGATCAAAACCAGTTTCATGTTCTACATGTGGAGGTCAAGGAAGTGTTAGATCTAGTCAAGGTTTTTTTACAATACAACAAGCTTGTCCAGGCTGTTCTGGTTCAGGCGAACAAATTTCTAACCCATGTAAAAATTGTAAAGGATTAGGAAAAAAACAAGCGCGTAAAAAAATATTTACTAATATTCCTAAAGGTGTAGACGACGGTACAAGAATTAGATTATCTGGAAAAGGTGAAGCGGGAGTAAAAGGTGGTGGAAATGGAGATCTATATATTTTTGTATCAATAAAAAATCACAGTATCTTCAAAAGATCTGAAGAAAATCTTTTTTTTGAATTTCCTATTTCTATTGCAGATGCAACTCTTGGTGCTACTATTGAGGTACCAACCATAGATGGTGGAAAAGCAAAAGTAAAAATACCTGCGGGTACTCAAAATGGTAAACAATTTAGGTTAAAGGGAAAAGGTATGCCTATGATGAGAAATAAAGAATATGGTGATCTATATATTCAGGCAATGACAGAAGTACCTGTATCATTGACAAAAGAACAAAAAAAACTTCTAGAAGAATTTAAAAAATTAGAGGACAATAAAACAAATCCAATTATGAAAGATTTTTTTGATAAAGCTAAAAGATTTTGGAAAAATTAAATGAAAAAAATTAATTTAACAGTCACAGGATGCCTTGGTAGAATGGGACAACAAATTATTAAATCTTCTAAGAGAGAGAAAAATTTTAAACTTTTTTCAATTACTGAAAACAAAATTATTAATAAAAAGATATATGGTTTAAAACCCCAATTAAACTCTGCATCTGCATTTAAAAATACAAATATAATAATAGATTTTACAGTTCCAAAATGTACATTGGAAGTGCTTAAAATTGCCTGTAAATTTAAAAAAAGAGTAGTTATTGGCACAACTGGTTTTTCTAAAAAAGAGGAAATTTTAATAAAAAAATATTCTAAAAAAATACCTATACTTAAAGCGGGTAATATGAGTTTGGGTATAAATTTACTAATGTATTTGACCGAAATAACTTCAAAAGCCCTAGGTAATAATTTTTTGAATAAAATTTTTGAAATACATCATAAACATAAAAAAGATCATCCTTCTGGTACAGCTTTAATGCTCGGAAAAGGAATTGCTACTGGAAAGAATAAAGATTTTTATAAACTAATTGGTAAAAAATATTTAAATAAAAAATATTTTCCATATAGTAAAAAAATTAATTTTAATTCAATAAGAAAAGGTGAAACTATTGGAGAACATGAAGTATCCTTTTCAAGTGGTAAAGAAATAATTACCTTGAATCATGAGGCATTTGATAGAGCTTTATATTCGGAAGGTGCTCTTGCTGCAGCAAAATGGTTAATAAATAAAAAACCAGGTTTATATTCCATGCGAAACGTTTTAAATTTTTGATAAGTTCGGTTAAAAATTAAAATTAATGAACAACTTTAGAAGAAAATTTTTGAAATTATTTAGTTTTTCATACTTATCTTTTATTATATTACCTTTTAATATATTAAATGCAGCTACAAAGAAAATTATTAATCCAAACCTTACTGAAGAACAAAAAAATATTATGTTTAATGAGTCTACTGAAAGGCCATTTTCCAGCGCCTTAAATTATGAAAAAAGAAAAGGTTTTTTTCATTGTGCTAATTGTGGAGCAAAACTTTTCTCATCAAGTGCAAAATTTGATAGTGGAACCGGCTGGCCATCATTTACTGAATCCTTACCAGGCGCCTTCAAAACTAAAATTGATACCTCATTTGGAATGAAAAGGATTGAATATCACTGTGCAAAATGTGGTGCACATCACGGTCATGTGTTTGATGATGGGCCATCGTCAACACAAAAAAGATTTTGTAATAATGGATTATGTTTAATATTTAAACCTGAAATTAATGAATGAAAATCAAAGAGCTAAATTAATATTAAAAACACTTAATAAAATTTATCCTAAAACACCTATTCCTCTTAAATATAGAAATAAATTTACACTCCTAATTTCTGTACTTTTGTCGGCACAATGCACTGATATTAATGTAAATAATGTTACTAAAAATATATATCCAAAATATAATAAACCTGCACACTTTGTTAGATTGGGAAGAAAAAAAATTGAAAAATTAATTAAGAGTATAGGTATTTTTAGGATGAAAGCTAAAAGTATATATTTGCTTTCAAAACAGTTAATACAAAGACATAATGGAAAAGTACCAAAAAACTTCGAAGACCTTGAAAAGCTACCAGGAGTTGGCCATAAAACTGCTAGTGTAGTTATGTCACAGGGATTTGGTCACCCAGCTTTTCCAGTAGATACTCACATTCATCGTTTGTCCCAAAGATGGGGATTAACCAATGGAAAAAATGTTCTTCAAACTGAGAAGGACTTAAAAAGATTGTTTGCTAAAAAATATTGGAATAAACTTCATCTTCAAATAATTTATTATGGAAGAGAACATTGTAAGGCAAGAGACTGTTACGGTTTGACTTGTAAAATCTGTACTACTTGTTATCCTAATAGAAAATCACCTATAAAAACAAAGAAAGCTTAACTATGAAAATTCTAGGAATTGGCAATGCAATAGTAGACGTCATTTGTAAAGTAGAAGATGGCTTTATAAAAAACAATGGATTAACCAAAAGCACTATGAAGCTTGTAGATGAATCTGAATTTAAAAAACTACTATCAAACTTAAAAATTGAAGAAACAATAGCGGGGGGTTCAGTTGCAAATTCTATAGTTGGTCTTTCTCAATTTGGAAATAAAGTTGGTTTTATTGGAAAAATTAATGATGACAATTTGGGCAATAAATATGAAGAAGGTCTTAAAAAAGAAAAAGTAGAATATTTTTACTCCAAAAAGAAAGAAAAATTGCCTACTGGAACTTGTCTAATACTAATTACACCAGACTCAGAAAGAACTATGTGCACTTTTCTCGGAACTGCGGGAAAAATAAATGAAAATGATGTCGATGTTAACGCTGTTAAAAATAGCGAAATGACTTTTTTAGAAGGATATTTGTGGGACGAAGGTGATCCAAAAAAAGCATTCGATAAGGCAATTAATAATGCAAATAAAGCTGCTATGTCTTTATCAGATTTATTTTGTGTAGAAAGACACAAACCACATTTTTTAGATTTAGTAAAAAATAAATTAGATATTACATTTGCAAACGAGCAAGAAATTTTATCTTTAATTGATGCAAAAAGTTTTGAAGAAGTGGTTTCATTTGGAAAACAACTTAAGAAATTAATTGTTATAACTCGTGGAGAAAAAGGGAGTATCGCAATTAATGGAAACGATGTTTGTGAATGTGATAGTAAAAAAAATCTAAAAATTGTTGACCTCACGGGCGCTGGTGATCTTTTTGCTGCAGGATTTTTACAAGGACATATTAATGGTTTAACTATTGAAAATAGTCTTCAAATGGGAACCGACATGTCCTCAAAAATAATTCAAAAAATTGGAGCTAGACTAAATTAACGTTTTTTTCTTTTGAAACTTCCTTTACCTTTTTTAGATTTTACAATCCTTTTTTTATATTTAGGTGTAAAAAGATCTTGAGCAATAAAATTACGCTTTTTTTTTTTCAAATATAATACCCTTTATTATTATTTTTAATAAAATTATTATCACCAAATTTACTAAAAATTTTTTTTCTAAGTCGATGTATATGTGTTTCAACTGTATGAGTTTCAGTTTTTTCAGAATAATGCCATACTTTATCTAATACAAAATTTTTTTTTATTGGTGATTTTGTTTCACTAAATAAAATTAAAAAATCAATTTCTTTTTCAGATAACTGAAGTTCTAAATTATCTTTTTTAATTTTACGTTCATTTTTATTAATTATATAGCCTCTTAAATTTATCAATGAATTTTCCTTAAACTTATTTTTTGCTATTAATGAAACAATTTTTTTCTCAAAATCTAAAATTGAAAATGGCATTTTTAGTCTTTCATTTAAATTATTTGAATCTAATTTAGATTGTTTTAATGATTTACTAATTATAATTGATGGAAAATTGTATTCATTATTTTTACTTGGATTTCCTTCAAAAAAAATGACTATATGATTTCCCTTTTCAGAATCTTTAATACATTGGTTTAAATCATCATAATAATTAATCTGATATTTGGAAAATAACTTAATTTCCTTTACAATTTGAAAAAAGATTTTATTCTCAAAAATTGATATATTAAATTTATCCATTAATAATTCTTATGAATATTATAATCAAAAAACATCAACTATTATACAAGGGTTATAAATTAAAATGTAGTATTGGTAAAAAAGGTGTAAAAAAATTAAAAAAAGAGGGGGATTTATCAACACCTAAAGGTCTTTTCAAACTAGGATTTCTATACTATCGAAAAGATAGAACAAAGTTAACTAAATCAAAAATAAAAAAAAAAATTATAAGAAAAAATATGGGCTGGTGCGATGACATAAAAAGTAAAAACTACAATAGAGAAATTTTTTTTCCATTTAAATATCGTGCAGAAAAACTTTATAGAAAAGATAAAATCTACGATCTCTTCATTAATATTAAATATAATTATTTAAAACCAATTAAAGGAAGAGGAAGTGCAATTTTTTTACATATCAGTAAAAAAAATTATGAACCAACTAAAGGATGTGTTGCCATAAAGAAAAGTGATTTTTTAAAAATTCTACCTCTTATAAATGAAAGAACTAAAATCTATATTAAATAATTTTTCTGCTGCCCATGATTAATGTACCTAATCTTAAATAAGTAGAACCACATAAAACTGCTTCCTCAAAATCAGAACTCATCCCCATGCTCAAATCCTTTAAATTAATTTTTTTACATAAATCATTTAGCATTTTAAAAAAATCAACTGAATTTAAGTCAACAGGAGGTAAACACATTAAACCTACAACATTAAGTGATAAATCATTAGTACAATAGTTATAAAAATTTATTAAATTATTTTTATCTATTCCTGATTTTTGAACTTCACCAGCAAGATCTACTTGTATAAAAAGATTAACTTTCTTATTTAACTCTTGCTGAGCTAAAGATATTTTAGTGGCTAAGCGATCGCTATCTAAAGAATGTATATAATCAAAAATTGATACTGCTTTTTTTGCTTTATTAGTTTGTAATTTACCTACCATGTGAAGTTGTATTTTATTATATTTTGATTTTATCTGTTGCCATTTAATTTCGGCTTCTTGAACTTTATTTTCACCATAATGAGTATGACCATAGTCTAGTAAAGGTAAAATTTTTTCTAACGGAAATGTTTTAGTGACAACTATAATTTCTGGTTTTGTTTTAAGTTGTTTTTCATCTATAATTTTATTAACTTTATTTTTAATTAAATTTAATTGTTTAATACTAGAATGCATAAAAGTTTACCAAAGTTTTATATTTTTACTGATGAATACAATAATGAAATATTCAGAAATAAAAACCAAAATATAGGTATTGTTTATCGGAATTATAAAGACAGAAATAGATTAAAACAATTAATAAAAATTTCACAAGAGTGTAAAAAAATGAGATATCAGTTGTTCGTATCAAATGACCTAAAATTAGCGTATAAAGTTAAAGCTGACGGAATATACATACCATCATTTAATAAAACTAAAATATTTTCAAACATTGAAAAAAAAAATATAAAAATAATTGGTTCTGCACATACACAAGGTGAAATTTATAAGAAAATAAACCAAAATTGTGAGGCTATTTTTCTATCTCCTGTTTTTCTCGTTGAAAAAAGAAGAAACTACCTTGATCTATATAAGTTTAATTATATATCACAAAGAAATAGGAAAAAAATTTTTGCACTAGGAGGAATAAATAAGAAAAATTTAAAGAAACTTAAGTTATTATATATTCAAGGTTTCGGAGGTATAAGTCTGTTCAAAAAAAAACCGGCCTCTGAGAGGCCGGTTTTGATAAAGAAAAAATTCTTTTAAAATTTAGAATGCTAAGCCTAGTGATACTATTGTAGCACTTTGGTCTTGATTCTTGTCAAATAGAACGTTGTCAGCTTTAACGTCAGCTACTCTGAAAGATGCTCCACCCATAGTGTAAGCAGCTTGCCATGATGTTACTTCAACAACACGATCTTCTGGACCACCCTGAGTTTCGTCAGTGTCGTAACCAGCTTTACGTGTTTGGTATTCACCATAACTTACAGAAAAGTCATCGTTAACGTTAAATGCGATACCGAATCCATGGTTTTTGTAAGAATGGTAACCACTTGCTGTACCATCATACGAACCTGACCACATAGCTCCAACTTCAACTGGACCTAACGCATAAACAACTGCACCAACACCTTCGTACTTATCTTCTAGTTGGTTAGCAGTGTCTGTTACGTCGATTGTAGATGCTCCAGCATAAATATTAAGACCAGATAAAATTTCTGTTCCTAATGAAGGATTCATCTTAATCGTAAGATCAACACCATCTTCCACGTTATCACTTGTATGTCCCGTAGATTTATCAGCTGTATCTGAAGATCCGACTTCACGTGCATAAGTAACTGCTATTGTTGTACCAAGAACTGTTGGTAAAGTGTACTGAATATTATCAGACGCTCCAACTCCTAATACAGTTTTCACACCGCCACTTAAACCAGCACCATGAGCTTCTTCCCATGCTGTTGGTAGAACGTTGTCGTATGCTGCGATACCGTTACCACTGTTACCTTGGTCGAACTCTATTGTTCCTAATCCGCCCATTGTCAAATTTATACGCGCTGCAGAGAATGCTACCGTATCAGTTTCGTCGATCGTTAGCCCGTACGTCCATCCGTTGTCTAGCTCACCTGAACCTGCGAAGGTTACAGCTGAAGCCATACCAAATGGGTTTCCAGTATCCGCTGTGCTGTTTGACATATATGTAACATGTGCACCACCTGTTACTGAAAGATCACCTGCGTTAGCAGCTGAAATTGCAGCTAAAGATCCACAAAGAGCTGAACAACCAACTTTAGTTAATTTATTCATAATTTACTTTTTGCCTTTCTTTAATTTAAAACGCTAAACCTAACGATAATACGTGGCCATCTTTGTCAGCAGCTGTTCCGTCATATAGAGGGTTCTCTATATTAACTTCAGCTATTCTCAAAGTTGCTCCACCCATTGTGTATGCCGCCTGAATTGAATCAGCTTCTGTCGTAACAGTCGAGCCATCCACTTGGTCAGATTCTACGTGGTTGTAACCGATTGATAGATTATCGTTTACGTTAAACGTTACTGAGTACATTGTGTTTTCGTAATCAGTTACTGATGTTTGACCAGTTTCCTCGTCAGACATTTGAGCTCCAAATGTGAAACCACCTGCAGCATATTTAAAGCCGTAAGTTAATTCACTTTTGTCGCCGTTGATAGCAGAACCATTTTGGAATTGTTCTATTTCTGACATACCAGCATATAGTGTTAAACCGTCAACACCAGTTAAGTCCGAACTTGCAACTACAGTTGCGTCCCAACCACTTGCTAATGCACCAGATGCTCCACCAGCAGCTTTATCATTTACGTTTCCACCGTCTGCATCTTTACTGTATGCAAAACGAGCTGTTAAACCAGCAGGCATAACTTCGCTTGGTGTAACTTCGATAGTAGTACCGCCGTTAACTCCAAGAACTTTGTCGATACCGCCACTAATACCAGCACCGTCTGCTTCTTCCCAAACGCTTGGTGTCATGTCGTCCATACGTGCTATTCCTGTACCTGAGTTACCTTGGTTAATTACAACGCTACCCATGCCAGGAAGAGTGATGTTAATGTTAGAAGCTGAATATGCACCCGCATCATTTCCTACGATTGTCAATTTCACATTCCAACCATTATCTAACTCACCTTCACCTATAAAAGATACGGCAGATGCCATACCAATAGGGTTACCAGTAGTTGCTGCTTCTTGCGATAAATACGTAAGATGCGCACCACCAGTGGCTGTCAAGTCTCCTGCGTTAGCAGCAGACACTGCAGCTAGAGATCCACACAATGCAGATACTCCTAGTTTGCTTAATTTATTCATTATTAACTCCTTTGTTAATTTATTGTTCATATGAATGATGACAAAATATCACTATAAATATCGAAATAAATTAAATTAACCTTTAAATATCAATATTTTTAATTAATGTTGCATTTATACAACAAATATTTTCAAGATAAAAAATGGCTTATTTGCTAGCTTTTTCTATTTTTATAGTCATTTTCAAATGAAAATTAATGTAATAAATATACATATAATGAGATTATTAAATAAAATCATAAAAAAAATTGCGTTTCCGTTTAGCGTTTTAATTATTTTAAGCTTTTTAAGTTCATGCGGAATTTATGCACCTTCCGATGCACGAAAAGTATCTCCTAATTCAGGGGAAAGAGTTAAGAAAAATTTAGAAGAAGGAAAAGGAATGTCAATCGGTAAAATGATGAAAGGTGGAAGCGGAGGAACAAGTTACCAGTTCGCTAGCTCAAACCCAATGTGGAGAGCAACATTAGAAATTCTTGATTTTTTGCCTCTTGCAAATGTTGACTATTCTGGAGGAATCATAACAACAGATTGGTACAACGAAGGAACATCATTAGATGAATCAATTAAAATTACAGTTAGATTTTTAACGAATGAAATAAGGTCAGACGGGATTAGAATTATCGTTCACAAAAAAAGATGTACGTTAGATCAAAATTGTAAAATCACAAAAATTTCATCGACTATAGAGCAAGAATTACAAGTAGCTATTTTAAAGAAAGCTATTCTTTTTGAAAAAGAATACAGTAAAACGAAGAAAAAATTTAAGAGATCAGAGTTAAAATAGTTAGTATCCTACGAGATTTTAAATAGCTATTATGGAAAGATACAATATAAAAGATGTTGAAGAAAAATGGCAAAATATTTGGTCTTCAAAAAAAACTGATACTGCTACTTTAGACAAAAATAAAAAAAAATTTTACTGCTTAGAAATGTTCCCATATCCATCTGGCAAAATTCATATGGGTCATGTAAGAAATTATACTATTGGAGATGCTTTAGCCCGATATAAAAAACTCTTAGGTTATAATGTTTTGCATCCAATGGGTTGGGATTCATTTGGTTTGCCCGCTGAAAATGCTGCAAGAGAAAATAAACTTCACCCAAAAGAATGGACTAAAAAAAATATTGAGACTATGAAAAAACAACTAAAGCTTTTAGGTTTAGCTTTAGATTGGGATCGAGAAATATCTACTTGTGAACCTGACTATTATAAGCATCAACAGGAATTTTTTATCGAATTATTTAAAAAAAAACTTGTTTATAAAAAAGATACTTATGTAAATTGGGA
>CACIPU010000021.1 GCA_902588625.1 uncultured Pelagibacteraceae bacterium | reverse complement strand
ACAACAAACCAATACTTAAATTTGACTAAAAACTCCTCATTGGCAGCTGCAATAGCCTATCCAGACTTAGTTTTAGTATTTGCTGGAACAGCTATGATGCAAACGGGCAGAGCAATAGAAATTGTATCTATCACAATGTTCACATACTTATCTATCAGTTTAGCTATTTCAGTTTTAATGAATTGGTATAACAAAAAGATAGCAATTAAGGAAAAATAAATAATGAGCAAAATCAATTTTTTTAAACCTGACAAACAAAACCTAAATACATATTTGTATTCTGGTTTATTTTTGCTATCTATTTCTATACTTGACGTATTTATAAATTCTTTTTTTAAAATAAATATTACATTCTTTTTACCAAATTTTGCTAGTTTTTTATTTCCTTTAATTTTAGGGGTTATAGGACTGCATCTTATTAGAATAGAATTTTCAGGAATTAAAAATTTAGATTTATTAAATAAAAATATAAATACTAGTACTTTTAATGCAGTATTGACGTTAATAATTTTCTTTATAATCATAAAATCAATACCACCAGTTATGAGTTGGTTTATTTTAGATGCAAATATTGCTGGAGACTCAAAAGAAGCTTGTAGTGGCAGTGGTGCTTGCTGGACCTATATTAAAATTTGGTTTAGAAGATTTATGTATGGAATGTATCCAAATCCTGAACAATGGAGAATCAATGTAGCTTTCATCTTTTTAGTTGCATTAGCTTTTGTAGGCTATTTTGCTGGTGAAAAACTAAAAAAATATTTAACATTATATTATGTAATTATATATCCAATAATTGCATATATTTTAATTTATTATTTAATTTCTGGTGGATCTTTTGGTTTAGAGTGGGTTGAGACAGGAGCGTGGGGAGGTTTATCACTTACTTTTATTGTTTCATTTTTTTGCTTAATATTTTGTTTCCCAGTGGGAATGATACTTGCTCTAGGAAGAAGATCTGATTTACCAACTATTAGATATATTTCAATAGGATTTATTGAATTTTGGCGAGGCGTTCCTTTAATAACTGTATTATTTATGTCATCTGTAATGTTTCCCATGTTTTTACCTGAAGATTTTTTTATGGATAAATTAGTTAGAGTAATTATAGCTATATCTTTGTTTGAGGCAGCATATGTTGCTGAAGTTATTAGGGGAGGTTTGCAAGCGTTACCACGAGGTCAATATGATGCAGCTAAATCCTTAGGAATGGGTTATTGGAAGATGCATATTTTTGTAATTTTACCCCAAGCACTAAAATTAGTTATTCCAGGTATAGCAAATACATTTTTAGCTTTGGTTAAAGATACACCGTTAATTTTTGTTGTTGGCTTATTAGAGTTAGCTGGAATGTTGGGATTGGCAAAAACAAATCCAGATTGGCTAGGTTTTGCAATGGAGGGCTATGTATTTGCTGCTATAATTTTCTGGATTATTTGTTATTCTATGAGTAAATATAGCTACAATTTAGAGTTAAAATACAAAACTGAGAGATAAAATTTATGTCAGATAAAATTATAGAAATGAAAAACGTAAATAAATGGTTTGGCGATTTTCAAGTTTTAAAAGATGTAAATTTAGAAGTTCAAGCAAAACAAAAAATTGTAGTTTGTGGACCATCAGGTTCAGGAAAATCTACATTAATAAGATGTATTAATAGATTAGAAGAACATCAAAAAGGTAGTATAATTGTAGATGGTAATCAACTCACAGAAGATACAAAAAATATTGAAAAAATTAGAGCAGAAGTTGGAATGGTTTTTCAACAATTTAATTTATTTCCACATCTTTCAATATTAGATAATTGTACTTTAGCTCCTATATGGGTCAAAAAAATGCCCAAAAAAGAAGCAGAAGATTTGGCAATGAAACAGTTAGAGCAAGTTCAGATTGCGGATCAATCTCAAAAGTTTCCTGGTCAGCTCTCTGGCGGACAACAGCAAAGATGTGCAATAGCAAGAGCTTTATGTATGAAACCAAAAATCATGCTTTTCGATGAACCAACATCAGCATTAGATCCCGAGATGATTAAAGAGGTTTTAGATGCAATGGTTAATTTAGCAAAAGGTGGAATGACTATGATCGTTGTTACTCATGAAATGGGATTTGCTAAGGAAGTTGCTGATGAAGTAATTTTTATGGATGAAGGCATGATAGTAGAAAAGGCAGCCACGAAGGAATTTTTTGCTAATCCGAAGAGCGATAGAACTAAACTTTTTTTAAGTCAAATATTATAGTAATTAAATATAAATGTTTAAAATATTTAAAATATTAATAATATTCTTTTTTGCTTTTTGTAATCCTACTTTCTCCCATGTTCAGCACTACGAAAATATTAAAAAAATAGAATTTGATATTTATAGAAACAATAAAAACATTGGGAAACATATATTTACCTTTAAAAAGTCAGATAATGATCTTTCAGTCGAAAGCGAGATTGCTTTTGAAATTAAAAAGTTTGGGGTAGTGTTGTATAAATATCATGTTAAAGGTACAGAATATTTTAAGAATGGAAAATTAGTAAAATTTAATTCTAAAACAAATCAAAATGGAAAAGAGAAGTATGTTAATCTTAAATTAGATAAAGATAGTTTAATTATTGATGGCTCATCATTCAAAGGTAAAGTACCCGAAAATTATCTACTTGGTACATGGTGGAATCATAGTTTAATTGATGCCGAAGCTCAAATCAGTGCAGTTTCAGGAAGAATTATTAAGCAAAAAGTATCTTTTTTAGGTAAAGAAACACTTAATATCAATGGAACTAATTATGAAACTTTACATTTTAATTTTTCTTCTTCAGATGAAAGCTTATCAAAAGATAAAAAGTTAAATACAGATATTTGGTATGATGAACAAACGTTAAATTGGGTGAAAGCATCTTTTAATAAAAAAGGTTATTGGGAATATAAACTGGTCGAAATAGAATAATTATAAACTGCAATGAAAAAAAACATAAATCTTGTCAAGTTTTTTTTCTATTTTTAACCATTATTTTCTTATTTATATCAGTCAAAAATGGGCAATTTTAGATTAAATTTTCTTAAATTATATATATTTTGTTGTTGCAATGGATCGTAATTTAATGTTGTATTTCTATATAATAAAATTCTATTTCATAAAAAGGGGGGTGAATGGAAACCAATTTTAATAGACACTTAGGTTCTAAACTAAGAATGAGAAGACTTTCTTTAGGATTAACACAAACAAAAGTAGCACAAGCAATAAACGTAACATTTCAACAAATACAAAAATACGAAAAAGGAACTAATGGAATTAGTTCATTAAGATTAATGCAGCTTGCTAATTTTTTAAAAGTACCTGTAGTATTCTTTTTTGAAGATTTTCCTTTGTATCAACAAAATTCACAAGAAAAAAATGAAGAAAAAATAGAAGATCTTAATTATTCCTTCTTAACAAAACTTTTTTTGAATCTTAGTGATTTACAAAAAGACAAGATATTTCAAGTTTTAAAGAATACAAGAAATTTAGAGAGAAAAACTGGTTAACAGTTGGCTCCTCGGGCAGGACTCGAACCTGCGACCAATTGATTAACAGTCAACTGCTCTACCAACTGAGCTACCGAGGAATAACAATGTTTATTTACTATTTTTTATTCCTAAAAGCAACTCTGATGAATTTTTGATGAATTTAATTTTAAAACCACAAAAACAAATCAACATTTAGTTACTTATACAATAAAAAAATAAAATCTTATATAGTAAATTCATCACGTTTTTGAATCAAAATTCATCACAATAGGATAATATAATCGTAAAAATGAAGAAAAAAAAACAAATCACTAAGACGCAATATATGGAAAATAATGCAAAAGTATTAAACTTTGCAGCTCGATTAATCGTTTGTGCTTTTTTACTTGGTGTTATTATTTATTCTTTACCGTTATAGGAAGGATAGGTTAGGAAGGATGTTTTGATAAACGTCTTTGAAATTCTCGATCTTTAAATTCTTTCTTTAAAGCTTCTAATTTTGGAAGAACTCTAGTTCTTTCTAAGTTTCTTTTCTCTTTCTCAAGCTTCTCTTGTTCTTCTTTTTGTCGCTTTTTAATTTCCAAATCTTTTGCTTCTTTAATAATTTTTTCATTAATATCGTTTAAATAATCAGCCATACAATCTCTTTCAGCAGGCTTACCTCGAGTTTGAATAAAACAGAAATATTTATATTCAGCAGTTACTACATAGCTATCGCTATCTGAACCATTCAATATTAGCTCTCGATTACACCAATCGCATTTATGCGAATAGATCGTCTTTTTCTTCATAAAAATTTTGCTGTTTTTATTTAATTTTTTTCTTCTTTTTTTTAGGCTTAAATTTTGAAACCTTTTTTTCGATTTCTTCTACTTGTTGTTTTAACAAAGCAACATCAGTTTTTAATCCAACTGTTGTAGTTAAAGACCAACCAGAAAGAGCTATGATACAGGCAAGCGCAGCAGCTATAATTTTGTTATCCATTAGATTAGCAAAAGAATAACAACAGCAGAAGCAATAGCTACTACAGCTATTTTTTTATTTGTACTCCAAGCATTCCATTTTTTTGATATATTATTCATCATAATTAATATCCTCCATTAGTATTTATCTTCAATAATTCTAAGTATCTTTTTTGAACCCATGTAAATTTCGGTTTCTGCTTTAACTTTACCGCATTGAAATTTTACGTTTTCAGGATTAACCTCACGAAGAGCTAGTCTGCGACTAGCCAAACAATCGCTCATCGATTTTTTATAAGTATGCTCTATAATTCCACCTTGATAAAACATACATAAGGCTATTACTGTTTCTACCATTTAATGCGCTCCTCCATTTTTTCTAACAGCATCTTTTAATTTTTCTATATCAGTAAGAGCCTTTTCTAATTGCTTATTTAGAAATTCAATATTTACTTTATTTGTCATATTTTGTTCTTGCGTTTTTTCTAACTTTTCTACAGTTTTGTATAAATCTTCAACCAACATAAATTGTTCTTGGTCAGTAGGAAGTTGCTCTGATTTTTTTAATAGATCTGCCTGAAATAATTCTCTTGATGTTTCTAAGGAAGTTAATCTACCAGTCAGTTCTGTATAACCAATTACACCTGCAATTATTCCTGCTATAATTCCCAGCATATTCTTGATTGGCATACTTACTGGCGTGTCTTGAGATAACTTCATTACTTAATACCATTAACAAGTCGTATGACTTTAATAGTTTTATCTAGCTTATCTACGGAAGGATTGTTTTTAAGTTCAATCGTATTCACGTTTTGCATTAAGACTAATGCTATTATTATATTCATCATAAGTTTTAATCTTCGTCTGTATCTTCTTTAGGTCTTATTTTTCCAAAAGTAATCTTCCATTGAAGCTTTGTTTTTTCTTCCATTTTTGTACTAAACGGATTTGTTGTTACTCCAATAGATTGCCTGGTGTTTTCACATCCATATATTCCTAGCAAGACAATTACAAAAATTGGTAAGATCCATATTAAATAATCTTTCACTTATCCTTGTCCTCTATTTTTTGATTTGTTTGGTATTCTTTTTGAGTAAGACTTGGCGTGTCTGCCTGGTCTTTTTCTTGGTTTTTTTTTAACGTAATTAGAAGCACCAAATACAGGCTTCTTCTTAGCCATTACTTTTTACCATTACGAAATATCTGTGTACCTTTAATTCCAAAAATACTTGCTACTACAGTTATCCATAAAGTTTGAAACCATACTGGAAGATTACCAAAATGATGAAAGAAGAGTTCAATCTTCTGCATCATTGCTGGATCATCTGAAAAAACCGCATAAGCAAGTACAATGATTGGAGCTGATAAAATAACTAAAACAAATTCATCTTTATAATCATTCTGTCTAGCATCTAATAATTTACCTTGATATTCCGTTTCGCCTCTTGCCATTTTTTCTGCAGTTAATAAAGCTGCTGCTGACATAGCTTCTTTTTGTTTTTGTTTATTTGAATAAACTTTTGCTCCTGTTTGAAGAGCCATTTTTGCTAATCCGAACCACATATTATTTTGCGTACCTGTCTGTTGATAAACCTGTAATTGGTTTGTATTCAGTTTTTAAACTTTCTGAATTTTTAATTGCCATTAAATATTCTTTTCTGTTTGCATTTATTTCTGGATTGTAACTGCAATGACACCATCCACTATTAGGTTCTCCAGGTTTCCAAAATTCTAATATAAGCTGGTCAAACATTAAGTTCTCTTTAATCCAATCTGATACTTCATTATTTGGAACACCAAAGATTTCAAAATCTGCTGCCATTCCTAAGCAATGTTGTGATTTACTTGAGCTGCCAATTTTTCTTGATAAAATATCACTACGATAACCAGATGAAATAGTAACTACTTTATTAAAATGATCACGTACTGGCTGTAATACTCTTTCGCAAAGCAGCCTTAAATTCTCTACTTCACCTTCACTAGGATTATTGTCTAACCCCATACGTTCAGCAGTCTGGCTTTTAGTCAGTTCTGCTAAACTAAAATTCTTTGATAGTTGCATATTATTTTTTAAACTCTTTTAACCTAAAAGTTTTCTTTCTTAGGTTTATATAGATGTGTTTTACTCCTAGTCGTTTTTGAATTTCAGTAAATGACCTTTTTTTATGCCGACTTTCTCTATCGGATTTGGCATCGTAGAAATCTACTTTACCTGTTTTAATATTAACGGTTACGATGTCTATTGGTCCAATTCCTTGAGTATTACTAAAGATAAGATGATCATCGTCTAACAACTCAAGCATTGCTATTAAATGAGCAGCAATACCTTTGTTGTAATATTTCACTTAATATTAAGAAAACCTATTATAGCAGCAGCTATAGTTCCTAAAAATACTAATACAGAAACCATGCCTTTTCCTTTACTGACATCTTCTGTAAGTTTTGAAACCTTTTTGTTAAGCTCACTAATAGAACTTAATAATTGTTTCATTCTTTCAGCACAAAGCTTTTCATGTGAAGATAAACGAAATCCTATTCCTTGAGCTGTAATACCTATAAGCGGTTTATTTTTTTTCTTTGCCATGTTTACAAACACACATTGGACAATATTTTCTCCAAAGATTACCTAAACTTTTTCCAATATCTTTGAATAACAATATCCATTCCTGAATAAAATATTTCATAATTGTTCTCCTAAAAATTTAATTAATTACCTTGCGTTACAAGGAACTCCTTTTGAATTTACGAATGGTGCTTCTGCAAATGCCATATAAGATATTACATTACCTGATCCATTTCTTTCTCCACCTGTATTACGCATTTTAAAACCATTACTTAAAATATCCATATCATAAGATGATCCTGTTGCTTCTGCATCAGGTTCTTGTGCAATTAATTGTGAGTTAGCTGGATTATGAGTATTTCTTTTTGTATCGTGAATATACCACGATCCAGATCCATCAATACGTTTGTACATAACCCAAGCTGGTCTAAATCCTGTATAGACAAACGTGCCATCGGCATTTCCATTTCCTACGTATGATCCAAATTTACTAAAGCCTTGAATTGGTGCAAAGGCATATAAAATCATGGTAGTACCATTATTTTCACCATTACTTCCAAGACTTACTAATGTACTTGTAGGTGCTGTTGAGTTCCATGCGGCTGCGGCAGCACTATTTCCATCAGCTTCATTAAAATAAATTCTTCCAGTATTTCCTAATGAAGATATGCTAAAATTATTCCAATTCCAATTATCACTACCACTAGCCATATTTTTACAAAGTATAACTGTTGGAGCAACTCCAAGTCCATGCCCAATTGTAGCATTACTGCCTGTTCCAGAAAATGTATTTATTGAAATTCCACTTGTAGTATTAGCTGAAGTTTTTGTAGTGTTAATAGAACCAGCAGTATTAGCTGAACCTGAGCCATTAGCTTTCCAACACCAAGCAACATAAGTATGAGAACCACCAGATTGATTTACTTCATCAGCGTCAACAACAGTAAATCCATCAGAACCAAATACTGTTAAACTGTTAGTTTCAGTTCCTTCTGTGGAAGCAGCAGCAGAATTAAGTGTTTTGTGTACACCTCTAACACTATCAAATATTCTATGTCCGTAGTCAGCAGCTCCACTTCTCAATTTAATCCAGACCAAATCTGGTTGCATATCTTCAGACCCATCAAAAGTAAGAGCATTAGTGCTTCCTGTGCCTGTCCATAATTTTACTTGCATGTAAAGTTCAGGATTATCTATTGTTGTATAAGCCATTATCCATACTCCGCTAAGTTTTTAGTACATAAACTATAAAATCCACTTGGTACTGCGTATTCAAAATTGCCATATCCGTTAGCATCTGCATTTCCTGATGAAATTGTAAATGCTGGACAACCACCAAAATTAACATCAGCAGTATTAGTTCCAGCAGTTCCAGCAGAATGAACCCAAGGAGCATACTCATGAGTTCCTAAAGTAACACTATTTCCTGAACCTGCAGCTGGATCACCTGTCCAGCTTCCATCTTTACCGCACCATAATTTGTTATTATCAACATCAATAGCAATCATATAAATTGCAGTTCCAGTATAAATTGATGAACCAGACCAGCTACCAGCAGTTATAGTATTTCCACCAGAATGATGCACATATATTCCATAAGCTGTATTGTCATTATAAGAATGTGCTGCGTTTCCACCAGGAGTAGTTCCTAAAACTCCAAACGCATAATCATCTCCATTGAGTTTAATTTCCCAATAATATTTACCTCTTGTAACTGCCATTGTTCCACAGGTAACTGCGTGTGTAGCTTCAGCTAAATGACAATTTCCTTGCGAAAGTACAACTGCACCTGTGCTTGAAGTAAATGCACCTGATTTAAAAAGAGGATTTAAAGTACAAAAATTATTTGTTGGTGTATCAGTTGCTTGATCTGTTGCGTCTAAATTAGTTTCTCCTAGATCTGTGCCACCATTAACATCATTGCCTAGATTACTGCTATCTTCAAAGTCTAAATAAAAAGAATTTCCAGAATATGTTAATCCTGAAACATCTTTCGGCTTCCATATTGTTGGACTGTCATCGTCAAATGTACCGAATGAAGTTGGTGTTAATTGTAATCCATCAATAAAAACCACTTCAGCAAAATAACCATCAAAAAAGTTTGTAGAGTTTTGTGCTACACCCCAATAAAATTCATCACTTGCTACATTAATTCCACAATTATAATTTTCGGCTGGATATGTTTCTGTTGCAAAAGATGTAACTTGTGAACCATTAACATAAAGTTTCATTCGATTTGCCGCTGTTCCTTGTGTTGTATCAACCGCAAAAATGAAATTATACCAGCCATTTGGATCTCGGTATTTTGCATTAGTTATTAAACTAAAACCTACAGCATCGCTAATTTCACCATTAATTGAAAATTGACCACCATCTACTAATCTACAATTTAACTTAGTAGTTGAATCAGTCCAAATTTTAAAAATATTATAATCTACACCTGATGGTGGATTAATTTTCATCCACCAAGAAATAGTCCATTTTTGCCTATCTCCATCAGATAATGTTTTTTCCATTTCTGGACTACCTGCTTTATCCCACCGACAGGAATTGGCTACTTCATATCCTCCTCCTAACGCTGATGCTACGTTTCCTGATAGTATTGTTGGTAAAGGCATTAACTCTCCAATGTTGGTAGTTCACCTAATGGTCTTGTAACTGAACCATCTTCTTGTTTTGTGTAAGTATATAAAGTTTCTAAAGCTGGTGTATCTGCAGCATTTGTAATTGCAGTTTCCATTTCATCAGCTTTTGTTCTAACTGCTGCTCTGTGTGTTGTAATAGCAGAAGGTACTGCTGTACCTGCGTCTGCTTTTCTAACAACATACCAATCAGTATTTTGTAATTCTCCAGCAGCTTGTTTTTTAATTGTTTGAATTAAATTATATTTTAATCCTCTAGTAGCAACTTCACCTTCAGTACCTTTTCCATCTATTTCATCTTGTGCTGTCCATAAAGTATCAGCATGAGCTTTAGCAGTAGCTGAACCATAACTTGCTGTAATTTTTCCACCTGCAAAAGCAAATGATTGATTGGTATTAATATACCATTGCTCATCTTTTTTATTGGTGTTGTCATATTCTACTTCATAAATACCTTTAGCTTCTAGTTCTGCTTTACTCCATAATTCAAATATTTTTTTTGAATAACGAACATCGCCAATAACCATACCTTTTGGATTATTTATAAGTTTTGTAATTGTATTATCTTCTACTATTCCCCACATATTATCTCCTATTAACTTTCACTTAAATTCATTGTTCTTCCAACTTCTTGCCATACTGCTCCGTTGTATCTGAAAACGTGAATGTCAGTTTTTGCATCTGTTGCTGTTTCAGTTGGTTCTGTTGATGCTGCAAATTCGAATACGGTGTTCCACCCAATCGTGTGACTACCATTGTAATTAATTTCTAAACAAATAAACGCACCTTCGACTGCATTACTTGGTGCAGAGAAAGTCGTGTTTTCAGTTGTGATATGATAAGCATTCGGTTTAGCGGAAGCATCCCAAGCAACTGCATTTGATGATGAAGTTATGGCTTGTTGAGTTACATTAGCAGCAGCACCAAAAGTAGATAGTCCGCTAACATCACAAGTTCCATTAATATCAATCGCTGTGGCTGTTAAATCAATTTCACTTCCACCAGCAACACTTAATACAGAACCATTACCACTTATATGTTCTCCGCCTGCATCGTTAAGATATAATTTTCCTGTACTACCAATAAGTAAATTTGTGCCATCAAAAGTTAAGTTTGCTTCTCCAATAAGAGCATTAGCTCCTGTAACTGTTGCAACGGTATTATTAGTTGATCCTGAAAGACTTGTTCCAGCTCCATCAGCTCCAGAAGGTGTAAAGTGAACTCCAACGCCATCGTTATCTGAAAAAGAACCAGAACTCACAACGTGAGTAACAGGTACTTTTGTATAACCAGAAGCATCCGTTACAGCACCAGAAACTTTAAAGACAGCGTAAGTAGATGCTGTTCCTTCTTTAGTAATAGTTACAATTCCTCTAGCCGCTGTATTTGATACATCATCCCAAGATTGAACGTAGGATGTAATATCTGCTGAAGCATCGTCTGCGTCATCCACATATAAAATACTTACAGATGCTATTGTTGCATGATTAAAAGCTATCTTTCCTGCGCCTGGATCAGCATCACTTGTTGTGCTTTCCCAAGTCATTGAAAGTTGAGAGTTGGTTCCACTTGCTCCTGTTGAGCCAGTTGAACCTGTACTTCCAGTTGAACCAGTTGATCCAGTATCTCCTTTATCGCCTTGGCGAGTAAAGTGAACAGATAATTCATCTGCTGCTGAAAATGTATTGTTGGAAGCTAAATGTGTAACCGCCAATTTGTTATAACCAGAAGCATCCGTTGATGATCCTGTGATTGAAAATCTTGCGTATGTCGTGCTATCATTAATATCTACAATGTGTAAATATCCTTTGATAGTTGATGTACTGTCATCCCAAGTTAAAACATCCGTAGATGTTGTAACTCCGTTTGCATCAGCGTCATCAATATAGATTGCAGTTGCTGAAGCATACGTTCCATTATTAAAAGCTATTTCTCCAGCTCCAGGATCTGCGTCTGAAGTTCCTGTATCAAATTTATAATAGTAACCAGGAATAGCTCCATCTTCGCCACTTGCTGTAAAAGATAAAAATACTTTGTCATCGGCTGCTAAAGTTCCAGCACCATCAATATATGTTAAAGCTAATTTGGTATAACCAGAAGCATCTGTAACAGCTCCTGAAATTTTCCAAACGTGCCAAGTATCTAATGTGTTTGCTTTAGATACTCTTATTCTTCCTCTGTTAGTCGCATTGCCTGTTACATCGTCAAAGGATTGAACCCATGCAGATACATCAGTTCCATTCGCTTCAAGGTCATCTACATAAGCAATCGTAGCTGATGAAAGCGTTGCGTTGTTAAATCTTATATATCCAGAACCAGGATCGCTGTCTGTCGTTGTTGTTGAATAAGTAAATTGTGCGCTATCTCCACCAGCAGGAAGAAAATCTGCGACTGTTGTTAAATCTCCA
>CACIPU010000020.1 GCA_902588625.1 uncultured Pelagibacteraceae bacterium | reverse complement strand
AATGATTTTCAGCCTCACCAGGTTAATAAAAAGAAAGCAGTTTATGCTAGACATCAAGGAATGATAAAAAATGGTTCACCTACTATAGATACTAATGGTCTTAGAATTAAAGAACTGTTTAAGTTAAATAGTAAAGACTTTAATGAAAAAGAAGAGTATGGTGTAAAAAGTAGAATAAAAAAAATCAAAACATGAGCAATAAATCAATTCTAATTTTAGCAATGATATTTAACTTCCATAATAATTGGAATTGCTCTCTCTTCGTTAAAGCTATTTATAGTACCGATCAATAAAAAATCTTTTTATTTTTTATACGTTATTTAAAAACTAAAAAGGAATTTTTATGAATAAGAAAGATTTATTTTACAAAGCAATTATTTGGCAAATTATAGGTTTTTTATGGATTTCTATACTATCTTATATATGGTTTGATAGTTGGGTAAGATCGTTAACTTTTAGCATAGTAGTATTGTTCGTGAGTGTTTTTATTTATATTTTATATGAATTAGCTTGGGACAAAATTATAAAAAATAGAAAATAAAATTAGTTTAGTTCCAACCACCAACTGTTTTAACTTCTAAAAACTCTATAAGACCTTCGGTTCCAGCTTCTCTTCCAATACCAGAATGCTTATAGCCTCCAAATGGAGAAGCTACAGCTATACCAACGCCATTAACATCAACCATTCCAGATCTAAGTTTTCTTGCAACTCTTTGAACTTTTTCTTTATCTTGAGTTTGAATATAGTTTGTCAAACCATATGGGGTATCATTTGCTATCGAAATAGCTTCTTCTTCATTTTCAAAAGGAATAATAGATAACACAGGACCAAAAATTTCAGTTCTTGCAATCTCCATTTGGTTATTTACATCTGCAAAGACAGTTGGTTTTACGTAGTAACCCTTTTCTAATCCTTTAGGTTTGCCAACTCCACCTGCCACTAATTTTGCACCTTCGTCTATTCCTTTTTGAATTAAAGTTTGAATTTTTTTAAATTGCACTTCCGAAACAACTGGACCAATGTGATCACCATCTTTTTGTGGGGAGTCTACTTTAGTATTATTTGCAAGTTCTTTTACTTTTTCTACAGTTTCGTTATAAATTGATTTTTCAACAAGCATTCTCGTAGGGGCATTACAGGATTGTCCTGAGTTTCTAAAGCATCTTAGAACGCCTCTTGCTATTGCTTCTGAATCAGCATCTTTAAAAATTATATTTGCACCTTTGCCCCCTAATTCTAAACTTATTCGTTTAAAATCTTTTGCTGCATTTTGCGAGATTAAGGCTCCAGCTCTTGTTGACCCTGTAAAAGAAATCATATTAATATCAGGATGGCTTGTTAAAGCGTCTCCAGTAACAGCTCCATCTCCATTTACCAAATTAAAAACTCCTGCAGGAAACTTTGCTTCATCAATCATTTCAGCAAGTAACATAGATGATAGAGGGGCAACTTCTGAAGGTTTTAAAACTACCGTACATCCTGACGCTAATGCAGGAATTACTTTTAAATTAACTTGGTTAATAGGCCAGTTCCAAGGTGTAATTAAAGCACAAACACCTTTAGGTTCATATAATAGTTTCTGATTATTTTTTTCATCTCCTAAATCTTTTTCAAATTTGAAATCTTTTAGTATGTTTTTAAAAGATTTTATATGACTAGCTCCTGTTGCAGCTTGCATTTCTGTTGAAAATTTCATTGGGGCACCCATTTCAAGAGAGATAAGTTTTGCCATTTCAGCCCATCTTTTTTTATAAATAACGTATAATTTTTCTAATAACTCTAATCTTTCATCTTTGCTTGTGAAAGCCCAACTCTCAAAAGCTTTTTTTGCAGCACTAACCGCGTTATCTACATCTTTTTTTTCCTCCAAGAGAAATTTCTGCGCAAGGTTCTTCATTTGAAGGATCAATTACCTTTATGCTTTTTGGTTCTATTGAAGAAACCCATTTTCCATTAATGTAAAAAAGTTTTTTATCTAACATAGCAGCAAAATATCCTATCTTTTAATTTTTGCAAATAAATTAGTTAATTCATAAACTATCGTTGCAGCAGCTAATGAAGTTACTTCTGCATGATCGTAAGCTGGAGAAACCTCTACAACATCAGCAGATATTAGATTTAATCCTGACAAACCTCTTATAACATTAACCATTTCTCTTGTCGTCATCCCTGCTATTTCTGGAGTACCCGTACCAGGTGCAAAAGCAGGATCTAAAACATCTATGTCTATAGAAAGATATAGAGGATGATTACCAACTCTTTTTTTTATTCTTTCTGCTATTTTGTCTGTCCCTTGTGTTTGAAATTCATCACAGTGAATAATTTTAAAACCAAAACTTTCATCATTTTTAATATCATCTCTGCTATAAAGCGGCCCTCTAATTCCTACATGCATTGATGCATTATCTAAAAATAAATTTTCTTCTCTTGCTCTTCTAAAGGGTGTGCCATGAGTATATGGAGCACCAAAATATGTATCCCACGTATCCAAATGTGCATCAAAATGTACTAAAGCTACTGGACCATTATTAATTTTGTTAATAGCTCTTAATAATGGGAACGCAATTGTATGGTCTCCTCCTAAACTTACTATTCCCTGAACTTTTTTCAAAAGTTCTAAAGCTCCCTCTTCTATTTGCTTTATAGCTTCTTTGATATTAAAAGGATTACAAGTTATATCTCCAGCATCTGCAACTTGTTGAACCTTAAACGGTTCGATATCATAGTTTGGATGATAGTTTGTTCTTAAATGTCTTGACGCTTGTCTAATACTCTGTGGTCCAAACCTAGCTCCTGGTCTATAGCTAGTTCCAGCATCAAAAGGAATCCCAACTATTGCGATGTCGCAGTTTTCGACATCTCTTATTTCAGGAAGTCTAGCAAATGTAGACGGGCCTGCAAATCTTGGTACTTTGGTACCACTAACTGGTTGAATTGGATTTTTTGTATTATTCTTTTTTTTCATTAGTGAAATAAGCCTATCATAACTTAAGAAAACAAGAAAAATTAATCATTTCTTCTTTTTTAAATTAAGTTATAAGAACTGCAGATAATGACACAAAATATAAGAAACATAGCTATAGTTGCGCATGTAGATCATGGAAAAACTACTTTAATTGATTCTATCATGAAACAAAGTGGTTTGTGGCGCGATAATCAACAAATTGAAGAAAGAATTATGGATAGTGGTGATCTGGAAAAAGAAAGAGGAATTACTATTCTGGCAAAACCAGCCTCTATTAAGTGGAAAGAAACTAGAATTAATATCATAGATACTCCTGGTCACTCGGACTTTGCAAGTGAAGTAGAAAGAGTTCTAGATATGGCTGACGGAGTTATACTTTTGACTGACGCAGCAGAAGGATGTCTACCAGGTACAAGTTTTGTAATGAAAAAAGCATTAGCACAAGGTTTAAAACCAATTGTTATAATTAATAAAATTGATAGAAAGGATGCACGACCTAAAGAAGTAATTGACGAAGTATTTGATTTGTTTGTAGCTTTGGGCGCAACAGATGATCAATTAGATTTTCCAATACTTTATGCATCGGGAAGGGATGGGTGGTCTATAAAAGAATTAGATGAGCCAAAAAAAAATTTATATTCATTGTTAGATTTAATTTTAGAGCATGTTCCATCTCCAAAGGTAGAAATTGAAAAACCTTTTGCCATGCTTTCTACGCTTTTATATGCGGACAGTTTTTTAGGTAGATGTTTAGTGGGCAGAGTTGGACAGGGAACTGCACGTATTAACCAAAATGTAAAAGCAATTAATTTAGAGGGGGAAAAAGTTGACGCTGGTAGGTTAACTAAACTTTTAAGATTTGAAGGAACTAAAAAAATTCCAGTTGAAGAAGTTGTGGCTGGCGATATTGTTATAATCGCTGGATTAACTAAAGCTACAGTCGCTGATACTATTTGCGATTTAAATGTTGAAAAACCCCTACCAAGTACACCTATTGATCCTCCTACTATGTCTATTAGCATAAGTGTAAATTCTTCACCATTAGCTGGTAAAGATGGAACAAAATTAACATCTACTCAAATTAGGGAGCGTTTGCTTACTGAAGATGAAAATAATGTTGGAATAAATTTTTCAGAAAATAAAAACAAAGATTCTTTTGAAATTAGTGGACGTGGAGAACTGCAATTAGGAGTTTTAGTAGAAACTATGAGACGAGAAGGATTTGAACTTACTGTTTCTAGGCCTCGTGTTATTTTTAAAAAAGATAAAGACGGGAAAAAAACCGAACCTATCGAAGAGGTAATAATAGATCTGGACACTCAATTTTCTTCAAAAATAATAGATAGTATGAATAAACGTAAAGCTGAAATGATTAATATGATAGATGCTGGTGGTGGAAAAACGCGTTTAATATTTCATGCACCTTCTAGGGGATTAATAGGATATCAATCAAGATTTTTAACACAAACGCGTGGTACAGGAGTTATGAACAGGACATTCCATTCTTACGGTCCCTTTAAAACAGGAATTACAGGAAGAATAAATGGTGCTTTGATTTCAATGGAAACTGGACCAGCAGTAGCTTTTGCAATATTCAATTTACAAGAAAGAGGAGAAATATTTATTGGTCATAATACTGAAGTTTATAAAGGAATGATATGTGGAGAACATAATCGAAATAATGACTTAGAGGTTAACTTTTTAAAAGGTAAAAAATTAACTAATATGAGAACACAAGGTACTGATGAAAATGTTGTTTTAACACCTCCAAGAAAAATGAGTTTAGAAGAAAAAATGGCTTATATTAATGAAGATGAGGTTTTAGAAGTAACTCCTAAAAACTTAAGATTAAGAAAAAAATATTTAGACCCACACGAGAGAAAAAGAATGTCTAAAAATAATGAACAATTTATGTAAAAAATAATAAATTTTATATATAATAAAAAAATTAATTAAAATAAATTTTTAAAAAATGAAAAAAAATAATTTACCTAATGAAATTGCAATTTTTCCTTTATCTAATGCAATTTTTTTTCCAAGAACAATTTTACCATTAAATATTTTTGAAGATAGATACCTTGATTTGGTAAGCGATAGTATGAAAAAAGAGAGAATGTTTGGTATGGTTCAACCTAAATCTAGAACCGTCGGATTGCCAGAGGTTTATAATATAGGTTGTTTAGGTAAGATAACGAGTTTTAACGAAACTGCTGATAAAAGGTTTATAATTAGTCTTTCTGGAATTATTAGATTTAGAATTAAAAAAGAAATAAAAAGAAATAAACTATATAGAAACTTTGAGGTAGATTATTCTGAGTTTTTAAATGATTTAAATCAAGAAAAAGAACAAAAAATAAATTACCAAAAAAAAGTTTTATTAAATAAAATTAAAATCTATTTTCAAAAGATAAATTATCCAATTGATTATTCTCAATTAGAAAAACTTAATTTTGACCAACTTACAAGTACGGTAAGTATGATTTCACCATTCTCTGTTCAGGAAAAACAAAAATTGATTGAAACAATAAAAATCGACAACAAAATAAAGTTGCTTGATGAAATTATTAATTTTAATCTTTTAGATTTTCAGGAAAATAAAACAGTTCAATAAATTTTTATTATGCTATTTTTTTTGTCCACGATGTTTTTGCATCCTTTGACCATACTTTTGAGTAATCCTATCAAAAATAATTGCTAAAGCTACAATTGCTAAACCATTAAATAATCCAAGCGCAAGGTATTGATTAGATATTGCTCTTAAGATTGGTACGCCTAAACCTTTTACACCAATCATTGAAGCTATAACTACCATAGCTAAAGCCATCATAATTGTTTGATTTACGCCCGCAAAAATAGTCGGAAGCGCTAGCGGTATTTGAACTGATTTTAATTTTTGTAATGTAGTTGCTCCAAATGCAGTACTTGCTTCTATAGTTTCTTTATCTACTTCACGGATTCCTAGATTTGTTAACCTGATTATCGGTGGTACTGCATAAATACAAACTGCTATTAAACCAGGAATTTTTCCTATACCCAGTAACATTAAAATTGGAATTAAATATACAAAACTTGGAATAGTTTGCATCATATCTAAAATGGGAAGCATTGATTTTTCAACTCTGTTAGATCTTGCCATTAATACACCTAATGGTATTCCAACTGCAATGCACATAATTGTACAAACTGTTATTATTGCTACCGTCGCCATGCAATCTTTCCACATACCAAAATAACCAATAAGCATAAAAGCTACCATGCTTCCAATAACAAGCTTCCAACTTCTTGAGCCTAGCCAAGCTAGTACACCGAGTACTAATATAATGATAGGCCATGGGGTAGCTAAGAGTAATTTTTCTAATTTTATTAAAAAAAATAGCAATGGATCAAAAAAAGTTTCTATACTATCACCATACGCTCTTGAAAATTCTCTAAACGCATGATCAATTCCTTTCCTTAATTCCATCAAGGAAGTACGCTCCATCACAGGAAACTTTGTAAAAAATTCCATTTAATTCCTAAAAAATTAACGAGCCTATAAAGTTATAGGCTCGTTAAATAAATTATATTTTAAAGACCAGCTTTGATTTTTTTCTTAGCACCGCCAGATACCCATTTACTCCAGACATCTTCATGCTTTTTCAAAAACTCAATTGCCGCGTCAGAACCTTTTGCTTGGTTATCAGCCATGTACACAAGCATTCCGTTCATTACTTCTCCAGGGTAAGTACGTTTTTTAACGTATCTCAAGGCGTCTTTACCACCAGTTTCAGCAAATTTTGCTGTAACGATTGAATTAACTTCAGACTTAGTCCATGCAGTTGGTTTAGGGTCTGCACAATCTTGTTCAGCTAAAGTTATGCAATTATCCCAGTTATCTCTACCAGCAAACTTCACACCAAAATCTACTGGAATTAAACCGTATTTTCCAACCATTGAAGTCGGATTCCAATAGTAACCAAACCAAGGATTTCCAGAGTCAGCTGCTTTAGATATTGTTCCATCTAAACCTGCTGCAGAACCTGGATCGATTAATACCCATCCTTTTTTCTCCATTTCAAAAGCTCTGAAAAGATTAGCGTTAGCTAACTGGCAACCCCAACCTGCAGGGCAACCAACAAAAGCTCCTTTTGAAGGATCTTCTTTAGATGGGAACCACTCAGGATGTTCTAAAATTTCCATTGCAGTCATACCTTTAATTTCTGGATATTTTTTAAGAGTTCCAGGAGTAATCCACCAACCTTCACCTAGACCTGTGATAGGTGCTTTGTTAGCAATTATTAATCTTTTCTCTGACACAGCTTTTTTTAAAGGTGTGTAAACAGCATTGGCCCATTGTTCTGGGTTCATGTCTGGTTCACCTTTATCATTCATGGATGTAAATGTTGGCATAGTAGCACCTGGTATAAGTTCTACTTCGCAACCATATCCTTTTTCTAATATGATCTTGTCTACATTTGCCATTAATTCAGCTGAAGCCCAGTTTTGCTCAGCTATTACTAACTTTCCACAAGCTGCATTTGCATTCACATTTAAAAATGTAAAGCCCAAGACAACTATTGTAGAAACTAATAGTTTTTTAATTGTTTTCATTTTTGAACCTCATTATTATTTTATATTTGAGCATTCAAACATAAATTATAAAAATATGTAACCCTAAGAACAACTTATGATTGTAATTTTCACTATTTCATGTGAAATTAATATTAAAAATAATGAAATTAAAAAAAATTAAAACTTTTGTTGTTGGAAATCCGCCACCACATTTCGGTGGAAGATATTGGATTTTTTTAAAACTGACTACCGATAAAGATATAATAGGTTACGGAGAAGTTTATTCTGTACCTTTCCATCCTAAAATTGTTTCAAAAATGATTGAAGATGTTTTTGAAAGATATGTTAAAAATAAAGACCCTTTTAAAATTGAAAAATTGTGGAGAACAATTTATTCAAGCGGTTATACACAAAGACCTGATATTTCTCTTATGGGCATAATTAGTGGCATTGAGATGGCTTGTTGGGATATTATTGGCAAAGAATTAAATAAACCCATATATGAATTATTAGGTGGTCAAGTAAACAAAAAATTACGCTCTTATACTTACTTGTATCCTAAAAAATCAGATAAAACTGATGTTTATACTAACCCAAGCCTAGCAGCTGAAAGAGCTAATGAATATATAGATCAAGGTTTTGATGCAATAAAATTTGACCCGGTTGGAGCATACACACCCTTAGATCCGAGGCAACTTTCATTAGAGGAGTTGGTAAAGATAGAGATCTTTGTAAAAAAAATCCATGATTCTGTGAAAAATAAATGTGATTTATTAATTGGAACCCACGGACAGATGAATACAGCTTGTGCTATTAGATTAGCTAAACGCTTAGAAAAATTTGATCCTATGTGGTTCGAAGAACCGGTGCCACCAGAAAATTTTGATGAGATGGGAAAAGTTGCTAGCTCCACAACTATTCCAATCGCTACAGGTGAAAGATTAGCAACAAAATATGAATTTTCAAAAATTCTTCAATCTAAAGGTGCTAGTATATTGCAAATGAATCTGGGAAGAGCTGGAGGAATACTTGAAGCAAAAAAAATAGCAGGATTAGCAGAAACACATTATGCGCAAATTGCTCCACATCTTTACTGTGGACCTATTGTGGGTGCAGCCAATATACAAATTTCTACTTGCTCTCCTAATTTTTTAATTTTAGAAGGAATAAAAAACTGGGAAAATTTTTATTCGGAAATTCTTGTTGATCCGATTAAATGGGAAAAAGGTTATGTTATACCTTCTACAAAACCCGGTTTGGGAGTTGAGCTAAATGAGCGTATTGCTGCGAAATATTCTTACGATGGGACAAAACTTCATCTTGAGATGGCTAAAATTTAAATTAGATACCAACATAACCAAGTTCTAATGATGCATCCGTTATGTGGTGATAAAATGACTCACCAAAACTTCTTAATGTAAGAATATTAAAAGTTTTTACATCATCTGCTACGCAATCAATAATTACATTAATTCCATGAAATACTGAACCAGCACAATTATCTCTTTTAAATTCATTAAAATTAATAGGACAACCTTTTTTCATTACTTCTTCTGCTTTCGTGCCTTTGATTTGTATAACTGCTCTAGAATGTGAAACATCAGTTACAGAAAAATTCTCACTTTTACAATTTTTATCAATATCTTTTATACAATTTTCGTTTTTGGTTAATACTAACCATGTATTTGGTGCACTCCAAAGAATTCTTGTATTTTTATTTGAAGATACTTTTAAACTTTCCAATGGAATTTCTAAACCATCGATTTTAATAGTGTCTGTTTGAATTTTTGAATTTTTATATCTAACAATTTGAAAAATGCTTAAGTTTGTTATCTCAGAGATACTCAATAAATCACCTTCATTTTTTTTATGATGGTCGCCAAAAAGACCTTTTTTATGAATAGATTGCAATGGAGATATAGCCGTCATGATCTTACTCTTTCTCCTTTGGGGTCAACGTAGTGAGAAGATACTATTTCTACAGGGATATTTTTATTTTTAAGAGGAGATACAGCATAGAGTTTTTGTCCAATCTTTTTCTTTCCATCCTTCAAGATAGCTAGAGAGAAAGGGTTATTATACTCAACGCTCCAGCAAGATGCTGAAATATGACCAAGTTTTGGATTTGGCAAAGAGGCATTGGCATCAACAACTAAATGAGAGCCTTCTGGTATCATTGTTTTCTTATCAACGGGTACCACTCCAACAATTTTTTCTCTTTCAGGATTTATAAATGCTTCCCTATTTAGAGATCTTTTTCCAATAAAATCTTTTTTCTTACTTAACATTCCATCTAAAGAAAGATCTGAAGCAATAACTCTTCCATCTATTTCTGATCCAGCAACATGACCCATTTCTATTCTTAAAGTTGAAAGAGCTTCAGTACCATATGGTTCAATATTCATTTCTTTTCCTAATTCAATTATTTTTTCCCACATAAAAATACCATAACCAGACTCAACATTAATTTCATAAGCTAACTCACCGGAAAAAGAAATTCTAAAAATTCTTGCTGGTACACCAAATAAATCTGCTTCTTTAAATGCCATAAATGGAATTCCATCATTAGAAACATCTTCTTCAGGGAAAAGTTTACTTAATAAATTTCGCGAATTTGGTCCAGCTAATGCTGCCCCAGCCCACTGTTCGGTAGTTGACAATACATTAACATTAAGTTCTGGCCAAACTATTTGTAAATAATATTCTAAATGTGACAAAACATTTACAGCTTGCGCTGTTGTTGTGGTCATATGGAAATGATTTTCTGAAATTCTTGTAGTTGTCCCATCATCAAAAACAATGCCATCTTCACGCAACATAACACCATATCTTGCTTTACCTATAGGTAGTTTCAACCAAGAATTTGTATAAATTCTGTTTAAAAATTCTGCACTATCTGGACCTTTAATATCTATTTTTCCAAGAGACGTTACATCACAGACTCCTACATTATTTCTTACATTAGTAGCCTCACGAACTGCTGCTTCGGCCAAAGTTTCTTTATCTTGTTTGTAATAACGAGGCCTCAACCATAATCCAGCATCAACAAAAACTGCATTATTATTTTCATGCCATGTATGTATTGGAGATTTTCTCGTTGGACGATAATTTTTTCCTACTTCTCTTCCAACTATTGCTCCTATTGTTACAGGTGAAAATGGAGGTCTAAATGTTGTGTGCCCTACTTCGGGAATTATTTTTTTTTCAATATTCGAAACAAGTTGTAAACCATTTAAATTACTTGTTCTTCCTTGGTCTGTTGCCATACCAAGTGTAGTATATCTTTTTACATGTTCGATAGATCTAAAACCTTCTCTTACAGCTAGCTCTATATCAGATACATAAACATCATTTTGAAAGTCTACACATCTTTTATAATTTTTATTTTTAGGTAATGGCATACACCAAAAATTATCTTGTTGACCACTTTTTTTTTCATTACATGTAGGAACTGAAGTACTAGAAATTTTTTTGGTTATCTTATTTGATAGTTCATTACCTTTTTTGAAACCTTCTTCTAAAGTATTTTTTAAAGTTAATGATCCATTTGCCGCTCCTATTGTGTATTCATTTTGTTTTGACTGACTTGGAGTAAATGCGTTTACTTTTTCATTAAATTTTAATTTATTACCTGATTGCGACGTTAGATGAACTGTTGGTGTCCAGTTTCCTGAAACACATATACAATCACAAGTTAAACTTTCTAAATTTTCGTAACCAGATTTTTCTTTATTAAGTTTACCAACTATTGCTGAATTTACTTTTTTGTAGCCTTGTGTATTAACAACTCCATGTGAAAATTTAATTTTAATATTTAAATTTTTAGCTTCTTTGATAAGTGGATTTTCAGATTCTTCTCTTATATCTAAAATAATTGGGTTAATTCCATTTTTTTTAAAATTTATGGCAACAGCATATCCGCTATCGTTATTAGTAAAAATAATTGGTTTTTTTCCAACAAGAACGCCATAAATTCTCATATATTCATTTGCAGCTGATGCCAACATAATACCTGGTCTATCGTTGTTACCAAAAACTAAAGGTCTTTCTATTGAGCCTGTAGAAATTATGACTTCTTTTGATCTTATATACCAAAGTCGTTGACGAGGAGTAAATTTGTTAGGTTTTTCAATATGATCTTTTGTTCTCTCAAGCATCACCATCATATTATGATCATAATAACCAAATACTTGTGATCTATTTTTTACAATTACGTTTGACATAGTTTTTAATTGATCGATAGTCTCTTTAACCCAGTCTTTGCCTGATTTATTACCAATTGTAACTTCGTCAATAAGTAAACTGCCGCCAAATCTCGGTTTATCTTCTGCTAAAATAACTTTAGCTCCATTTTTTGCTGCAGACAAAGCACTAGACAATCCTGCGGGACCTGAACCAACTACTAAAATATCACAATATTCAAATTTATGTTCGTATCTGTCTGGATCTGGTTTTAGAGGAGCAACGCCTAATCCAGCTGCTTTTCTTATAATAGGTTCATAGATTCTATACCAAAAATTTTTAGGCCACATAAATGTTTTGTAATAAAATCCAGCAGGAAAAAATTTACTCAAGAAATTGTTAATGGCTCCAAAATCAAAAGAAACAGATGGCCAACAGTTTTGACTTTTGGCGATCAAGCCTTCAACTAATTCAACTGTTGTAGCAACTGCATTAGGTTCTGTTTTGGCATCAGAATATAATTGTACTTGGGCATTCGGTTCATCTACTCCAGCCCCCACAAATCCTCTAGGTCTATGATATTTAAAACTGCGTCCAACTAAATGAATCCCATTAGCGAGTAGAGCTGATGCTAAAGTATCACCCTCGTAACCAAAATACTTTTTACCATTAAATTTAAATGATATTTTTTTATTTCTGTTTATATAACCAATTTTTTCTAATCTGAAGTTTTTAGGCATAAAAATTAAAGCTCCTCTTTTATTTTTGAGGTTTTAAATATTTCATGAGTAGCTGTATTTCTTAAAACTTTAAACCATTGTCTGCAACCTGCTACATGATGCCAAAATTCTGAATGTTCTCCTCTTGGGTTTTTTCTAAAATAAATAAATTCATCCCATTCTTTATCTGAAATTTCTTTTTCTAATTGTGGCCTCTTTATACTGGCATCACCGCCGTAAGAAAATTCATTTTGTGATCTTCTTCCACAGTAAGGGCATTTGATTTCTAACATTTTTTTATCCAATCCAAGTTTTGGTACCTACCCCTTTTTCATCAATCAAGTG
>CACIPU010000019.1 GCA_902588625.1 uncultured Pelagibacteraceae bacterium | reverse complement strand
TAACCTTCTTTCCAACATTTTCAAAATTAACTGTTACTTTATGGTTAATTATTGATTGTATTTGGCCGATCCCCCAATCATTCTTATTAGGATTTTTGACAAAATCACCAGGTATATAATTTAAAAACATTTATGGAAAAATATCACTTTATATAATAAAACAAACCTATTATTTAATAAATATGTTAATAAAAGAAGCTAATTCACTAGGTTTTACAAAAGCACCCAAAGATACTAAAGTTGTTGTTGCTATGTCTGGAGGTGTTGACTCTTCAACTGTGGCTGGATTAATGAAGAGCGAAGGTTATAATGTTACTGGTATAACTTTAAAGCTTTATGATGATACAAAACCTTCAAATAATAAAAAGAGGCAATGTTGTGCAGGCCAAGATATATTAGATGCTAAAAGAGTATCTCAAAAGTTAAATATTGAACATAAAATTTTATATTACCAAAAAAATTTTAAAAAAGAGGTTATAGACTCATTTATAGATAGTTATTTAAAAGGCGAAACGCCTATACCATGCGTTCAATGCAATCAAACCGTAAAATTTAGAGATCTATATTATTATGCAAAAGAGCTAAAAGCGGATGCTCTTGTTACAGGTCATTATGTTAACAGAATACAAAAGAATGGTATGGCCGAAATGTATAGAGCGGCTGATTTGAATAGAGATCAAAGTTATTTTCTTTTTGCTACTACTCAAAGCCAACTAAATTTTCTAAGATTTCCCTTAGGAAATTTACAAAAAAATGAAACACGTAAAATTGCTACTAAACTAAATCTTAATGTAGCTGAAAAGCCTGACAGTCAAGATATTTGTTTTGTTCCTAATGGAGATTATTCTTCAGTAATTAAGAAATATAAATCAAAATCCTTTAGACAAGGAAATATTTTAGATACGACTGGTAAAATAATTGGAACACATGAAGGAATTATTCATTATACTATAGGCCAACGTAAAGGTATTAAAATTTCTAACGTGGATCCACTATATGTGGTCAATATAGATGCTACGAAAAATGAAATTATTGTAGGAACAAAAAAGGATCTATCAATAAAAAAGATTTATTTAAAGGATTTAAATTTATTAACTGATGTTAACAAATATTATGACAATTTTTTTGTAAAAGTTAGATCTACAGGTCGATTAATAAAAGCAAAAATAAAAATAAATAGAAAAAATAATTTAGGAGAAATTAACTTAAAAGAAAATGAAATTGGAGTTTCACCAGGGCAAGCTTGCGTATTTTACTCGAAAACTAAGATTGGGGATAAAGTTTTAGGAGGAGGATGGATAACTAAAGCTGACAACAATTATTTATCCACATAATTAACATATTCTTTTTAGAGAAATCTCAATCAACTAAATAGTGATTTAAAAAATTTTTGGGATATGTTTTAATAAAAATGACTTAAGAGGCAACTCTTAACTGGCCAGATAAGGAAAGACCGAGAGGTTCAAGCTTATAGGGCAGAAAACCCTGCAAAGTAGCGCTTAACATAGCGGGGTGGCGGGTTCGGCGGTAGCGCCTACAACGACGGACCAAAACTTACGTTCATACACCTTCGGGTGTGTGAACTGCGGTTTTAGAAAAATTACCTCCAAAGAAATCTACTTAAAAGATAATAAAATAATAAAACAGAAAAATAATTCCATTCTAATACATGTTTTATTTGGTCATCTATTGCATCAAAAGATAACATTAATGTAATTATTATAGTCACAAAACTTATCAATATAACAAAAATAATTTTTAAATTAATTATTAAATATTTTATATGATCTTTTATAAAAATTTTAAATTTATATAGATTAATTGTTAAAAAAAATTGCGCTAATACTTCAAAAAAAATGAAAAAAATTAATATTAGTTTTTTAAATCTATCAAACCAATCTGAATTTAAATCTATACCTAAGAAAAGTGCATGTAAAATTAAAAAAGTTGCAGACGTTAAACCAAAGTAAAAAAACTTCTTTGAATAACTTTCTAACACGCTACTTTTTTTTAGATTTTCAAAAACATTTAAATTATTTTTCCAATATAAAATTAAAAAAATAGCACTTAGAATTACAAAAGGTTTGAAAATTAGGTTCGAAGGAAAAAATCTTGCCGTTCTACTTATAGAAACCTCTCCATAAATATAAGGATTTGATATTTTTGAAAATCCGGATGTATTTTTTTGTTTAGAAATAATTAATACATTTTCTAAAAAAGAAAAATTTCTTAAAATGAAATATATAAATTTATTATTTTTTACACAGGTATTATTTATACTTGACGGTATTTCTTTAATTGCTTTTATTTTACTTTTTTTTAACTCAATTAAGTAATTAAACTCACCTTGTTTACCAGTTGTTTTAATTAGATTTCCATCTTTATCATAATAATCAAGTCCATCATCAATTTTGTAACTATCAGTTTCTATTGATTGAAGAATTTCATTATTAGAATTTACAAAATTATATTTATAGTTATAACGTGGACAGTTTGTAAATGTATTTATAGTATTTCTCTTGATTTTTTTAATGTTATCGCCGTAAGCTAGGTCACTAACTAATAAAAAATTATCTACAGGATATTCAGTTTCTTTATCTTGATAATAATAATTGTATTTAGCTAAATCAGGATATGTTTCATAGCTTCCCAACATACTAAAAAGCAGCATACAAGAATTAATAGTTATTAAAGGAAGTATAAAGGAGAAAAAAGAATATTTCTTTATTTTCGTGATAAACTTACTTAAATTCATTTATCTAAATATTTTATTTTCTTTTATTTCGCTTACGAGCTCTTCTTTTTTTAGAGCCCATTTTACGTCTTCCTCTGTGTTTTTTTGGATAACCCATATAATTTTTCAATCCTTTTAAAATTTAATTAATTGACCTTGTTCTTTGGATATAGCATTCTCCTAAATTGTTATCAAATGTATTTATGAAAAAATCGATTAAAACATACTTAAAAACTGCTGCAAAAGATTATACTTCTAGATCTGTAAACCCTCCTGTAGTCCGTGCTTCCACAATTTTATTTAAATCGATGCAAGAATTAAGAAAACACCAGAAAGACATAAAAAATGGTAGAGATGTTGAGCACTGGGATTATGGTAGACAAGGAACACAAACAACTGTTCAATTACAAAAATTACTTAGAGGACTAGAAGATGCTTACCAAGTTTTCTTAACCCCAACAGGTTTTAGTGCAGTGGCTCTGGCAATAATGAGTATTTGTAGACCAGGTGATGAAATTGTAATCTCAGATGGTGTATATAGACCAACACAAAAACTTACAGACGATTTACTAAAAGAATTTAAAATAAGAACTATTTGGTACAATCCAAATCACTTTGAGGATTTAAAAAATAAAATTACAAAAAAAACTAAACTTATATATGTAGAAAATCCCGGTAGTAATACATTTGAAATGAATGATTTAGGAAAAATAGTAACTCTTGCTAAAAGTAAAAATATACTTACAGCAATTGATAATACTTGGGCTACAGCATATTTTTTTAAACCTTTAAAGTTAGGCTTTGATATATCAATAACATCTGCAACTAAATATTATTCTGGACACAGTGACGTAATGGGAGGAACTGTTGCTGTTAATAAAAAAGCTTATAAAAAAGTGTGGTGGTACAACCATGTATCAGGTTATCGATTATCACCAGATGATGCTTATTTAATTATAAGAGGACTAAGAACTTTAGATATAAGAATGGATAAACACCAAGAAAATACAAAAAAAATAATTAATTTTTTAAAAAAACAAAAAAAAATATCTAAAATATTATATCCTTACAAAACGGCATCAAAAGAATTTAAATTATGGAAAAAATATTATTCAGGAGCTTCAGGACTTGCGAGTATAATAATAAAAAGCAAAAGTAGAAATTCAGTGTATAAATTCGTTAATTCATTGGAACTTTTTGGCATTGGATATAGTTGGGGAGGGTTTGAAAGTTTAGCTGTTTATACTGATCCAGTAGAATTAGGAAATAGACGATATTTTAAATTGGAAAAAAATGAACACCTAGTTCGTTTACATATAGGGCTTGAAGATCCAAAAGACTTAATTAATGATATTAAGAATTCATTAAAATTTATAAAATGATAAAAGAAAAATTTTTTCCAAGTAATGCAGCTCTTTTTACACTTATTTCTGCATGTTTAATAGTAGCAGTATTTATGGGACTCCGTATGGTCTTTGGATTATTTACGGATTTTTTTGTTGAAGACTTACAATGCACAGTTACTCAGTTTGGCTTAGCGATAGGTTTACAAATGTTGATGTGGGGTATGTTCGCGCCAATCTTTGGTGCTTTAGCAGATAAAATAGGAAGTGCAAAAGTTACAATAATTGCAGCCGGATTTGTTGCATTAGGAATTTATTTACTTTATTCAGGACCAAATACAGGAATATTTTTTCAAATTAATCTTGGTTTATTAATTGGAATTGGGTTAGGTGGAACAGCAATAAGTGTTCAGATTGGAGCGGTTGGAAAACACTTCCCTAATAAAACTAGAGGAATGGCTATAGGAATTGTAGTAGCCATGGCATCCATAGGTTATTTTTTTTCTCCTATATACACAAAGTTTGCTTTATCTGAGTACGGTTGGGAAAAAACACTAAATACATATTTGTACTTTGTTTTATTTGGAATAATTGCTGCAATTTTTCTGCGTGAAGTTAAGAAAGAAACAAATATAAATGATAACAGTAAAGTAGATAATCAAACACTTGTAGAAGCTCTAAAAGAAGCATTGAACCATAAAGGATTTATACTTTTAACGATTGGTTTTTTTGTATGTGGTTTTAATATAACTTTAGTTTCAGCACACATACCCATGTATATTCAAGAACGTGGCTTTGAAATATGGACAGCTGCTGCAATTTTATCTTTGATAGGTCTTTTTAATGTTTTTGGAACATTAACATTTGGTTATTTATCAGGAAAGCATAGTAAAAAAATATTATTGAGTATTTTATATTTTGCGCGTGGCATTGTGCTAATTTTGTTTCTAATTTTACCCACATCAACATATGTGGCAATAGGTTTTGGAGTTCTCTATGGATTTCTTTGGTTAGCAACTATTCCACCAACAAATGGTGTTATTTCCCAAATTTTTGGAACAAAATATTTAGCAACTTTATATGGAATAGTTTTCTTTAGTCATCAAATAGGATCTTTTTTGGGTGCTTATCTAGGTGGATATTTTTATGATGAATATGGATCTTTTGATTACGCCTGGTATTTATCTATTGCGCTTTCTTTTTTTGCAACTCTAGTTCACCTACCTATCGACGAAAAGCCCCTTCCGAGACTTGCTGCAACTTGAAGTTGATTAATTTTTTTTAAAAATGCAATTAATCATTCTTGAAAAAAGTTAAGAAAAAAGTAAGTATTAATATTATTAACTTAGGAGGAAAAATGTTTTCAAAAGAACTTAACAAAAAACTAGATCAGTACCATTTGCTAAATCATCCATTCTATAAATCTTGGAATGAAGGTAAATTAAATAGAGAAATAATAAAGGATTATGCAGAGCAGTATTATCAGCATGTAAAAGCATTTCCTCGTTATATAAGCGCAACACATTCTTTGTGTGAAGATATTGAAAAAAGAAAAATTTTACTTGAAAATCTTCAAGATGAAGAAAACAAAGATGCTGATCACCCAAAACTTTGGAAAAATTTTGCAGGAGCAATGGGTGCAGACAAGTCAAAAATAGATTCAGTAACTAAAGAAAAATTTACCGAAGAAATGATTGATAACTTCTTTAAAAACGGAAGAGCTAGCTATGCCGAAGGTTTGGCTTCACTTTATACTTATGAAAGACAAATACCAGAAATAGCTGAAACAAAAATTAGAGGATTAAAAAATCATTATGGAGTTTCTTCAAAGGAAGGTTTAGAATTTTTTGAAGTACACAAGTCTGCAGATACATACCACAGAGTAGCTTGTGAAAAATTGCTTGATGAACTAACTAGAACAGAACAGGTTAAAGCAGAGAAGTCTGCTTTATCTACAGCCAAGTACCTTTGGAATTTTTTAACTGGAATGGCAGTTAAACATAATATTCCGATGAATGTAGCGGCATAGTTAGATTAATCTAATATAATTAATAATTATTATATATATAGAGACAATATAGACGGTTCTTATAAAGAACCGTCTATAGTATTTTTAGAGATAATATGATTTTTAACAATCCTTTTTCATTACTTTCAGAAATTATACCAAGTATAGCTATGCAAACCTTTTTGATTGTTATGGTGGCGCTTGTAGTATTAGGAACTGTAGTAGATATAATTCATAAAAAAAATGTAAAATATTTTTTTGAAAATGCAAAAAAAGCAAAACAAAACGCAACAAAACAATTAGGAGTTGGAGAAAAAGCTTCTGTTATTGCTAAGACAGTTATTTATGATATTGGTACCACTTCAGAATTGGGTGCTGGAAAAAGAAGAATCGCACATTTGCTTGGAATGTATGGAACAATTTTGTTTTGGTTATCTTCGGCAATTATGATTTTTTGTTATTCTTCTTCATCTTCTATCACTCCATTAGCGTGGCCAATAATTTGGCATGTTGGTGCTATAATGACTGTTTTAGGTGGGTGCTGGTTTTGGTTTTTTTTAAGAGTAGATGTATATTCAGAAGCACAACCTTGGTACAGAATAATTAAAGCAGACTTATTTGTGCTTGCTCTTATTGCAACATCTCTATTTGGATTAATTTGGTCTTATTTACAATACCTAAATCTAAGCAACAGATGGGATGACAAAGTATTTTTAGTTTTGTATATCATTTCTAACTTAATATTGTTTGGTGGAGTATATTGGTCCAAATTTGCACATATGTTTTACAAACCTGGAGCGGCAATTCAAAAAAATTTAGCAGAAGCTGATGGTTCACGAGATAATTTACCACCACCAGCTGATAAACCTGAACAGTTTGGACTTGGAATTAAACGTGAGGCACCAAAGCACTATTAATATAAATGATAAAGCTATAAACAAAAAGAAAGGAATAAATTAAGATGTCAACTTTTGTATATATGACCCGTTGTGATGGATGTGGACACTGCGTTGATATTTGTCCTTCAGATATCATGCATATTGATGAAACAATTAGACGTGCTAAAAATATAGAACCCAATTTTTGTTGGGAATGTTATTCTTGCGTGAAAGCTTGCCCAAATCATGCAATTGATGTTAGAGGATATGCTGATTTTGCTCCTATGGGTCACAGTGTAAGAGTTAGAAGAGAAGAAGAAAAAGGTACTATTTCTTGGAAAATTAAATTTAGAAATGGCACAGTAAAAGATTTCGTTTCGCCAATCACTACTAAACCATGGGGAAAATTTATTCCAAAACTTGCTGATGCGGATAAACCTAATCAAGGTGAAATTAAATCTCAAATTTTATATAACGAGCCAAAAGGATTAAATACTAACAAGGAATTACCAACTGTCAGTAAAGATTCATTTAAAAAAGGTGTTTATTATTAATGGCAAAACGAAAAACACATTTTGAAGACTGTGACGTACTTGTTGTTGGAGGAGGTATGGCAGGAACTGGAGCAGCTTTTGAAGCTAGACACTGGGGTAGAGATTTAAAAATAATTTGTGTTGAAAAGGCAAACATAGATCGAAGTGGTGCTGTAGCTCAAGGACTATACGCAATTAATTGTTATATGGGCATGCAATGGGATGAAAATCAACCAGAGGACCATGTACGTTATGCTCGTAATGATCTAATGGGTATGGTCAGAGAAGATCTTGGCTACGATATGGCACGCCATGTAGACTCAACAGTTCATATGTTTGATGAGTGGGGTTTACCCATGATGAAAAATGAAAAAACTGGCCGTTACCTTAGAGAAGGTAAATGGCAAATAATGATTCATGGTGAAAGTTATAAACCAATTGTTGCCGAAGCAGCAAAAAAATCAGCAGATAAAATCTATAATAGAATTATGATTACTCACTTACTTATGGATGAAACAAAAGAGAACAGAGTGGGAGGTGCTGTTGGATTTAATATGCGTACTGGAGATTATTATGTATTCCGAGCTAAAACAGTAATTGTTGCAGCTGGTGGAGCATCTCATATTTTTAAACCAAGAGCTGTAGGTGAAGGAATGGGGAGAACTTGGTATGCACCATGGAGCAATGGCTCAGCTTATGCGTTACCAATTGCAGTTGGTGCAAAAATGACTCAAATGGAAAATAGAATTGTTTTATGTAGATTTAAAGATGGGTACGGACCGGTAGGTGCCTATTTTTTACATTTAAAAACTTATACCCAAAATGCAAATGGTGAAAATTATGAAAAAAAATGGTATGACCATACTAAAAAAATGGTTGGTGAATATATAGACCACCATCCAACTCCAACTTGTTTACGTAATCACGCTTTTATTCAGGAAACAATGGCCGGTGGAGGACCAATACAAATGGTTACAAAGGAAGCATTTCAAGATCCTCACTTAGAGACGGTTGGATGGGAAAATTTTTTAGGCATGACAGTAGGTCAAGCAGTTGTATGGGCTTCCCAAAATATTGATCCAAAATATACTAATCCCGAATTAACAACGTCTGAACCATACGTTATGGGTTCTCATGCTACCTGTTCTGGAGCTTGGGTTAGTGGTCCAGAAGATCTATCCCCACCAGAATATTTTTGGGGATATAACAGAATGTTGACCGTCGAAGGATTATTTGGAGCAGGGGATACAGTAGGTGGAAGTGCGCATAAATTTTCTTCAGGCTCTTTTACTGAAGGCCGTTTGGCTGCAAAAGCCGCAGTAAAGTATATTGAAGATCAAAAGGCAGAAAATATTAAAGTATCTGATAAACAATGCGAAGATTTTAAAAACATTATTTATAAACCTTTAGAAAATTATACTGTTGGACGTAACGAAATAACTGGTGGAACAGTTTCACCTAGTTATATTTCTCCTATACAAGGACTTCAAAGACTTCAAAGAATCATGGACGAGTATGTAGGTGGTATAGCTACTAATTATATGACTAACGGTAATATGCTCAAAAGAGGTTTAGAATTACTAGAGTGGCTGCAGGAAGACTTGGAAAATGTTGGAGCTGAAGATTACCACCAACTAATGAGAGCATGGGAACTTAAACACCGTGCACTTACCTCTCAATGTGTAACAGAACACACGATGTTTCGTGAAGAAACACGTTGGCCAGGTTATTATTATAGAGGTGATCATCTTAAATTGGACGATGAAAATTGGCACTGCTTAACGGTATCTAGACGCGATCCTAAGACAGGAAAATTTACTTTAGAAAAAGTTCCTGTTTATCATATTGTAGATGAAAAAGAAAAAAAGAAGGCTTCCTAGGTATAAGTTTGTTTCATGAAGTTTCTTGAAAAAACTGACAAAGAAATCATAGAAATAGCTAATCCTATTTGGGATAATCTTATCAAAACTTCTAATACAAAAGATTATGGAGGTTTTACAAAAGATTTCTCTTCACAAATGTTATTTGGAGCAAATGAAGTAGAATTAGGTAAACAATGGGCAAACAATAAACTATTGACTAGTTTATCAGATAAAAAAGTAGTTTTAGGCTGTCTAAGAAGAAACCTCCATGTAACAATTCTGTACAAGCAAACTAGCAATACTATTCCAGGCGAATTTTTAGGTAGATTAGTACTTGGTATGGAAGATAATGAAGTTAAAGTATTTGGAGCCACAATCTATTAACTATTGATTGACTTTATTATATTTCAAGAATATTTATTAAATAAATATTTATGGAAGTTTTTTTACCCATAGCTGAAGTTCAAATAAGCATAATTTTAATACTTTTTGTAAGTTATATAATAGGTTTTTTGTCAGGATTATTTGGTGTTGGGGGAGGGTTTTTGATGACACCATTATTAATTTTTATGGGTATACCTCCAATCTATGCTGTAGCAAACGAGGCAAATAACATTTTGGCGTCATCTTCCTCTGGAGCTTTAACTCATTGGTTTAAAAAAACATTAGATGTCAAAATAGGATGGCTGATAGTTATTGGTGGTTTAGTTGGAACGTTTATGGGAATATTAACTTTTAGTTATTTTAAAGGAATAGGTAAAATAGATATAGTTATCGCACTAGCTTATATGTATGTATTAGCTATCATAGGAAGTTTCATGCTTAGAGATGGACTTACCGAACTTAATATTTTTAAAAAAAAAATTTTAGTAAAGAAAAAATTACACACACATTATTGGATACATGGACTCCCTTTTAGAATGAGATTTAAAACATCAAAAGTATACGAAAGTGCTTTAGTACCACTCTTATTAGGCGTTGTTGTTGGTTTCGTTTCAGCAATTATGGGTGTGGGGGGAGCATTTTTAATGGTTCCTGCTATGATATATTTAATTGGCATGCCTACCAAACTTGTTCCTGGTACATCTTTATTTGTGACTATTTTTGTAACAGGTTTTGTCACAATTTCACATGCCTTTACTTATCATACAATCGATTTAATGCTCGTTTTAATATTAATCACAGGCTCTATCGCTGGAGTTCATGTTGGTCAAAAAGTTGGTCAAAGACTTCAAGGATCCCAACTAAAAGCCTTACTTGCTGTTCTTATGCTTTCAGTTGGTCTACTCATGGCTTATGAAACTTTTTTTAAAGATAAAGAAAATGGTAAAGCAAGTTTAACTCTACCTACTGATAAAATTGCTGAAATCGGTGAATTTGGAAACACAATTTATAATTTGTCTAACAGCTATCCAATTGTTTATGGTATTTTATCAATTTTTATAGCTATATTTTTTGGTGTAGCAGTTTCTTATATAAGAAGACAAATAAGCAAACGGATTAATGCACCCAAAACCATTCCACCTAAAGCAATATAAATTTATAGAATGAAAAAAAAATTATTAATTTTATTTTTATTTTTTTTTACTAAAGTTTCTATTGCCGATGAAAAAATGACTCTAGGATTAAAAGTTTATAACGATAAAGCTATGTGTGGAACATGCCATACTTTAAAGGCAGCCAAATCAAATGGTCAAATTGGACCAAATTTAGATATGCTCAAAGCTAATTTAAATCAAATTATTTATGTTGTAAAAAATGGTATAGGAGTTATGCCTCCCTGGGATGGCATTTTGTCCGATGAAGAAATTGAAGCAGTTGCTTATTATGTATTTAACAGTACAAATGATTAATTGTGAAATTATATAAAAATAAAAAATCAAATATTCATCGGCATGGATTATCAGCTGCAATCAATATAAAAAAAGGGCAAAAAATTATTCAGTACAAAGGTAAAAAAGTTACTTCTAATCAAGTAGAATCTAATCCAAAATACAATAATGAAAAAGAAATTTATTTATTTAACCTTAATAAGCGTTATGATTTAGATGGAGATTTTAAATTTAATACTGCGCGTCTAATAAATCATTCTTGTAATCCTAATTGTGAAGTTTTGGAAGAAAATAAAAGGCTGTGGATCTTTGCAATGAGAGATATTAAAAAAAATGAAGAACTAACATATGATTATGGTTTTAGTTTTGATAAAGATTTTAAACAGTATGTTTGTAAATGTGGCTCAAAGAACTGCGTCGGTTATATAGTGAGAGAAGGTTCAAGGTGGAGAATAAAAAAAATTAGGCCTGTTTTAGTTTAGCTATAGCTTTGATATGAAATGGTTTTGTTTCGCAACATCCTCCTAAAATTGTTGCGCCTTTATCAATCATCCTTTTTGAAAAATCATAAAATTTTTCACCAGTAATGTCATCTCTAGTTCCTAAAATATCAACAGGATTTTCACCAAAACCATCTTTATCAAAAGTAACAATTTCACCAACTGGAAGAGGTTGTTTTTTCCAAAGATTTGCTTTAAATCCAAAGGGAATTTTTAATTCTTTAATTTCATCAGCAACATTTTCTGAAATTTCTGGTGAAGTGCATGCAGTGATCAAACCTAGCCAATTTTTACTTTTACATTTTTCAAACACATTAGTTATTGTTTCCTGTGAAGAAAGTTTGCCATTTTCTCTAATATGTAATCCAACTAAAACAGGTAAATTCATTTTATCAACCACATTAAGAGCTATCTCAACTTCTCTAATACTAGACAATACATCTAAGTAAAAAAAATCAACAAAAGGTTTTAACAAGTTTGCTTGATCGAAAAAATCTTTTTTTATTAAATTTATATCTCTTTTATCCGGAAGATACGTATCATTTTGAGCAGGCAAACTACCTGCTATAAGAATATTTTTTTTTGAAAGTTCTTTTGCTTTCAAAGCAAGTTCACCTGCTTTTTCATTAGCATAATCAAAATGTTCTTCTACATTATTACTAATGGTTCTTGATCTTCGAGCGGAAAAATTATTGGTAACAATTACGTCGGCACCTGATTTAATAAAATCTAAATGAGTATCTATTACTAGTTGGTGATATTTTTTATCAATTAAAGCGGTAGCTGACCAAAATGATCCTTTAGCTTTTAAACCTTTTTCAAGCAAGGTTTGACCCATTCCACCATCTAAAATCCTAACTTTTGAAAAATAATTTATATTCATTTAATATATTTTTGTTTTGAAGGTATCACGCCTCTTACTCCACCACTAGGATTTTTAACATCTCCTTTTCTCCTTGGGATTAAATGAATATGACAATGCATAATTGATTGACCTGCATCAATACCAGCATTAACCCCAATGTTAAAACTAGTAATACTTTTATCTAGTTTTAATAATAATTGTCTTTGTTTTTTTAAAATTTTAGCTAAATCATTAAGTTCTTTTTTATTTAAGTCAAAAAAATCAGAAACATGTCTATGTGGCGCTATTAAAGTATGATGTTTGGTAACAGGGAATTTATTATCTCTAATTACAAATAAAAAATCACTTGAAAAAATAGATTCTTTTTTTGCTTTGTTGCAAAAAAAACAGTCCCTATCTGATTTTGACATTATGCACTTCTGTAAAGCTTGGTCATTACAAATTCTTTGTGCCCCAAAGCTTCTGCGCAAGTTAATCTACCGTTAGCTACTTTTATGGTAGATTTAATTAATTCGTCACCTGCTTGCGACATATTCATTTCTCTTGTAAGTATTTTTGAAACATCACAGTCAATATGTTCACCCATACCTTTTACAGTTAATGGATTAGCAGTTAATTTAATAACAGGTTCAATTGGATTTCCTACAATGTTACCTTGGCCTGTTGGAAATAAATGGATATTGAAACCAGCAGCAGCCTGAAGAGTTACACATTCGGCTGCAGCAGACGAGGTATCCATAAAGTATAAACCTTTTCCTTTAGTAGGTTCTTCTGCAGGTTCTAATACATCAATAAATTTACATGATCCTATTTTTTGAAAGTTACCAAAAGCTTTTTCTTCAATTGTAGTGAGTCCGCCTGCAATATTTCCTGCAGTCGGTTGACTTTCTGAAAGATCATCAGTAGCCTCTTTAAGTATAAAATCATTATAGGAATTCCAAGTTTTCATAAACTTTTCAGATGCTTCTTGTGTAGCACCTCTCTTAGCACAAACTGTTTCAGCCCCTGTTAATTCTGATGTTTCTCCAAAACATAAATGAACTCCCAAAGGTTCTAATTTGTCCATTAAATTTCCAACTGTTGGATTCGCTGCTAATCCAGAAGTTGTATCAGACTCTCCACACTTAACTGATATCCACAAATCACTTAAAGGACATTCTTCTCTTTGTTTTTCAGATGCCCACATAACAAATTCTTGAGCTTTTTTTGAAGCTTTCATAACGGTACCAATATCTCCAGTACGCTCAATATGAAAACCTTCAACAGGTTTTCCGGTTTTTGCAATTCCATCTACTATTTTTTTTGTCCATTTTGGTTCAATACCAATAACTATTACTGCAGCAACATTTGGATTCCTGCCAGTTCCAATCATAGTTCTAAAGTGTAATTCTAAATCTGCTCCAAATTGAAGTCTTCCATAAGAATGTGGTAATGCAATTGTACCTTTAATATTATTTGCAACAGCTTCAGCACATGCATTAGATATATCGTCTACTGGAAGAATGATCACATGGTTTCTCGTACCAGCTCTACCATTTTCTCTTTTATAACCTAAAAAACTTTTTGGAATTTTCATATTTTACCACTTCTTAGTTTTAACATTATGAACATGAACATGATCACCTTTTTTTATTGGTTTAACAACTTTACCTATATCATGACCATATTTAAGTATTGTAT
>CACIPU010000018.1 GCA_902588625.1 uncultured Pelagibacteraceae bacterium | reverse complement strand
AGAGGTTCAATCTTATACTTTAAAATTTCTTTTTTAATCAAATCAATTTGTTCTTCAATTTTTTTAATGTTCGATGATTTTTCTTTTTTTAAATTTTTTTCATAATTTTCTAATTGTTTGTCTCTTAACGCTTCTATTCTTCTTACACCTGCCGCAATGGAAGATTGACTTATTATTTTAAATCTTCCAATTTCTTTCGTATTTTTTACATGAGTTCCTCCACATAGTTCCGTAGAAAAATAATTATCATTTTCTTTACCTATAGAAAGCACTCTGACCTCTTCACCATATTTTTCACCAAACATTGCCAAAGCTCCTTTATCTACTGCTTCTTTTGGTGTCATTACTCTAGTTTTTACATCAGCAAAAGTCTTTACCATGTCGTTTACGTATTTTTCTATTTTTTCAATTTCATTTTTTTCAATAGGTTTATTGTGGCTAAAATCAAACCTTAGCTTTTCAGAACTTACCAGGGAACCCTTTTGCATAACGTGTTTTCCAAGCGTTCTTCTTAAAGCTTCATGTAATAAATGTGTTGCTGAATGATAAGCTTTAGCATTATTTCTTCTTACGACATCAATTTCAAGATTTACATTTTGATTAGTTTTTAAAATACCTTTTTCAATTTTTCCTAAATGCACATGCAAATCACCCATCTTTTTTTGAGTATCTATTATTTTTATTTTACAATCGTTAGAATAAATGGTCCCTCTGTCTCCAATTTGACCTCCTGACTCAGCGTAAAACGGAGTTTGATTTGTAACGATCTCAACATCATCTCCTGTTTTGGCATTGTCTACAAAACTTTTACCTTTGGATATCTTAAGTACTACACCTTCGGCTTTATCGAATTCGTATCCTAAAAATTCAGTAGGATTTATTTCTTCTCTTATTTGAAACCATTTTTCTTCAATAGATTTATCTCCAGAGCCTTTCCAATTAGCTCTAGCTAATTTTTTACTTTTCTCCATTTCATTGGTAAATCCAATTTTATCTACTTTTATATTTTTGTTTCGTAAAATATCTTCAGTTAAATCTAGGGGAAATCCATACGTGTCATAAAGTTTAAATGCTATTAACCCAGGTAAAACATCTTTTTTCACACTTACAAGATTTTGATTTAAGATTTTTATTCCACGTTCTAATAATGAAGAGAATTTCTCTTCTTCATTCTTCAAAGTTTCAATTATTAATTCTTTGCGAAGATTAAGTTCAGGGTAACTATTCGACATTTCGTTTAAGAGAACATCAAAAAGTTTATAAAAAATAGGATTTTTGCTTCCTAAAGTATGGGCATGTCTCATTCCTCTTCTCATAATTCTTCTAAGTACATAACCTCTTCCTTCATTTGAAGGAAGGATTCCTTCTGCAATTAGAAAACTGCTTGCCCTTAAATGATCAGCTATAACTCTATGAGATGCTATAGTCTTTTCGTTAATTGGTGATTTTATTACATCAGAAGAAGCACGTATTATTTCTTTAAAATGATCAATATTATAATTATCATGAGTGCCTTGAAGTACTGCTGTCATTCTTTCAAGTCCCATTCCTGTGTCTACTGATGGTTTTGGTAAATTAATTCTTTTTTCTTTTGAAATTTGTTCATACTGCATAAAAACTAAATTCCATATTTCAATAAATCTATCGCCCTCTTGATCTTTGCTTCCAGGAGGTCCTCCCTTAAGTTTTTCACCATGATCGTAAAAAATTTCTGAACAAGGGCCACATGGACCAGTATCACCCATTGACCAAAAATTATCTGATGTTGATATTTTGATAATTTTACTTTCAGGCAAACCTGCAATTTTTTTCCACAAATTAAAAGATTCATCGTCTTCAGAAAATACTGTAACTAATAATTTTTCTTTAGAAATTTTAAAATCCTTAGTTAATAAATCCCAAGCAAGGATAATAGCTTGTTCTTTAAAATAATCTCCAAAAGAAAAATTTCCCAACATCTCAAAAAAAGTATGGTGTCTCGGTGTAAAACCAACATTTTCAAGATCATTGTGTTTTCCACCAGCGCGAACACATTTTTGCGAAGTGGTTGCTTTCTTGAATGGTTTTTTTTCTAAACCAGTAAATACATTCTTAAATTGTACCATACCAGAGTTAGTAAACATCAAAGTAGGATCATTACTTGGTACTAAATTGCTTGATTTTACAATTTGATGATCTTTCTTTGAAAAATAATTTAGAAACAAGTTTCTAATATTTTTTAATGTTTTATCTGTCATCTAACTAATAAATACAGTTTTTTAGTTTGATGTCTAGATATGTAGAAAGGCGCTTTTTTAAAGGCGCCTTTCTTAGAGAGCGTAGAATTTTATTATTTTTTGTCTATTTCTGGTTTTTGAGACTCTTTTGTACCCTTTTCTACTTGTGGGTTACCTTCAATTTTTTTAGCTATTAATCCAGCTTTTGTTCTAATAGTCATTTCAATTTCTGCTGCAACTTTTGGATTTTGTTCTAAGTAGATTTTTGCATTTTCTCTACCTTGTCCAATTTTTTGACCTTTGTACGCATACCATGCTCCTGCTTTTTCGACCACATCAGCCTTGGCACCTAAATCAATTAATTCTCCTACTTTACTGATTCCTTTTCCATACATTAAGTCAAACTCCACAACTTTGAATGGTGGTGAAACTTTATTTTTAACAATCTTTACTCGAGTTGAATTGCCAATTATTTGATCTTTCTCCTTAATAGCTCCTATTCTTCTTATATCCATTCTTACCGATGAATAAAATTTTAAGGCATTTCCTCCAGATGTTGTTTCTGGATTTCCAAACATAACACCAATTTTCATTCTAATTTGATTAATAAATATTACCATCGTATTTGTGTTTGCTATTGAACTAGTCAATTTTCTTAATGCTTGACTCATTAGACGTGATTGTAAACCTACATGATGATCTCCCATTTCACCTTCTAGTTCTGCTCTTGGAGTTAATGCAGCTACAGAATCAACAACTAATACAGAGATAGAGCCCGATTTTATTAATGTGTCAGCTATTTCTAAAGCTTGTTCTCCTGTATCAGGTTGGGATATTAAAAGTTCTTCAGTTTTTACACCTAATTTTTTTGCATAAACTGGATCTAAAGCGTGTTCTGCATCAACAAAGCCACATATACCACCTACCTTTTGAGCTTCAGCAATTACCTGTAACGCTAAAGTTGTTTTTCCTGAGGACTCTGGACCATAAATTTCTACAACTCTACCTTTTGGAAGACCTCCAATTCCTAATGCCAAATCTAAGCTTAAAGAACCTGTGGATACTGCTTCAATATTCATTGCAGCTTTTTGCCCTAGTTTCATTACTGAGCCTTTTCCAAAATTTTCGTCTATCTGACTGATAGCTGCTTCTAAAGCTTTATTTTTTTGCTTTATTTCAGTTTCTTGATTTTTGCCTGTTTTTACTATTTTTAAGTTATTTTTAGTCATAATTTGCCTTTTTTTTTAAATTTAGTTAACGAATCATATTATTCAATGTACACATTTTGTTCTTTTTATCAAGAAATAAAAATTTTTAAATAAAATGCCAATTTTTGTAACTTTTTATAAAACCTTATTGTTTTAAATTTAGCTGTTTTGCTGTAAGCCGGCCAACTGAGGATAAAAGATTAAATTGTGATATTAGGTAATTTCTTTCAGTGCTTGCTAGGTTAATTCTAGAATTTAATAAAATAGACCGAGATTGAATTACCTCTAAAGTAGTTCTGTTGTTCCCAGATTCGTATTCAAGAGTTATGCCTTCGCTCGCTAATTCAGCAGCTTTTACCTGTAGCTTAATAGAGTCTAAAACGCTTTTGGAAGATTGATAGTTTGACCAAGCATTAGCTACTTCTGCTTCTACTATTTTTTTTTTATTTTCTAATAAAAGTTCTTTTTGATTTTTAATTTCTTGAAATTTTCTAAAATTAAATGCGTTTTTGCCGCCAGCAAACAAGGGCCACGAAGCAGTAGCAGTAACTGTCTCTTGGGTTCTTTCTTGCACAGTGGAGCTAATGTTATCTTGCTCTGCTCTTTTATAAGAAAGTGTTGCTGTAGGAGAAAGTTCAGATCCAGCAATTGTTACATCTAATTTAGATTGTTCATATTCTAAAATAGCTATTTGCAAATCAGGATTTTCTAGTTTAGATATTTTGTAAGCGGTAGCCAAACTTTCAGGTAAATTTAAATTACTTTCTGGTATTTCTTGAATATTTTGGTCTATTATTTTTATACCAATGATTCTTTTAAAATTTACTACACTTGTAATTAAATCATTTTCAGCAGCTATTAATGCAGCTTTGGCACCTGCAAGTGAAGATTCGGATTGTGCTAAATCACTTAGGTTAATTTCACCTTTTTCTAGTCTATTTTGATCAGTTTCTACTTGTCTTTCTAGTAAATCTACATTTGTTAAATTGATATTTACCTTCTGTCTGTTTAAAAGTAATTCTGTATGAGCTTTGGCTGCATCTAATAAAACTTCTTGCTCAATTTTTTTAAGTTTAAATTCACTAAGTTTTTGACCTTTTCTTTTTTTTTGCAAATTAGCAACTCCTCCAAAACCTTGGAAAATTTTTTGCTCTACAAGAAAAGATCTTTCTTTGGGATCTATATTTACATCGTCTAAGTTGCTATTAAAACTATCTTGTGATGAATTGTATCCAGATATTGTAATACTTGGTAAAAACTCACTAACAGCTTCCTTTTTTTCTTCTTTTGAAGCTCTCATGCTTGCTCTTTCTGCGTTGAGTTTAGAATTATTTAAATATGCAGATTGTAAAGAATTTAATAATGTATTAGCTTCAGCTCTATTAAATTCGGTTGTTAATATCAAAATAAAAATGGCTCTAACAAAAAATTTCATAATTCAAGATCTATATATAATTTTTTTAATTGAATGATTTTTTTTAAGTAACATTACCATTGAAGCAGATTTACTTAAATCTTTCATCATTTGCAAAGTAATTCTTTGATAAAACATAATAAAACGTTTAATTTCATTATAAGTCATTATTTTTTTATTGGATTTTGAATTAAATCTTAATTTTTTTTCTTGTAGAAATCTCCATTTAAAAACCATGTTAAAGCTTGGAATTTTTATAAAAATAAAATGGTCTATCATGGAAAAGAAATGCTTATATTCTTTTTTAAGTTTATTATTTACATATTTTCTCCACATTAAGTTTTTATCTTCTTTTTTTTCTAAAATATTTACTGGTCTTTGTATCAAAGAATTTGTTTGAGGTTTTGCTCCTACGCACCATCCTTCAAATATCACTATTTCAGGTTTTTTTTTTAAATATAAAAAATATTTACTTTTTAATCGATCGTCTGTTGATTTATCAAACTTTGGTATTTTTAATTTTTTGAAATTTTTCATATTTAATTTATTAAAAAAAATTTTGGCTAAATTAATATCGTGTGTACCCGGAACACCCCTTGTTTTAAATAAAGGATGAATCATATCTGACATTTTTTTACGATCTTTTAGTGTTTTGTAAAAATCATCAATTGAACTAATGCAAATTTCTCTATTAAAAAAATTTTTGAGTATAATTTTTAAAATTTTAGAAATTGTTGTTTTTCCAGAACCTTGAGCGCCAGAAAAGCCTAAAAATAAAGTTTTCCCTTTCTGTTTATATTTTTTTTCAATCCAAAATGACATAGGTATATAATAATTTTTCAAATTTTTTATTTCTAATTCTTTAGATTTTCCAAAAATTTTTTCTCTTTTTAAAAGTTTTAGATAGTCATTTTTTACTTTCTTTGAACATTCGTTAATTAATTGCATTAGATCAAATTATTTTTTTTTATCCAAAATATGATTTTTTCCATCAGCAATAATTACGTTTTTTAATTCAAACGCATCTATCCCCTCAACGCAAGCAACGTTGATTCCGTTCAGTTTTGGATCAAACCTCGGATTAAAATGAGTATGGATTCCACAATTTGAACAAAAATAATGTTTTGCTGTTTTTGTATGGAATTGATGAAGTTTTAAATGTTCTTTGCCTTTAATTATTTTTAAATCATTCGAGCCTACAAATGTCATAATGAAACCTTTTCTTTTACACAATGAACAATTACATCTAACCACTTTTTCTAATTTGTCTGGTAAATTTACCTCAATCTCTACTGCTCTACAGTGACAAGTTAATTTTTTCATTTTTTTAATTTAATTTTTTTAACATGATTATGATAACGATAACAGTTATCCACACTGTTGCTAATTCTAATTTTAATGTTCATGTTTTGATTCATTTTAGATTCTTTTTTGGACTCAAAATACAACCTATTAGTTACTTTTCAACATCTTGCTATATTTCCTTTCATATTATAGATTAGAACAAAATAAGAACATTATGAAAGTATTATTACCATTTCATTTAAATAAAGTTGGAGCTGGTTTTCCTTCTCCCGCAACAGACTATGTAGAGGGGGACATAGATCTTAATATGCATTTAATAAAAAATATACCTTCTACTTTTCTTATTAGAGTGCAAGGAAAATCTATGCATGACGTAGGAATCTATGACGGTGATCTTTTAGTGGTAGATAAAAGTTTGAATCCAAAAAATTTTTCCACTGTTATTGTTAATATTAATGAAGAACTTGTTGTGAAAACTCTTATAAAAAAAAATAACCAATCTTTTTTAACATCAGGTTCAAAAGAAATTAAAAATAAAATTAATTTAACTGAAAATCATGAAATATTAATTTGGGGTGTAGTAACTTACGTAATCCATGCTTTATAGCAAAAATAAAATAGCTTTAGTAGATTGTAATTCTTTCTATGTTTCTTGTGAAAGATTGTTTAATCCATCAATAATTAAAAAACCAGTTGTAGTGCTTTCAAGTAACGATGGTTGTGTAATATCTAGATCAGTAGAAGCTAAAGCTTTAGGAATAAAAATGGGAGAACCATATTTTAAGGTAAAAAAAATAGTAAAACAAAATGATGTGAGAACTTTTTCAACAAATTTTGCTTTATACGGAGATATATCAAGAAGAGTTATGAAAACTTTAAAATATTTTGCCCCAGAGATGGAGATTTATTCGATTGATGAAGCTTTTTTAAATTTGTCTTCAATCAAAAATGAAAATTTACTAAAGCATAGCTATAAAATCAGAGAAACAGTTTTAAAATGGACTGGTATACCAACCAGCATTGGGATTGCAACAACAAAAACTTTAAGTAAAGCTGCTAACTATATCGCAAAAAAAGAAAAATCAGGAGTTGTTGATTTAATAAATTCAAAACAAGTAGATAAGATTCTTTCAAATATTAAAATAAATGATATCTGGGGAGTGGGACGTCAGTTAACGAAATTCTATATTAAAAATGGAATAAATACAGCTTATGATCTTAAATATATGCATAACGGATGGATAAAAAAAAATACAAATGTTTTCGGATCACGTACAGCAATGGAATTAAAAGGAATTCCATGTGTATCTTTAGATCCTCATCAAGAAAAAAGGAAAAGTTGTTGTGTATCTAGATCATTTGGAAAAAAAGTTACAAAATTAGAAGATCTTAATGAAGCTATTACAACACATTGTTTGAATGCAGCTGAAAAAATTAGATTAGACAAACAAACAGTGAAAAAAATAACTATCTTTATAAGAACAAGTCCTTTTCAAAATAATAAAAGTTATTATTCAAATTCAAAATCTATTGAACTACCAATAGGAACAAATGATAGTATTATGTTAGTAAAAAAAGCTCTAACTTTATTAGAAAGCATTTACAGAAAAGGATATCGATATCAAAAGACTGGTATAATTTTCTCAGATCTAAAAGATATTGATATTTATAAAAAAAATTTGTTTTCAGAAATTAATAATGAAGAAAAAAGAATGAAGTTGATGGAAGCAATTGACTATACAAATATTAAATATGGCCGTCATTCTTTAAGTATTGCACAAGCTGGGTTTGGAAAAAAATGGAAAACTAAAAGACAACATTCTTCTAAAATTGATACAGCATGTCTTGATTTTTTACCTACTGTCAGAATTACTTAAAATATCAATAGTATCAATATTATCTAAAGATTCGTCTAACCCTTTAAGATTTCCACGCATTGATATTTTTAAAATAATAGAAACAAATAAAAGAAGGAAAAAAATTGGGATAAAAGAAAATAAAGAAATATTATTAAAAATAAAAAACAAATATATTAATAAAAAAATAATTGATCTAATAATAACAACTTTCTTAAATACAGAAATAATAGTCAAAGAATGAAAAACAAGTGCATTAAAATTCATTTTCGAGGGACCAAAATACCTAACGCCCCTTATTGAAGGTATATATTCTCGATTACTAAATGTTCTTACGACTGAGCTTGAATAAGAATTCCATAAATATGGTTTTTTTATTAATTCTCCTACATGATCTTTTGAAAGGCATGTAAAATTACCAAATTTAATCAATTGTCCAGTAAATATTAGGGTTAAAATTTTGTGAAACTGATAAAGAATTCTAAAAGCTAAACCCTCTGATCTTTTGTATCTATTGCCTGTTACAACTCTATTGGGATTTTCCTTTGTTTTTCTATAAAAATCACTAAGTTCCTGAGGTCTGTCTTCCCCATCAGCATCCATTACAATAACCCTATCAAAATTTTCATTTTTAAAAATATATTTCAATCCTGCCGCAATACATCTTTGATGGACTGTATTCTTTTTCATATTTAAAATTTTTACAGATTTTATATTTTTATATCTAGTCTCTATACCAGAACGTGATTCTGTAGATGCATCATTAACGAGGAGAATAGAAACTAAAGCTTCCCAATTATTAACTTCTAAATCTATTTCTTTAATTAATTTAGAAGCAGATTTCCAGTCATTAAATAAAGGAATTAAAATTATAAATTTTTTCATTTTTTACCGTACATGCATATACTATTATTTTCTACTTTAAACGAAATACCGTAATCACATTCACCGTTAACAATTATAAAACCTCCTGTTCCAATAGTTTTTAAAAATTCTTCCATAGATATATCAATAAATGCTGCAGAGTATGAATACCATTTGGGTTTTGATTCTAAATGATAAGATAAGTTTCCAGCGTGCCATTCATCACCTATAACTGATTCAATTTTATTTGAAAAATTATTATTCCAATTTTTTTGAACAGTTATTGAAATTTCTTTTCCAGGATAGTCAGTCCTTTTTTGTTTTTCAGAAATCGAAATATATAAATAAGCTAACGGAGAAAAAATAAATAAAAATAAAAAAATTATAAAAGAATTTTTCAATTTCCTTAAATTAATTAAATTTTGGTAAATATATATGAATAAAACTCCGATAAACAAATAAAATGGAGTCATCCACATTGTTCTAATTTTAGTTCCTAAAACTAATGATGTGAGAAAAATTAAGGCAATAGGTAAAATATTTACTGCTAGTAAAAATAATAGTTTTTTATCTTTGAATTTAATTTTTACTTTTAATTTTGATATCAAAAATAAAAGCATAATAAAAAAAGGTATAAGAATTCCAATTTGCTTAAATAAAAAAATTAGAGGATGTATAATATTATTAAAAATATTTTGCTGATCGATTGATGTTCTACTTAAAGCATAAGTGAGTGTAATATAATTGTTTTCTACCAACCAAATTCCGTGAGGTAACAAAATTAAAAAAAAAGAAAAAAGTGAAAATAAAACTTTAAAATTAAATTTTTTAGTAAAAATTAGATATATAAAAAAAATATCTATTGCAATAAGTAAATATATAAATAAATATTTAGATAAAAGCCCTAGAGCTGCAAACAATCCAAATAAAAACCAATCTAAAATATTATTTTTTTTTATCCCTTCCCAACAATAATAAATTGTTAGAGCCCAAAAAGGTAATTGACATACGTTTACGTTAAACTCAGGGGTAGTAAAATTATAAAAATAAATACCCTCTAACAAAAAAATAGATATTAAGCTATAAACTTTATTTTTTAAAAAATTTCTTGAAAATTTCCAAACAACAGCAAAACTGGATATTAAAAATATTTGACTTAAAAAATAATATGACCAATCTTGACTTCCAAATATTTGAAAAAAAAATCCAGGAAACCAAGAGCTTAATGGAGGATGTTTGTCCCAACCCATTGGCCAACCATTGCTCCAGGCGATCGCTTCTATAACATCTAATGGAAGATTATGGTTTGAAATAGATGGTATTAATGTCCAAATAATTAAATGACTAAATAGAAAAACTATTAAAATTTTATTACAGTTTTTTTCTTTAACTATCATTGTTAGAATTTATACAAATTTAAACCTCTTGACACCTATAAAAACGTAAATATACTCACCGGCTTAAATATTCACAACCTAATAGTTGCTATATGCCGAAAGAATACACACCGAATAGTAAAGAAAAATATATGTGCGAAAAACATAAAAAATTTTTTAAAAAAAAATTAATTGATTGGAAAAATCAAATAACAGAATCTAATGCTAAAGGCTTATATTTAAAAGATATTGACGGTGAGATTTCTTCTGCTGATATTATTGATCAAGCTTCATCGCAGGCAGAAAAAACTGTTGAAATGCGCACTTTAAATAGACAAATCAAGCTTTTGTCAAAAATTAATAAAGCTATTAAAAGAATTGATCAAGATACTTATGGATATTGTGAAGAAACAGGGGAACCGATAGGATTAAAAAGATTAATAGCTAGGCCAATAGCTACCTTGTCAATTGAAGCTCAAGAAAAACATGAAAAAAATGAAAAAATATTTGCTGATTTATAATAATTTAAACTTCAGGTATTTTTTCGTTTCTTTTTAAACAGTCATAACCTTTTATTACAGCATCTCTTGCAGATATTTTTTTGTACCATCGAGTAAGGTATTTAAATTTTTTTAGACCAATATCATGCCAATTATGACGTGCTATCCAAGGGAACGTAGCTATATCTGCAATTGAATAATTGCTACCCCCTAAAAAATTTGATGTTTTTAAATGTTCATCTAAATCTTCGTATAATCTTTTTGCAATATTGAAATATCTTTCCTCGGCAAACTTACTTTTATTAGGATTGAAATGGTGAAATTGATGATGTTGTCCTAACATTGGTCCTATATCACCCATTTGGGCCATCAACCATTGATTGATAATATTTCTATTTTCAATATCATAAAACTTCCCACTTAACTCAGCTAAATAAATTAAAATAGCTCCTGATTGAAAAAAACTAACTTTGTTTTTATGATCAATGATTGCAGGTATTTTGCTAAGAGGACTTATTTTTCTAAAGCTATTTTTGAATTGATCTCCCTTAGAAAGATCAATTTCTGTTATTTTATAATCAAATTTAATTTCTTCCAACATAATGGAAATTTTTCTTCCATTTGGTGTATTAGAATAAAATAATTCAATCACTTTTTTTGATACCTAATCTCCCCTGTAAAGTTTTAGAAGTTGTGGTAAATTCAAATCTATATTTTTCATTAGGTCTAGCTAATTTAAAACATGCTCTTGCTGCTAAGGCGCCTTCATGAAAACCAGATAAAATTAATTTAAGTTTACCAGGATATGTACAAATATCACCTATGGCAAAAATACCTTCTTTGTTAGTTTGAAAATTTTCTGTATTAACTGGTATTGTTTTATTATCTAAATTTAAACCCCATTCAGCTATAGGCCCCAATTTCATTATTAATCCAAAAAAGCCAAGTACACAATCTGTAGCTATCTTTTCAAGTTTTCCATCGTCCTTTTTGATTGTAATGCCAGTTACTTTTGTATCTCCCTCTATTGAACTAATTTGAAAAGGCGTTTTTATTTTTAGTTTACCTTCTTTTTCTAATTGTCTTGCTATTGTAGCGCTATGTTCAGCTCCTCTAAATTCATTTCTTCGGTGTATTAATGTTATATCAGCAAATTTTGATAGTTCGATTGCCCAATCTAAAGCTGAATCCCCACCACCAAAAATACAAACTTTTTTATTTTTAAAAAAATTTTTATCTTTTATTGAATAAAAAATTCCTTTACTTTCAAATTTTTCAACATCTTTAATTTGAAATTTTCTAGGTTCAAAAGATCCAACTCCTGCAGCAATAATTATATTGGGAGCTATAAAAGTTTTTTTTCCACTTGTTTGAATTTTCCAAGTATTATTTTCTTTTGAAATTTCTTGCACTCTTTCGTTTAAATGAAAATTAGTTTTAAAAGGTTTTATTTGTTCTAACAAGCTATCAGTCAAACTTTCGCCAGTACATTCGGGTAAAGCTGGAATATCGTAAATTGGTTTATCTGGATAAAGCTCTATACACTGCCCACCAATTTTATCTAAATTATCTACCACTTCTGCTTTGAGTCCTATTAAACCAAGTTGTTGAACTACAAATATTCCAACTGGTCCAGCTCCAATCACTAATACATCTGTTTTAATCATAATTAATTTAAGCTTGTTTTGATGGCATTTTTACGACTAGACCATCTAAGTCGTCCGTAATCGTAATTTGACAACCTAATCTACTAAATTTATTTGGTTCAAAAGCGACGTCTAACATATCTTCTTCTGCGCTTTCAATTTTTGGTAATTTGTTTATCCATTCTGGGCCAACATAAACATGGCAGGTTGCACATGCACAAGCTCCTCCACAATCTGCATCTATACCGGGAATATTATTTTGTACAGCTCCTTCCATAACAGTAAGTTCCGTTGCTACCTCAACTATGTGAGATTTTCCAGTATGTTCAATATAGGTAATTTTAGGCATTATTATAGTTATCTAAATATATGCTAAATAAAATAATGCAATAGATAAAATGGTATGTTTTAATTGCGATTAAACATAATTATTAGACTTATGACTGACAACTACCAAAATATTTATCAAAGGTCTATTAAGGATCCGAAAGCGTTTTGGTCTGAAGTCGCAAATGATATATTTTGGTATAAAAAACCTACAAAAATTTTAAATTCAAATAACCCGCCTTTTTATAAATGGTATGAAGATGGGATAACAAATACTTGTTACAATGCTGTAGATTTACATGTTGAAAAAGGTAACGGAAAAAAATTAGCTATTATTTATGATAGCCCAATAACAAAATCTCAAAAAAAAATAACCTATGGTGAATTAAAAGATCAAGTTTCAATTTTTGCTGGTGCTTTAGTTAATCAAGGAATTAAAAAGGGAGATAGAGTTATAATCTATATGCCAATGATACCTGAAGCAGTAGTTGCAATGCTAGCTTGTGGTAGAATTGGTGCAATTCATTCTGTTGTTTTTGGTGGTTTTGCTGCTAACGAACTTGCTAGCAGAATAGATGATTCTAAAGCTAAAATTATATTATCAGCATCATGTGGTTATGAACCAAGTAAAACAATTGCTTACAAACCTCTTTTAAAAAAAGCAATTGAGTTAGCAAAACATAAAGTTGAAAAATGTATTATTTACCAAAGAAAAGATTTTAAAGCTGATTTAGATAAAAATGATATTGACTGGAATGATGCAATAAAAAAAGCAAAACCCGTTGAATGTGTTGAGATGAATGCAAACGATTATGCTTATATACTTTATACTTCAGGAACCACTGGAGTTCCTAAAGGAATTGTCAGAGATATTGGCGGTCACATTGTTGCTCTTAAATGGACAATGAAAAATATTTATAACATTGATCCAGATGATGTTTGGTGGTCTGCTAGTGATATTGGTTGGATAGTTGGTCATTCTTATATTGTTTATGCCCCACTCTTCTATGGGTGCACAACTGTATTATTTGAAGGAAAACCTGTTGGAACACCAGATGCTGGAACTTTTTGGAGAATCATTTCCGAACACAAAGTTAAATCACTCTTTACAGCTCCTACTGCATTCCGTGCAATTAAAAAAGAAGACCCTAATGGAAGCTTTTTTAAAAAATATGATTTATCTAAATTTGAATCTTTATTTCTTGCAGGTGAAAGAGCTGACCCAGATACATTAAAATGGGCAGAAAGTTTATTAAAAGTTCCAGTTATTGACCACTGGTGGCAAACAGAAACGAGTTGGGCAATCAGTGCAAACTGTGCTGGCCTAGGACTTTCAAAAACAAAATATGGTTCAGCATGCAGACCTGTACCTGGTTACGATGTGCAAATTTTAAAAAGTGATGGCAAGCAAGCTAAACCAGGTGAAATGGGTGATGTAGTTGTTAAACTTCCACTTCCTCCAGGAACTTTTCCAACACTTTGGGGTGCTAATCAAAGATATAAAGAAACTTATATGTCAAACTATCCTGGTTACTATCAAACATATGATGCAGGACATATTGATGAAGATGGTTACGTTTGGATTATGTCACGAACCGATGACATTATTAATGTTGCTGGTCATAGATTATCAACGGGTGCCATGGAAGAAGTTTTAGCAGAACATCAAGATGTTGCAGAGTGCGCAGTCTTAGGAATTGCTGACAAATTAAAAGGACAATTACCCATTGGATTATTAACCCTTAAAGCAGGTGTTACTAAAAGTCATGAAGATATTTCAAAAGAATGTGTGCAGATGGTCAGACAAAAAATTGGTCCTGTTGCAGCTTTTAAAACTGCAATTGTTATAAAAAGACTACCTAAAACAAGATCAGGTAAAATATTAAGAGGAACAGTAAGGAAAATAGCTGATAATGAACCTTATAAAATGCCAGCAACTATTGATGATCCAGCTATACTCGATGAGATAAAAGGAGATTTAAAAAAACACAATATTCTTAAATGAAAAAAATATTCCTAATTATAATTTGTTTATTAATTGCAAATTCTGCGTTTGCAGGATTTAGATCCCCATTAAAAGTAATGAAGGAAAAATATGGAATTCATAAAAATGCTGAGTTGATAAAAATTCAATCGTATAATGCGGAAGATTATTTGGAAATAAAAGAAGGGCGATATAAAGATCGTCCAGTCAAGGTGGATGCGTTAATTGATTATCCCAAGGGTGAAGGTCCGTTCCCAGTTTTAATAATAACTCATTCAAGCGGTGGACCTGCTGAATTTCAGGATGAATGGTATAAATATTATAGAAAGCAA
>CACIPU010000017.1 GCA_902588625.1 uncultured Pelagibacteraceae bacterium | reverse complement strand
CATATGGAGACCCAGCTGAAGGGTTGGCTAATACAGCAACTGATAATGCATATATAAAACAAAAATTAATATTTAATCTTAATTTAAATAAAATATAAAAAGTTGAAAATGAAATTATAAAGTTAAAAACTGACGCTTGAAGTACATAAGTTGACCAAGAAGTACCAAATATTTTAAAAAAGACTGCTTGTGTTAAAGAGAGGAATGGACCTGTTATAGTCCAATAATCTTTAAACGGGTAGTATCCATTCAAAATATCATATGCTGAATTAAAGGTGAAAAAACTATCTATGGGACAAATACCTTTATTTCCATAGTATTGGTTAAAAAAAATAGAAAAGAAAAAAAGAGTTATAATATAAAAATTCTTTTTTCTATCATCTGATTTTAAAAGAGCATTTAACATTACCTAATCATTTTTTGTTCAGATATAATTTTTTTACTTAAGCTTGCCCCATTGTCATAAAGTAATCTGAATTTAATTTTTTTATTAATTTTAATTTTTACACTTTTGATATTTTTAACTTCAAAATTATCTGCAACAGCACTGACAGATCTTTTTGAAATATTCAAATTTTTAATTTTAATTACAGACTTTGAAGTTATTATTTTACCTCTCCATCTTCTAGGTCTAAAAGGGCTTATAGGAGTTACTGCTAATTTCTTAGAGTTTAAAGATAATATAGGTCCACTTACGGACAGATTGTAAGCTGTGCTACCAGCGGGTGTTGATATTATAATTCCATCACAAATTAATTTTTTAATTAAGATTTTTTTTCCTTTTACTATTTGCAATGCAGCTGTTTGTCTACTCTGTCTTAAAAGAGACACTTCATTAATAGCTACAGCATTTATATTCTTTCCAAATTTTGTTAAAGCGTTCATTTGGAGAGGTGAAATGGTTACTACCTTTGCTTTAACAATTCTTTTATAAATATTATGTGCTTTATACTTATTCATTAAGAATCCAAATGTTCCGCAGTTTATTCCGTAGAAAGGCTTATTATATTTTTGATATTTTTTTAAAGTTTGAAGCATAAAGCCATCGCCACCTAATACAATAATTACATCAGACAAATTTGCTGAATAGTTTTTAAATTTTTTTATTAAATAATTTTTTGTAACTTTATTTTTTTTATTTAAATCAAAGGCGAAGTGAAATTTTTTCATATAATATTATTTATCAAAGTCAAACCATTCTGAATATTTTTTTACATTATCTCTTAGGTAAAGTGGCATACTATCTATTGGAATAGTTTTTAATTTAAATTCTTTATTATATTTATAACTAGAAGTTTTTGCCATGTGGTCATAATCTACACTTTTTCTTTTTACTAAATCAGTAATATATTGCAAATTTTTGTTTGCTTTTTTATATTCTGCATATTGTTCACCATTTAATAACTTAATTTCAATATCTTTAGGTGTTTTTAGTTGAGTAAAATGCCACCCACCATCTTCGATTATATTAATATTACTGTATTTTGTTTTTGAAAAAATATTATCAATTCTGTAAATTGGGTATCTTTTAGATTTTACATCTCTTAACCAGCTAAAAGAAGAAAGATCTTTCTTTTTGCATCCTTTTGTGCCGAACCAATTAATTCTGTCAAAATATAAATTAAATTTATAATAGAATAGTTTTTGTTTGAAAATTATTATCTTATTTTTATTATTATGAAAGTTTACATCTTCTAATTTAGGTATCTCATCATTATCGCTATAAAGTATATAATCATCATCTTTTGCATCGGTTAACCCTTCTATCAATTTATTTCTTTGGTAATTTATTCTTTTTATGCTGTTTGCTCTCATTTCAGAATCTTCTTCAGAAAGAACTTTGCCTTTTTTATTGTAAATTATATCATTGGGTTCATTTTCAACTTTTAAATATATAATTTTATTTTTAAATTTAGAAAATTTATTTATATCAAAATTTAATTTCTTTTTATTTCCACTATGTGAGTAAGTTGCTTCAGCTATAACGAATTTATCAACATATTTATCAAGAATATTGAATCTTACTTCCAGCATTAAGTCTTCTTTATAATATGTTGTGCAATCAAAAATTTTCATTTTATTTTTTTAAAATTTTATTCATATTTGATGGTGCCCTCGGCCAGACTCGAACTGGCACTCCCAAAAGGGCAAGGATTTTAAGTCCTTTGTGTCTACCAATTTCACCACGAGGGCACGGTTTTATTTTTAATGTTATTTTTAATGTTAATATATTAATACAATTAATTTATAAAGAGGTAAAATCATAATTAGAAGAATCGATTAGTTTAATTTATCTAATTGATCAAAAATTAACTCTATTGTTCTTGTAGATTGTGGATGACCATAACGTTCATAGAGTTGGTAACGTGGTGCAACATATATTTTTTCAATGTCTTTTGGGACCTCCTTAAATAATTCAATAAAATCATTTTTTATAAAAAAAGCGTTAGTTCCAGTATTAGAATTACAACAAATGAGTGAATAAGAATACTTGTCCATCATTGATGTAAATTCTGAAAGCGATGCACCAAAATAATCATCAGCTCTCCAAACGTGGTTAGGGTCATAGTTAATTTTAAACTTAATAGGTGGAGGAAACTTGGCGTTATACTCTGTAATAATTAGATTTGGATGTTCACTTTTTTTTAAAATTTCTTCAAGTACATAAATATCATTACCATCAAGATCTAAGCTTAATACATCTACTTTGTTTTCATTAATTTTTTGAAGGGTAGTATTATAGTATTCTAAAATATTTTCTTTAGTTATTCTAACTTTCAAAAATTGAAAGTTTTTTGAATTTTTATACCTAAAGGAAATGTCCTCAGATCCTAACCAAAAACCTTTCCATTTCAATGCTGCCAAACTTATTGTGTTATTTTCAAGTCCATTACCAGGACTTATTTCAGCAAAAACGCCTTTTGTAATTTTCATACGTTTAATTATTTCTAAAGTAATTCCATCTTCATCATTTTGGGAAAAGCACTTTTTCCCATAGGAATTCAATGGATTTGGATGTTTTTGTTGGAACTCATGATTTTGCTGAAAAATTATTAAATCACGTATACTTTTAATAAGACGTATTCCAAAAAATTTTCTGATCCTGCCCTTGATTTTTTTTAATTTATTTATGATTGGCAATTTTTATACTCTATAATAATATAGTTTATACTAAATTTATAAAGATGTTATTGTTATATAATCTTTAATTTAAATCAAGCTATAGAATCTTTGCTAATGATAAAAAGTATACTTATTTATAATTCAGGAGGAGGTATAGGTGATTCAATCCAGATAATTACTTTAATTAATACTTTAAGATCAGAATTTAATGATGCAAAACTCTATTATTTAACTTCTCACAAAAATCATTTTGATACATCTTTAAAAGATTTTAATTGTGAAATAGAAGATTTAAAGCTAAACATAAAATATTTTGGATTTAGATGGTGGCACTATTTTATTGTTAAGAAAAAATTAAAAAAAAATAATATTCTATCGTTTGATTTGATTATTGACCTTCAGTCAAAAATAAGAAATTCGTTAATCCTAAAATTAATACCTCATAAATATTTTATTACAACATGTCTTAATTTTAAACTTTCAAAACCAAAAATAAGTATTAAAAAAAATAATAAAATGAATATTACAATAATAAATGCAATAAATTCAATCTTTGAAAAAAATTGTGTCTTACAAGATTATAATATCAAAAAAATAGATAATAGAATTTTTAATGAATCACAAAGGCTTTTACCTAATAATAATTATGTTGGTTTATCCATCAATCAAGGAAATGTTTATAGAAAAAAAGAATGGTCTACTGATAAAATAGTTGAATGTTGTAAAAAACTTAAGGAAAATAATAAAACACCTGTTTTTTTTATAGAACTCTCAAAAAAAGACTTAAAAGAAAAAATCCAAAAATTGATACCTTATGCTCTCTTTCCTGAACATGAAGCAAGATTTTCATCTCCTGCTTTAGTTACCTGTCTGGGTAAAAGATTAGACTTTGCAATTACTATAGATAATGGAATTATGCATATGCTTTCACTTGCCAAAGTTCCACTAATATCATTATTTGGACCAACAAGTGGAGAAAAGTTTGCTCCTGAGTACGAGGGATCAATAGTTTTAGATAGTAAAAAAATCTATAAAACTAAAAACTTATCATCAATTACCGTTCAAGATGTTTTACAAGCAGCAAAGCAGCATTTAAACTTTTAATATTTAGTTTACAATCTTTATATCCGCGTTTAATTATATTTATGTATCTTTTGGTTGGGGGAACAAGTTTAGTTTTTTTAGGCATAATATATGTCATAACTTTTTTGCTTTTATAAGTAAAAAACATTTTTTTATATAAAGTTGGGTACTCCTCATAAACATCTAATCTTTTTTCTGCAATTCTTGATATTATATAAAGTCCACCGTAAACTTTTTTTCCCTTCTTTTTTTCAATATCAGCAACACCATAATTACTTCTAAATGTTAATCTGTAATTATGTAAAATAATTTTTTTTATAAAATGACACTTTGGGCATCTTTTTTTCATTTGCTGATGGTGCAAATTACTACCGTACGCAAAATAATATATCATTTTATTTTTTTTTTATAATTTTAATATTTTTTTCTTTTATAAATTTTAATATATCTTTCTTACAATTATTGATTAATTTTATTTTTGTAGATCTCATGACTAATGATACTCCAATCTTCCCTTGTTGAAAAAAAGGGTAACTCCCAATTTCTAAATTTTTATATTTTTTTTGTACTCTTTCTAACGGGATAGAAATTTCACTTTCTACAGTTCGTAAATTTAAAGTAATGCTTATAATTTTCTTGCCACCTATTATTTTATTATTTAATCCTCCTAACATAGATTTAAGTATAGAAGGTACTCCCGGTAAACAAAAAACATTTTTAACAAAAAAACCTGGAGCTGCGCTTGACGGGTTGTAAATTAGTGATGCGCCTTTTGGAGTTTTTGCCATTTTTTTTCGTCCGAAGTTAAACATACCTTTTTCATAATATTTTTCCAAAATTTTATATGCTTCCGGATGATAGCAGTAATGTAAGTTAAAAGCTTTTGATATAGATTTTGAAGTTATGTCATCATGAGTAGGACCTATACCTCCTGTTGTAAAAACATATTTAAATGTTTTCCTTATTTCATTAACGGTTTGCACTATTATATTTTCTTCATCAGGTATAATTCTAACTTCTTGAAGTTTAATTCCTAAAGTGTTTAACCAGGTTGAAATATTCAAAACGTTAATATCTTGGGTTCTTCCAGATAAAATTTCATTTCCTATAATAATAATTGCTGCATTAAATTTTTTATTGGCTTTTTTCATATTCTGATAATATTTATATCTAATGAAATTTAAACAAACATTATTACAAGGAACTTTAATAAAAAGATATAAGAGATTTTTTATTGATATAAGATATAAAAATAAAACAATTATTGCCCACTGTCCTAATTCTGGCTCAATGTTAGGTTTGTTAAATCCAGGTAATAAAGTTTATTTTTCTAAGTCAGATAATCCAAAAAGGAAATTAAAATATACAGCGGAAATAATCAAAGTAAATGATAATTTGGTAGGAATAAATACTCATTTAACAAATAAAATAGTTTTAGAGGCCTTGAAATTAAAAAAAATAAAACAATTAGCTAAGTTTAATAATATTAAAACAGAGGTAATGTTTTCTGATAATACTAGATTTGATTTTATGATTTCTAATAATACCAAAAAATGCTTTCTGGAAGTAAAAAATGTAACATTATCAAGAGTACTAAAGACTGCTGAATTTCCAGATTCTATCACTTCACGAGGTACAAAGCATTTAAATGAACTAATTAATGCAAAAAAAAAAGGTTACGAAAGTTATATACTATATTTAATACAAAGAGAAGATTGTAACCTTTTTAAAATTGCTAAAGATATTGATGAAGAGTATAAAATTACTTTTAATAAAGCTATAAGAAATAAAATTAAAGTTCTTTGTTTTGATTGTAAATTAACTAGTAAAGAGATTAAAATTAATAAACAAATTAATTATCATGTCTGAATATAAGGAATCATTTGATCAAATAAAGATTGCTGGACGACTGGCTTCAAATGCTTTGGATGAAATTACTTCATATGTAGAACCAGGCGTATTAACAGAAAAATTAGATAAAATTTGCTATGAATATATAAGAGATCATAATGGTTTTTCAGCTCCGCTCTTTTATAGAGGTTTTCCAAAATCTTGTTGTACTTCTGCTAATCATATTGTTTGTCATGGAATTCCTTCAAAAAAATATTTAAATGATGGTGACATATTAAATATAGATGTCACAGCAATAGTAAATGGTTGGCACGGAGACACTAGTAGGATGTATTTTGTAGGTGAGCCTTCTATAAAAAGTAAAAATTTAGTTTCCACAACTTATAACGCAATGATGAAAGCTATTTCTATTGTTAAAGATGGAATTTATTTAGGCGACATAGGCGAAACTATACAAACATATGTTGAAAAAAAAGGGTTTTCGGTTGTTAGAGATTTTTGTGGACATGGTATTGGAAAAATATTTCATGCTCCCCCTAACATTCTTCACTATGGTAAAAAGGGTGAGGGTTTAAAATTAAAAGCTGGTATGATATTTACAATTGAACCTATGATTAATGAAGGTAAATATCATGTTAAATTACTTAATGATGGTTGGACAGCTGTAACAAAAGATAAATTGCTATCAGCACAATTTGAACATACTGTAGGAGTAACTAAAGATGGTGTTGAAATATTTACAAAATCTATTAAAAACCTTGATCAACCTCCTTACCAAATATGATTGAAAGATATTCTATAAAAGAAACTAAAGAAATTTGGGATGAAAAAAATAAATATCAAATTTGGTTAGACATAGAAATTGCTGCAGCTGAAGCTATGGAAAAGTTAAAGATTATTCCTAAAGGTGTTGTAAAAAAAATTAAAAAAAAAGCTAAAATAGACATTAATAGAATTCATAACATTGAGAGTAAGGTACATCATGATGTAATCGCCTTTTTAACTTCCATAAACGAAAAAGTTGGGATAGATGGTAAATATTTACATAAAGGAATGACATCTTCTGATGTTTTGGATACATGTTTTAATTTACAACTAAAGCAAGCTGGTAAAATATTAATTAAAGATATAGATAATATTTTGACTGTATTAAAAAGAAAATCCTTAAAGTATAAAAAAACAATTTGTATAGGTAGAAGTCATGGTATCCATGCAGAACCTACAACTTTTGGGCTAAAATTAGCAAGCTTTTATGAGGAGTTTAAAAGAAACAAACGAAGGCTTGAACACGCGATAAATGAAATTTCTACATGTGCTATTTCTGGAGCTGTTGGAACGTTTGCAAATATTGACCCAAGAATAGAGTCGTATGTAGCAAAAAAATTAGGTTTAAAAATTGAACCGATTTCAACTCAAATAATCCCTAGGGATAGGCATGCATATTTTTTTTCAGTGCTAGGAATTATTGCTGGATCGGTAGAAAGAGTTGCAACAGAAATAAGAAACTTGCAAAAAACCGAAATACAAGAAGTTGAAGAATTTTTTGAAAAAAAACAAAAAGGTTCTTCAGCTATGCCACATAAGAAGAATCCCATACTTAGTGAAAACTTAACTGGTCTAGCGAGAATGGTTAGAAGTTATGTGGTGCCAGCTTTAGAAAACATTTCTCTTTGGCATGAAAGAGACATATCACATTCTAGTGTTGAGAGAAATATTGGGCCAGATTCTACTATTACGCTAGATTTTGCTCTAAACAGATTGAAAAATATTTTGGACAATATGAATATTTATCCCAAAAAAATGTTAAAAAATCTTGATATTACTAAAGGTTTGATATTTTCTCAAAGAGTAATGATAGAATTAACAAAGAATGGTTTTTCTAGAGAGCAAGCATATTCATTGGTACAGAAAAATGCACAAAAGGCGTGGTTAAAAAATATATCATTCTTTGATACTTTAAAAAATGATTCGTCGATTAATAAAAAAATTTCTAGTAAGGAACTAAAAAAAATGTTTGAGATAAGTTATCATACAAAAAGAATAAATATAATTTTTAATAGGGTTTTTAACTAAATGAATAAAGGAAAAAAACTTTATGAAGGAAAAGCTAAAATTCTTTATGAAGGTCCCGAAAAAGGAACAGCTATTCAACATTTCAAAGATGATGCCACTGCATTTAATAATTTAAAGAAATCTACTGTTGAAGGAAAAGGTGTTTTAAATAACAGAATTTCTGAACATATTTTTAATAATTTAAACCAAATAGGCATAAAAACACACTTGATCAAGAGACTAAATATGAGAGAGCAATTGGTTAGACTTGTAGAAATATATCCTGTTGAGTTTATAGTAAGAAATGTTGCAACTGGTTCATTAACAAAAAAATTAGGAATTGCAGATGGAACAGTTCTATCCAAACCATTGCTTGAATATAGTTATAAAAATGATGATTTTGGTGATCCTTTAATAGCACGTGAACATATTTTAGAGTTTAAATGGGTACCAAGTGAATTACATTTAGATTTAATAAATAGTTATTGTTTGCGTATTAATGACTTTATGCAAGGAATGTTTAGAGGGGTAGGAATAAAGTTAGTGGATTTCAAATTAGAATTCGGTGTTGCAAATATTGATGGTAAAAATGAAATTTTATTGGCAGACGAAATTAGTCCAGATACATGCAGATTGTGGGATGTTGTTAGTGAAAAAAAACTTGATAAAGATCGATTTAGAAAAGATCTTGGAAATATAGTTCAAGCATATCAAGAAGTGGCGAGAAGGCTTGGTATTATTCATGAAGAAAGTAATATTAGTTCTGTAAAATTTGGAAAGCCAAAAGCTGTTAATATAAAGAAAAAATAAATTGAAAATTTCAATAACAATCACTTTGAAAGATGATGTGCTTGATCCACAAGGTAAAGTCGTAAATCAAACACTAAAAAATATGGGATATAGAAGTATTGAAAATGTAAGACAGGGAAAATATTTTGAAATAAATTTAAACGAAAAAGATGAGAAAAAAGCAAAAAAAATATCAGAAGAAATATGCGAAAAACTTTTAACAAATACTGTAATAGAAAATTATTCAATTAGTTATAAATAAGTTAAATGAAATCATCGGTAATAGTTTTTCCTGGATCAAATTGCGATAGAGACGTAGCTGTAGCATTACAAAAATTTAAAATAGAAAATAAAATGGTTTGGCATGAGGAAACAACTTTGCCTAAATCTGATATAGTTGTATTGCCTGGTGGTTTTTCTTATGGTGATTACTTAAGAACTGGCTGTATAGCTAGTAAATCCAAAATTGTTAGTGAAATAATAAAGCATGCTAATAAAGGCGGATTAATTTTGGGAATTTGTAATGGTTTTCAAATATTAATTGAAAGTGGTCTTTTACCTGGTTCCCTATTAAGAAATAAAAAACTTAGATTTTTATCAAAAAATGTCTTTTTAAAAGTTGTAAATATTAAAAATAGTTTCTGCTCTGATTTTAAAAATAAAGATATAATAGAATTGCCAATAGCTCACAATGAAGGAAATTATTTTGCGAGTAACGATCTTATTAAAAAACTTGAAGATAATAATTCTATAGCTTTTAAATACAGTGATAAAGATGGTAATATTAGTATTGAATCAAACCCTAATGGATCTTCAAATAATATAGCAGGAATATTAAATGAAAAAAAAAATATTTTAGGTATGATGCCACATCCTGAAAGATTAATTGATCCTATTTTATCTGGGGAGGATGGTTCAATGCTATTTTCAAGTTTGCTTAAAAATTAATCTTATAATGAAAATTTCAGAAAAAATAATTGAAAAACATGGTATCACTAAAAGTGAGTATAAAAGAATAATTACGTTAGTTGGAAGAGAACTTAATTTGCTCGAATTAGGAATCTTTTCTGCAATGTGGAATGAACATTGTTCGTACAAATCTTCAAAAAAATATTTAAAAACTTTACCAACAAAAAATAATAAAGTAATTCAAGGGCCAGGTGAAAATGCTGGTGTTGTTGATATTGAGGATAATGATGCATTAGTCTTTAAAATTGAAAGTCACAATCATCCATCTTTTATAGAACCATATCAAGGTGCAGCAACTGGTGTGGGTGGAATATTAAGAGATATTTTTACAATGGGAGCTCGACCTATAGCCTTGTTAAACTCAATACACTTTGGTGATCCGAACCACCCTAAAACAAAAAATTTGTTAAGTGGTGTTGTTTCAGGGATTGGAGGATATGGAAATTGTATGGGCATACCAACAATTGGTGGTGAGGTAAAATTTAATTCTTCTTATAATGAAAATATTTTAGTTAATGCCATGGCAGTAGGACTCACAAAAAAAAATAAAATATTTTATTCTAAAGCGAATGGAGTTAATCAACCAGTAATTTATGTTGGTTCTAAAACTGGCAGAGATGGAATTCATGGCGCAAGTATGGCTTCAGCTGAATTCGATGATAATGTTGATAATAAGAAACCAACTGTACAAGTTGGAGATCCTTTTGCTGAAAAACTTTTACTTGAAGCTTGTTTAGAACTTATGAAAGATGATTCCATTATTTCTATACAAGATATGGGAGCAGCTGGATTAACCTCTTCTAGTGTAGAAATGGCATCAAAAGGAAATTTGGGAATAGAAATTAACTTAGATAAAATACCTTGCAGAGAAAAAAAAATGACTCCATATGAAATGATGTTATCAGAAAGTCAGGAAAGAATGCTTTTAATACTTAAATCAGGAAAAGAAGATGATGCCAAAAAAATATTTTCAAAGTGGGGTTTGGATTTTTCTATAATTGGAAAAACGACTAACACCAATCATCTTGTTTTAAATTTCAAAAATATTGAAGTAGCAAATTTACCTTTGAGTTCTTTATCAAAAGATGCTCCTGTATATGATAGAAAATGGAAAAAAAAGTTACCTTCAAAAAAAATTGATGCTCCAAAAAATTTTCAAACAAAAGATATATCTGAATGTTTAGTAAAGATATTATCAAGTCCTAATAATGCCGAAAAAAGTTGGGTCTGGGAACAATACGATAGTACTGTGATGGGTGACACCATACAAAAACCAGGAGGTGACTCAGGTGTTGTTAGAGTTCATGGGAAAAATAAGGGCATTGCTTTAACGATTGATTCTTCAGCGCACTATTGTTTAGCTGATCCAATTATTGGAGGAAAACAAGTTGTTTGTGAAACTTGGAGAAACCTCGTAGCCGTTGGCTCTAAACCAATAGCGATTACAAACTGTTTAAATTTCGGTAATCCAGAAAAAGAAGAAATAATGGGTCAATTTGTTGAAACTATAGATGGAATTTCACAAGCATGTAGTTATCTTGATTTTCCAGTGGTTTCTGGAAATGTTTCTTTTTACAATGAAACAAAAAAAAACTCTATATATCCTACACCTACAATAGGTGGTGTAGGACTAATTAAAAACTTAAACTACACGATGAATAAAAACTTAAAAGAAATAGATAGTAATATATTGATAATTGGCAAAACTTCAGGTCATTTGTTTCAAAGTGAATTTTTTAGAGAAGTTTTAAATTTTAAGGAAGGTTCACCTCCAGCAGTTAACTTATTTAATGAAAAAAATAATGGGTTATCGATTTTAAATCTTATTTCAAAAAACCTTGTAAATTCTGTGCATGATATATCTTCAGGGGGAATTCTTGTCGCACTAGTAGAAATGTGTATATCAGGAAAAATTGGTGCAAAAGTTAAGATTCCAAAAAGAGATATTAATCATTTTGAATTCTTGTTTGGAGAGGACCAAAGTAGATATATTATTGAAGTTAATGAAAAAAATATGAAAGAAGTTGATAAACTTTTAAAAGAAAATAGTGTATACTACGAAAAGATTGGAAAAACACAAAAAGACAGTTTAGATATAGATAATATTTGTAAAATGAAACTAAACTCACTAGGAGAAATTATTAATAAATGGTTTAAAAGTTATTATAAAGAATAGAATATGGGTCTTAAATTAAAAGAAATAGAAGGATTGATTAAAGAGGCGATGCCGGATGCTGAAATATCAATTCAAGACTTGGCTGGTGATGAAAACCACTACTCAGCAACTATTAAATCTAAAATTTTCAAAGGAAAAAATAGAATAGAACAGCATAAAATAGTATACAAAGCCTTAAAAGGAAAAATGGGTAATGAACTACACGCTTTACAAATCAATACAATGGAGAATTAAAATATGGAAGAAAATACAAAAAAAATAATAAATGAGTTAATAGAAAAAAATGATGTTTGCTTGTTTATGAAAGGAACTCCGGAAGTACCTCAATGTGGCTTTTCATTAGCTATATCAAATATATTAAAACATTTGGAAGTTAATTTTAAAGGAATTAATGTTCTTGAAAATAATGAAATAAGAGAAGGAATAAAGAGTTTTAGCGATTGGCCGACTATTCCACAGCTTTATATTAAAAAAGAATTTATAGGTGGATGCGATATAGTAAAAGAAATGTTTGAAAAAAAAGAGCTGCAAGAAAAATTTACTAAAGAAAAAATAGCTTATAAAAACTAAAAAATCTTTTACTTATACAAAGATCTTATTTTTTTGCTTATATATTTTCTAAACACTTTAAAGAACGATATTTTGTTTTTATCTTCAAAATTTATATTATGATCAATTTTATAATCAATTTTATTTTCCCAATAGATTTCAATAACTAGGCTTTCTCTAAATATCATTTCCAAATTTTTAGCAAGAGATACTGTGATAAAAGGGTCTAGCAATTGGTTTTTTTTTGATGCTAATAATATATTTTTAATATCATCATATAAAAACCACCATTTATGATCAGTTTTATTTTCGAATACCAAATTATCTCCCAGTCTTGATGGAAGTTCTATATATCCTTTTGAAGAAATTCTTTCTAACTCTTTTATAAAAAATTCGAAATCTTCTACATGTTCTATTACATGACTAGAAATAACAAAATCAAACTCTTTATCTTTAAAAGGTAATTTCTTTTCATTAATTTTTATAAATTTTCTATCTTTATAAAATTCAGACATATCTTGGACGTCAGCAATTATTGATGCTTTTGGATGTGCTCTGAATCCACAACCAACATCAAGTATTTTCCATTGAGGATTTTTTTCTAAAATATTATTGATATGATTTATTGAAGTTCTTTTTAACAAATTAAAATTTATTATCTCGAGTAATATTCAACAACTAAATTGGGTTCCATTATAGAAGGATATGGTACTTCTGAAAATTTTGGAACTCGTATTAATTTAGCAATTTTATTTTTTTCATCTAACTGAATATAATCAGGGATTTCTCGCTCCTTGCTAACTAAGGACCCTGCGATTACTAACAATTCTTTAGATTTATCTCTAATCTCTACAGTATCATTTTCACTTACTAAAAAACTTGGTATATTTACTTTTTTTCCATTAACTTTTACATGTCCATGATTAATTAATTGTCTAGCTGAAAAAACTGTTATAGAAAATTTGGCTCTATAAATTAATGTATCTAACCTTCTTTCAAGCAGACCAATGAAATTTTCAGTGGTATTCCCTTTTTTTTGTAAAGCTTTACGAAAAACATTTCTAAATTGTCTTTCATTCATGTTTCCATAATAAAATTTTAATCTTTGTTTAGCTTGTAATTGAATTCCGTAGTCTGAAGATTTTCCTCTTGTAGATTTTCCGTGTTGTCCAGGTTTGTAGTTTCTAGAATTAAACGGACTTTTGGGCCTACCCCATAAATTAGTTTTTAACCTTCTATCTACTTTATGTTTAGATGATAATCTTTTTGTCATATTTTATACATCGTGATTTATAAACAATGAAATTCTTTTGTCAATTCACGTTTTTTCATTTATTTCATTTAAAGTAGAGAATATACCAAGTAAAATACGTATTTCTTGTTGGGATAAATTAATTCGGTGAAATATATTATTAATATTTCTGATCATGCTTTTTCTTTTATGATTAGGTTGTAAAAAGCCTTTTTTATCTAAACCGTTTATAATAAAGTTTAAAAACTTATTTACTTCTGATTTTGTTGCTATTGAACTTTTATATCCAGATTTAAAATTAAACTTTTTTTTAGAAAAATGTTTAAAGATTTGAAAACAGAATAAAATCAAACTATGTGATAAATTTAATGAACTAAAGTCCTTGTTTGTTGGTATTGTAACCAAATAGTCAGCACAATTAACTTCATCATTTGTTAAACCAGATGCCTCTGGTCCAAAAATAATTCCAATTTTTTTATTTTTTTTAATTTTTTTTGTAAATTCTGTAATTGAAATTATTTTTTTATTTACTTTTCGAGGCCTTGATGTGCTAGCAAAAATTATATCTAAATCTCCTATTGATTCATCTACCGTTTTAAAAATTTTTGCAGATTGTATAATATCTTTTGCTCCAACTGATGTAGATTTAGCTTTTTGGTTTGGCCAAACACATCTAGGTTTCACTAAACGAAGATTTGGTATATTAAAATTCTTAAGAGCCCGCGCAGAGGATCCAATATTTTCTCCCAGCTGAGGTCTACACAAAATAAAATAACTATCTTTAAGACTCATTAATTGTTTGCTGGAGCTTTATCTTTGTAAAGTTTGTAATCAAGGCTATCAATTAGTGCTTTGAATGAGGCTTCAATAATATTTGGTGACACTCCAATTGTAAACCAACTTTTTCCTTCTCTATCAGTGCTTTCGATAGAAACTCTAGTTGTTGCATTGGTGCCTGTATTTAAAATTCTAACTTTATAATCTACAAGTTTTAAATCTTTTAAATATTTTGTGTATTTTCCAACTTTTCCAACATTTGATCTAATCGCATTATCTAATGCATTGACAGGTCCATTCCCTGTTCCTTCACATACAATTTCTTTTCCATCAACTAAAATATGTGCTTTTGCAATAGAATTGATTTTATTTTTAGAATCTTTCTTAACAGTCACATCATATTTTGAAATAGTTAAATAATTTGGTATTTCACCTAAGAGTCGTCTTGCTAACAATTCAAATGATGCGTCAGCACCATCATAACTATAGCCAATAAACTCTCTATCTTTTACTTCTTCTAAAAGTTTCTTTATTTTTGGATCATTTTCTTTAATATCTATTCCGATAGTATTTAAACGAGATATTATATTAGATTTTCCTGCTTGGTCAGATACAATAATATTTCTTGAGTTCCCTACTTCTTCAGGATTTATATGTTCATATGTTTTGGGGTTTTTTTGTACTGCAGAAACGTGTAAGCCACCTTTATGAGAAAAGGCAGCCGCCCCAACATAAGGTAAATGCTTATTCGGTTTTCTATTTAAAATTTCATCTAAAAGCCTTGAGCATTGAGTTAAGTTTTTAATATTATTTGGTTTGATGCTTATTTCAAACTTTGATGAAAAATCTTCTTTTAAAAAAAATGTTGGAATTAATGACATTAAATTTGCATTTCCACATCTTTCGCCAAGTCCATTAATAGTACCTTGAACTTGTCTCACTCCTGCCAAAACTGCTGCTAAAGAATTTGACACAGCATTTCCAGTATCATTATGAGCATGAATTCCTAAATTTTGCTTTGGAATAATTTTAGAAACTTCTGTAACAATTTTAGTAACTTCATGTGGTAAAGTTCCTCCATTAGTATCACATAAAACTATCCATCTTGCCCCTTCGTCAAAAGCTGCTTTAAGACAAGATTTTGCGTATTTTGGGTTAGTTTTATATCCATCAAAGAAATGTTCAGCATCAAACATAAATTCTTTTTTTTTTTTCACAAAATGCCTTGCGCTCTCTCTTATATTTTCTAAATTTTCTTCATTAGATATTCCTAGAGCAATATCGACATGAAAATCCCAAGATTTACCAACCAAACAAACTGATGAAGTATTAGAATCCATTAGAGCAGATAGACCTGGATCATTATCTGCACTTCTTCCAGTTTTCTTTGTCATGCCAAATGAAGTTAGTTTGGCATTCTTAAAAATATGTTTTTTCTGGAAAAACTCTGTATCAGTAGGGTTGGCTCCCGGCCACCCACCTTCAATATAATCAACACCCAGTTTATCCAAAGCTAATGATATTTTTTCTTTATCATCCAAAGAAAAGTCTACTCCTTGAGTTTGAGCTCCATCTCTAAGAGTTGTATCAAATATATATAGTTTTTCTTTATTCATTTAATTTTCCATGAAGTTTTACCATCTTTATCTTCTATTAAAACTCCTTTTTCTAAAAGTTCATCTCTAATTTTATCAGCTTCTTTGTAATCCTTATTTTCTCTAGCGCTATTTCTTAACTGAATTTTTTTAATAATATCCGTTTCAGAAATTAAGGTTTTTTTCTTTTTAAAATCATGCCATTCTAATTTGGTCTCATTAAGAATTCCAATAAAGTTACAT
>CACIPU010000016.1 GCA_902588625.1 uncultured Pelagibacteraceae bacterium | reverse complement strand
TAAAAGGAAATATTAAATCAAATAAAGTAATACTCGGGGGGAAAATTAAAGGTAATATAAATGCTGATAATATAAACATAAAAAAAACAGCAGATATTGATGGTGTATTAAGTCAGAAAACATTATCAATTGAAGAGGGCGCTAAGCTAAAAATTAAAACTGAAACTACTAAATAAACTTAAAACTCCCATTTTTTAATCTTACTATATAAAAAATTTCTAAAGGCAATTACTCTTGCTGTATTTTTTAATGATTGAGGGTAAACAAAATGTGCTTCCGTTTTTGGGCCTTCAGCCTTTGGTAAAACTCGAATTATATTGGGTACAGATGTAGTAATATAATCTGGAAGCGCTGCTAAACCGACCCCGCTTTGAACAGCTAAGAGTAGACCATAGACACTATTGACTTTCATAATTGGTTTAATTTTTTTTCCATCTTTAAGCCCTAATTTTAAAGCCCAATCGGGGTTAAAAACTGGTGATGGGGTTCCCCTGCCATAAGAAATAAATTTATGTTTATTTAAGTCAGTTAAATTTTTAGGGTGTCCATATTGTTCTAAATATTTAGATGAGCCATAAATATGGTAATTAATATCTATTAATTTTTTCTGGATATAATTTAACTGCTTTGGTCTTCTCATCCAAATCCCAATATCTGCTTGGCGCGTACTTAGATCGAGTTCTTTATCATCAAAAATTAATTCTATTTCTATTTCTGGATTTAATTTCATAAATTCTTGAATTCTTGGAGTGAGCCAAGTTGTACCAAAACTAACTACGGTTGTAACTGTTAACTTTCCACTAGGTTTATTTTTTTTATCTATAAGTGTTGATTCAACATCTTTTAGTTTAGAAATTACTTCATGTGCAGTTTTAAAAAGGTACTCACCATTTTCAGTTAGGGAAAGCCCTCTAGCATGTCTTTCGAATAATTGAGTTTTAAGTTCTTGTTCGAGTGATTGTATTTGTCTGCTAATGGCAGATTGACTTAAGTTTAATATATAAGTGGCTTTGGTAAAATTTCCAGCTTCTGCAACAGCATGAAATATTTTAAGTTTATCCCAGTCCATTATTTATTTACATCAACTAAAACCTTGTTAGTCAATTTTCCTTCAAGCATACTTGAAAAGATATCTAATAATTCAGTTAAACCAACTATTTTAATTGATTTTTCTAGTATTGAAAAATCAATAAGTTTAGATACTTCACTCCAAATAAATTCTTTTCTTTTTTTACTTACCATAATCGAGTCTACACCCCATAATTTAACACCTCTTAAAATAAAAGGAATGACTGAAGTATTTAGCTTATTTCCACTAGCGTTACCGCAGGCAGCTACTATTCCTGAATGTTTAGTTTGAGATATTGCATTAGCTAGAATATTCCCTCCAACTGTGTCTACTACTCCATCCCATGTTCCTTTGCCTATTAATTTAGCGTCTGCTTCTAATTCTTTTCTATCAACGATATTTTTTGCTCCAAGTTCTTTTAGATAATTACTTTGATTCATTTTACCTGTGACTGCAGTAACATTACATCCCATTTTAGAAAGAACCATCACAGCAACACTTCCAACTCCTCCTGTAGAACCAGTAACTAATACATCATTAACTTTTTCACCTAATAACAATTCTTCTCTTGCTTTTATAGCGAACGCACAAAGCATAGCTGTAAATCCCGCTGTACCTAACATCATCGCCTGTTTTGTATTTATTTCTTCCGGTTTTTTTATTATGAACTCCTTTTTAACCCAAGCAAATTGTGAATATCCACCATGATATAGTTCACCAACTCTTGAACCTGTTAATATAACTTGGTCTCCTTTTTTAAATTGTTGATCATTACTTTTCTCAACAGTGCCTGAAAAATCTATGCCAGGTATTCTTGGATATTCTTTTATTAACTTTCCACCATTTTTTAAGATCATAGCATCTTTATAATTTAAATCTGAATAATCAATTTTTACTAATACATCTTCTTCTTTTAAGAAACTTTTTTCCAGGGTTTTTACATCACGTAAAAACTTGTCGCCAGATTGATTAAGTACTATAGCTTTGAACTTGTCTGTCATTTTAGAGTATTAGGTATTATATTATAAAAATTAATCTTTATTAATATATCTTAAGTATCTATTTTGAAAACCTAAATCATCTTTAAAAGCACCAAGGAAATAATTTGTTACCGTTGTAGCATTTTCCTTTTTGATGCCTCTATTTGTCATACATTGATGAGAGGCGTCTATTGTAACAGCTACTCCTCTAGGTTGTAGCACTTCCATTATTGTGGATGCGATTTGCATTGTCAAACGTTCTTGGGTTTGCAATCTTTTTGAAAAAACCTCTACTACTCTCGCAAGTTTACTTAAACCTACTACTTTATTTGATGGGATATAAGCAACATGGGCAACTCCAATTATTGGAGCCATATGGTGTTCACAATGACTTTGTAAGCTAATATTTTTCTCTATAACCATATCGTCATATCCATCCACTTCGGTAAATGTTTTAGATAAATATTTACTTGGATCTAGCTTGTAACCACCAAAATATTCTTTAAAAGCTTTAACTACTCTTTTTGGGGTTGATAACAATCCTTCACGGCTTGGATCTTCTCCAATCCATTCTATAATTGTTCTAATCGCCTCTTCAGCCTGTTCGTCCGAAACTGCACGATCTTTGGTCTTTATTTGATTTGTATCTTTAACTAATTTCATAATATTAATTTAATAATTATTTTAATACCTATATAATATAACTAATGTTTAAAAAAAGAGATAATATTAAAGAAGTTGAAGAAGGCAAGTTTTTAGAGCCAAAATTTGATAAAAATGGCCTTATACCTGTAATAACTAGCGATTTTAAAACTGGCGACATCTTGATGCACGGTTATATGAATTCTGAAGCACTAAAAAAAACTATTGAATCAAAAGAAGCTCATTATTGGAGTAGATCTAGAAGTAAAATTTGGCATAAGGGACAAATAAGCGGTTTTGTACAAAAAGTAAAAGAAATTAGAATTGATGATGATCAAGATTCTATTTGGATAATTGTAGATATAGGTAAAGGAGCAAGTTGCCATGTTGGCTACCGTAGCTGCTTCTATAGATCAATTCCTTTAGGAAAAATTGCAAATACAAATAATTTAGAAATGGAGTTTAAAGAAAAAGAAAAAATATTTGATCCTAAAAAGATTTATAAAAATGAACCTAATCCAACAAAATTGTAATGACTGAAATGACTGAAAAGAAAGATCAAAAAAATGTTCTGGGAGAAAAATTAGAATCATGTTCTAGTGATCCTATTACAGGCTGGTTTAGAGATGGATGTTGTAATACAGATGAAAATGATCGTGGCTTGCATACTGTCTGCGCAAAAGTTACGACGAAATTTTTAGAATGGTCTAAAAATGCTGGTAATGATTTGATAACTCCTCATCCTGAATTTGATTTTCCTGGATTAAAAGATGGTGATAGTTGGTGTGTGTGTGCAGCTACATTTGCTCAGTCTATAGAAGCTGGAACTGCATGTAAGATTTTTTTAAAAAAAACTAATTATAAAACTTTAGAAATTGTGCCGTTAGAAAAACTTAAGCAATACGCAATAGATCTCTCATAGTATTTTACATATTCCCATACTTAGGTCCACCCCCGCCCTCTGGTGTTACCCAAGTAATATTTTGAGATGGTTCTTTAATATCACAAGTTTTACAATGTATGCAATTTTGTGAATTAATTACAAATCTTTCTTCTTGTACTTCATAAACTCCAACGGGACAGTAACGTTGTGCAGGTTCATCATATTCTTTTAATGTATAGTTTATAGGTAAATTAGGATCTTTTAATTTTAAATGCACAGGTTGGTTTTCAGCATGATTAGTGCCAGTTAAAAAAACTGAACTCGTTTTGTCAAATGTTAATTTTCCATCAGGTTTTGGATATTCTATTTTTTTTACTTTATTAGCAAATTCTAAAGACTTATGATCAGCATGTTTGTGTTTTAATGTAAAAGGTAATTTTCCCCTAAATAATATTTGATCTAATCCTGTAAAAATAATTCCTAAAATTAAACCCCAGCTAAAACTAGGCTTAACATTTCTTGCTTCATAAAGCTCCTTATAAGCCCAACTCTGTCTAAATTTTTTTTCATAAATTGATAAATCTGTTTTATTTTTTATACTTTCAAAAATGGTTTCTGCTGCAATAATTCCACTCTTCATTGCTGTATGGGACCCTTTAATTTTTGGCATATTTAAGGTTCCTGCATCGCACCCAATAAGTAAACCACCTGGCATATACATTTTTGGTAAACTTTGAATGCCACCTTCAATTAAAGCTCTAGCTCCAAATGCAATTCTTTTTCCTCCCTCTAATATTTTTCGAATTTCTGGATGAGTTTTAAATCTTTGAAATTCGTCAAAAGGTGATAAATAAGGATTTTTATAATCTAAACCAATTACATAACCGATATAAATTTGTTTTTTTTCGGCATGATAAACAAAACTTCCCCCATATGTTTTTTTATCAAGTGGCCATCCAGTAGTATGCATAACCATACCCTCTTTGTGTTGATTTTCGTTAACTTCCCATATTTCTTTAAAACCAATTCCATATTGTTGTGGGTTTTTACCATTATCAAGATTATATCTTTTGATTATCTCCTTTCCTAAGTGACCTCTGCATCCCTCTGCAAAAACAGTAACTTTAGCATGCAATTCCATACCTTCTTGATATGTATCTTTTTTATTACCATTTTTATCTAACCCCATATCTAACGTGGCAACACCTTTTATTGACCCATTTTCATTGTATAAAACTTCACTTGCAGGAAATCCTGGAAATATTTCAACACCAAGTTTTTCAGCTTGCTCGGCTAACCAACGACAAAGATTAGCAAGGCTAATAATATAGTTTTTATGATTTTTTTGAACAGGCGGTAAAAGCCATGTAGGCCAACTAAAAGATTTATTTTTTCCTAAAAATAAAAATTTTTCTTTTGAAACTTTTATTTTAATAGGAGCTCCTTCTTTTTCCCACATAGGCAGTAACTCATCAAGAGCCCTTGTTTCGAAAACATTTCCACTTAAAATATGAGCTCCAACTTCTGAACCTTTTTCAAGAATACAAATATTTAAATCAGGATTGAGTTGTTTAAGTTTTATAGCCGTAGTTAAACCTGCTGGTCCTGCACCAACAATAACTACATCATATTCCATTGCTTCTCTAGCCATGAAAAGACTATATCAAACTAATTATTTTTGGATAGTATTCAGTTTGTTAAGCTCAGCTAAAAATTCTGGCAGAGCTGTAAATAAATCTGCTTCTAAACCGTAATCTGCGACACTAAAAATCGGGGCTTCTCCATCTTTGTTAATTGCGACAATAATTTTACTCTCCTTCATGCCAGCTAAGTGCTGAATAGCTCCTGAAATTCCGACTGCAATATATAAATCTGGCACTACAACTTTTCCAGTTTGACCTACTTGGTGATCATTCCCTATATAGCCAGCATCTACCGCTGCTCTAGATGCACCTACTGCAGCATTTAATTTATCTGCAATTGAATTTGGATGTTAGTTGCAATGGTAATTGCTGTAAGACAAGCTTTAGATTATGAAAGCACATGGAGAGCAGTAGGAGTAGTTGTTATTGGTTTTTTAGTTCAAGCTATAGTTTTAATTATGATAATAAGAATATTTGGATCAAGTTAAAAAGGAAAAATTGTTTTTGATAACCTGCAGGATTCACAAATTTTATATCCATACATAATTAAGTTTTGAGAAACACTTTCATTTTCTGCTTTACATTCTTCACAAATATCATTCAATTTATCATTATCATTCTTAAACACTTTAATCATATAACATCACCTAAATATTCAGGATTAGAAACCATAGTAGTCATCCAACAATCAATTAAATCACCTTGTTGTTTAACTTTTTCTACATGCCATATATAAGAATATTTTTTTTTATCACTAGATAAAATAAAGATTTTATAAACTGATTTGTTAGAATTTTCATTTAAAATAGTAATTTCACTATTTTCGTGATTAATTAACATTTTATAATTTTTGCTGTAAATCATTTCTTTAAATTTTTCTAATGGTCCTGTTATTTTTTTATTATTAGGATGAGCAAATTCCCAAACTTGTTCTATGCCAGCATCTTTATAGGGAATATTATTTCTTTGTAATGAATTTAATTGGATAGAAAGAACATCAAAAGGTTTTAAATTTATATTTGGTTTAGTAAGTTTAGGAGAATAATTTTCATCAAATCTTAAATATCCCAAACTAGTAAAAATTAAAGCAATACTAATTATGGAAAGAGTTTTAATAGGATATTTTTTTTTATTAAGTTTTGTAAAATTTATATAAAGATAATATGAAACAAAAGGTCCCAAAATAGAAAGTAATAATATAATTTTTTTAGTCATTATAATTTATCCATCCACTTTCTATATGATGAAAGTTAAATATATTTGGGTGTATAATTTCAGCAAATATTTCTAGAGATTCTAACAATCTTGGACCTGGTCTATTAAAGAATTGGTTACCATCAGCGATAAAAATTTTTTTATTTCTAAAAGCTTTTAAAGTTCTCCAATTATTATTTTGTTTGAGAAAATTATTTAATTCTTCTCTAGTTTTTTTAATATTGAAACCACAGGGAAGAAAAATTATTATTTCTGGATCTTGATTTAAAATATCTTTAAATTTTATCCAATGAGAATCATTTCCAGACTTTCCTAAAATGTTTTTGCCGCCAGCAATTTCGACCATCTCGGGTATCCAGTTACCCGCTATCATCAAGGGGTCTATCCATTCAATACACGCAACCTTAGGCTTCACTTTTTGTTTAGATGATATTTCTTTTATTTTTTTAAGTCTAACATCTAAACTATTGATAAGTTTTTTATTTACTTCATTTTCTAGGTTAAGTGCTACTGCAACCTTTTTAATATCATTAAAAACATCATTTAAAGTATTTGGTTGAAGAGAAATTATTTTTGTATTTTTATTTAAATTTTTGCTTACTATATTTTCCACTTCTGAAAAACTCACAGCACAGACTTCACAATGAGCTTGTGTAATTATATAGTCGGGATTTAATTCTTTCAATTTAGCAACATCAACTTTGTATACTGATAGGGAGTTTTCTAATATTGTGTTTATTTGTTTATCTATCTCTCCGCTGGTGCCATCTACATTTATTTTGGGTGAAGTCAGTTTAGCTACATGATTTAATCCATGTGGATAATCACATTCATGAGAACGTCCTATAATTGAATTTTTTTGCCCTAAAAAAGCAACTATCTCAGTTGCGCTTGGTATCAGTGTGACAATTTTTGTCGAATTATTATTCATCATTAGCAAATTTTCTTGACCTATTATATCCTTGCATTTAGTAATTACATAATTTTAATCATATTTAATTTATGAAATCAAAAGCCAAAGTTGTCGTAGTTGGAGGAGGGGTGGTTGGAGTTAGTATGCTCTACCATTTAGCAAAGAAAGGCTGGTCCGACGTTGTCTGTGTAGAAAGAAAAGAGCTAACCTCAGGGTCAACTTGGCATGCAGCTGGATTATTACCCTTATTTAATATGAGTTATTCTGTGGGACAACTACATAAGTATGCCGTAGATTTATATAAAACTTTAGAAAAAGAAACTGGTAAGAGTGTTGGTTTTAGTGTTGTTTCAAATATTCGTTTAGCTAGTACAAAAGATAGAATGGACGAATATCACCAATATGCAGGTGTTGCTCGAACCATTGGTGTTGATGTAAAATTTTTATCACCTAAACAAGTAAAAGAGATTTGGCCTTTATGTAATGTCGATGATTTAGTCGGAGCAATTCAACATCCTGAAGATGGATATATTCAACCAGCAGATCTAACACAAGCTTTAGCTGCAGGTGCTAGAAATAGAGGGGCAGAAATTTATAGAAACACAACAGTTACAGGAATTAAACAAACAAAAAATGGTTGGGTTGTAGAAACTGATAAAGGAGCAATTGAGTGTGAACATGTTGTTTCATGCACTGGAAATTTTGCTAGACAAACTGGGAAAATGGTTGGTCTTGATATTCCTGCAATTCCAGTAGAACACCAGTATATAGTTACAGAACCACATCCAGAGATTCAAAAAAGAAAAAAAGAAGGTTTACCAGAAATGGGTGTCCTTAGAGATAGTGATAGCAGATGGTATATGCGTGAAGAAGCTGGCGGCTTAATTTTAGGACCCTATGAAGATGGAGCTCCATGTTGCTATGTTGATGGTCCTTCTAAGGATTCGGAATATGAATTATTTCAAGAAGATTTAGATAGACTTGCTCCACATATAGAAGGCGCAATTCATCGCGTTCCTGCCTTTGGGGAAGTAGGTGTTAAAAAAGTTTATAATGGAGCTATTTGTTATACACCAGATGGAAATCCAATTGTTGGACCAGCATGGGGATTAAAAAACTTTTGGATAAACGAAGGTCACAGTTTTGGTATTACCGCAGCGGGTGGAGCTGGCTGGCAACTTGCTGAATGGATAATTGATGGTGAACCAACAGTTGATATGCTTGGAGTTGAACCTAGAAGATATGGAGATTATGCAACTAAATCTTATTTAAGAGAAAAAAATGAAGAAGCATACAATCATGTATTTAAAGTTCATTATCCAGATGAAGAAAGAGGAGCAGCTAGAGAATTAAGAACATCTCCTTGTTACGACAGAATGAAAAATATGGGCGCAGTTTTTGGTCAAAAATTTGGATGGGAAAGACCAAATTTTTTTGCAGTAGATGGAATGAAACAAGAAGATGACTGGTCTTTTAGAAGATCTAAATGGTTTAAAGCTATTGAAAAGGAGTGCAAAAATGTTAAAGAAAATGTTGGATTACTAGATATGACGGCATTTGCTAAATGTAGAATAAAAGGACCAGGAGCAGAAAATTTTTTAGATTATTTAGTCGCCAATAAACTACCTAAAAAAATAGGACGAATTGGTTTATGTCATGCATTAAATACAAAAGGAGGAGTTCATTCTGAGTTCACAATTATGAGAGAAGCTAAAGATAGTTTTTATTTAGTTTCTGCTGGAGCAAACCAAAGGTTAGATCATGATTGGATTAATAAATGGATGCCAAAAGATGGAAGTGTTCAATTTGAAAACTTAACTAATTCAGTAGGCGTTTTGGTTATATCAGGTCCAAAAGCTAGAGAATTAATGACAAGGGTTTCAAAAGACGATTTTTCAAACGATAGTTTTAAATGGTTAAGTGCAAAAAATATAAATGTTGGAAATGCACCAGTTAATGCAATGAGAGTAAACTTTGTAGGGGAACTAGGATGGGAATTGCACCATCCAATTGAGTATCAAAATCATATTTTTGATAAATTAATGGATGCTGGAAAAGATTTAGGACTTAAACCATATGGTATTAGAGCTATGAATAGTTTAAGGCTTGAAAAATCTTATAAATTGGTTGGTACCGAATTATCAATTGAGTATTCACCTTATGAATCTGGGTTGGATCGTTTTATTCATCCAAACAAAGGAAAATTTATAGGATTAGAGGCTTTAAACAAATGGAGAGAGAAAGGTTTTAATAATAAATTAGTAACATTAGAAATTCACAAAGTTGAAGATGCTGATGTACTAGGAAACAATCCAATTTATGATAAAGGGAAAGTTGTTGGTAGAGCAACAGGAGGAGATTTTGGTTTTAGATTAAGTAAGTCGATAGCTTTAGGAATGATAAAACCAGAGATTGCGACAACAGGTCAAAAATTGCAAATTGATATTCTTGGAAAAATGTATGATGCTACAGTTTTAGAAGAGAGCCCTTATGACCCAGAAAACAAACTATTAAGAGCATAATGAAAATATTAGTCGCTGTTAAAAGAGTTATTGATTACAACGTTCAAATTAGAGTTAAAGAAGATGGAAGCGGTGTAAATACAGATAATGTTAAAATGTCAACAAATCCACCAGACGATAACGCTATTGAAGAGGCGGTAAAATTAAAAGAAGCAGGTAAAGTTAAAGAGATTGTTGCAGTTACAGTAGGAGAAGAAAAAGCACAGGAAACAGTTCGAAAAGCTTTAGCTGTAGGTGCTGATAGAGGAATTCATGTCAAAGCAGACAGTTATATCGAACCTCTCGGCATTGCAAAGATTTTAAAAAAAGTTGTAGAAAAAGAAAAACCAGATTTAGTTTTTTTAGGCAAACAGGCTATTGATGATGATTGTAATCAAACAGGTCAAATGTTGGCTGCTATTTTAAATTGGCCACAAGGAACCTTTACATCCAAAGTTAATCTAAAAGAAAAGACTTTAGAGATAGTAAGGGAAATTGATGAGGGTTTAGAAACCTTAGAAATAAATTTACCAGCAGTGGTTACTTGCGATTTAAGACTTAATGAACCTCGGTTTGCTTCTTTACCCAATATTATGAAAGCAAAGAAAAAACCTATAGATCAAATGATTGCAAAAGATTTAGGTGTAGATATTACAAATAGAATTCAACAATTAAAGGTAGAAGAACCACCTAAGAGAAAAGGTGGAATTAAAGTTTCAAGTGTAGCTGAATTAGTGAGTAAACTTAAAAATGAAGCAAAGGTAATATAATGTCAGTCTTATTAGTAGCAGAACACGATAATTCAAACCTAAAGGCATTTACTTTAAATGCTATCAGTGCAGCTTCAAAAATAAACGATGATATACATGTTTTAGTTGCTGGATGTAAATGTGAAAGTGTTTCAAAAGAAGTATCATCAATCCCACTAGTTAAAAAAGTTTTGCTTTGTGATTCACAGAATTATGAAAATTACTTGCCAGAAAATTTAGCTCCATTAGTAACTAAAGTATCAGAAAAATATGATCATATCGTTGCATCCGCTAACACTTTTGGAAAAAACTTTATGCCAAGAGTGGCGGCTGCATTAGATGTATCTCAAGTAAGTGATGTTATTAAGGTTAATGATTCAGAAACTTTCCTCAGACCTATTTATGCAGGCAACGCTTTTGCTACTGTCAAAAGTATTGATAAAAAGAAATGTGTAACAATTAGACCTACTTCTTTTGATCCCGCTCCGAAAACAGGAGGATCAGCTCAAGTAGAAAAAATTGAAGCGGTAGATGTTCCAAATATTTCAAAATTTATCAAAAGAGAAGAAACAAAATCAGAAAGACCAGAATTAGGAACCGCTAGAATTGTTATATCAGGCGGCAGAGGTATGCAAAGTGGGGAAAATTTTAAACTTATTAATTCAATTGCAGATAAATTAAATGCTGCAGTAGGTGCATCTAGAGCAGCGGTAGATGCTGGCTATATAGGGAATGATCACCAAGTAGGTCAAACTGGAAAAGTTGTAGTGCCAGATTTATATATTGCAGTCGGAATTTCAGGAGCTATTCAGCACTTAGCTGGCATGAAGGAGAGTAAAATTATTGTCGCAATTAACAAAGATGGAGAAGCCCCGATTTTTAGTGTCGCAGATTACGGTTTAGAAGCAGATTTATTTACAGCTCTGCCAGAATTTTTAGCTGAGCTTAACAAACTGAATACTATCCAAAAATAATTAGTTTGATATAGTCTTTTCATGGCTAGAGAAGCAATGGAATATGATGTAGTTATTGTTGGTGCAGGACCAGCAGGTTTAACTACGGCTATAAAACTTAAACAACTCAATCCTGATTTAAATATTTGTATTCTTGAAAAAGGTTCAGAAGTTGGAGCTCATATTTTAAGTGGAAATGTTTTCGAAACAAGGGCTCTTGATGAGTTACTGCCTATGTGGGAAAAAGAAGGAGCTCCTATTAAAATAAAAGTTTCAAAAGAAAAATTTTTATTTTTAGGAAAAAATAAATCTTTTAGTTGGCCTACATGGCTTTTACCGCCTGTTCAAAAAAATCATAAAAACTATATTATTAGCCTTGCTAATCTTTGTCGTTGGTTAGCCGAGCAAGCTGAAAAACTTGGTGTTGAAATATTTCCAGGATTTCCTGCAAGTGAAGTTTTATACAATGAAAATGGGTCAATAAAAGGTGTTGCCACGTTAGATATGGGGTTAGATAAAAATGGTAATAAAAAAGATACATATCAAGAAGGTATGGAATTGCATGCTAAAGTTACTGTTTTTGCAGAGGGATGCAGAGGTCACTTAGGAAAGGAGATAATCAAAAGATATAATCTTGATAATGGTAAAAACCCACAACAATATGGAATTGGTTTTAAAGAAATATGGGAAGTTAACGAAAATCAACACAAAGAGGGTATGGTTATGCATACTACTGGATGGCCACTTGATAAAAAAACATATGGGGGAAGTTTTGTTTATCATGCCGAAAAAAAACAAATTTATATCGGTTATGTAATTGGTTTAGATTATAAAAATCCTTATTTATCACCTTTTGACGAATTTCAAAGATTTAAAACTCATCCAGAAATTCGAAAAATATTAGAGGGAGGAAAAAGAATTGCATTTGGAGCTAGAGCTTTAATTGAAGGTGGCATTCAAAGTTTACCAAAAATGTATATGCCAGGTGGTTTACTTATTGGGTGCGATGCAGGAACCTTAAATATGCCAAAAATTAAAGGGTCCCATACAGCAATGAAGAGTGGAATTATTGCAGCAGAAACCATTTTTGAAAGTATAAAAAATAAAACAGATTTATCAATTTATGAAAAAAAATTTAGACAGAGTTGGGCTTATAAGGAGCTTTATGAAGCAAGAAATGTTAAGCCTAGTTTTAGCTGGGGTTTAATTTTAGGAATTATTTTTACAGGATTAGATCAAATATTATTTAGGGGAAAATTACCTTTTACATTAAAACACAAACATGCTGATCATAAGTCTTTAGAATTTGCTAATAAAGTAAAAAAAATAGAATATCCAAAACCTGATGGAAAATTAACATTTGACAAAACGAGTTCAGTTTTTTTAACTGGCACTAATCATGCTGAAAACCAACCTGTGCATTTAAAATTAAAAGATCCTAATTTACCTATAAACTATACATTAAAAGAATATGATGAACCTGCACAACGTTACTGTCCCGTTGGAGTTTATGAAGTACAAGAAGAAAGATTTGTAATTAATTCACAAAATTGCATACATTGTAAAACTTGTGATATTAAAGAACCATCTCAAAATATTACTTGGGTAACACCAGAGGGCGGGGGTGGACCTAAGTATGGGAATATGTAAAATACTATGAGAGATCTATTGCGTATTGCTTAAGTTTTTCTAACGGCACAATTTCTAAAGTTTTATAATTAGTTTTTTTTAAAAAAATCTTACATGCAGTTCCAGCTTCTATAGACTGAGCAAATGTAGCTGCACACACACACCAACTATCACCATCTTTTAATCCAGGAAAATCAAATTCAGGATGAGGAGTTATCAAATCATTACCAGCATTTTTAGACCATTCTAAAAATTTCGTCGTAACTTTTGCGCAGACAGTATGCAAGCCACGATCATTTTCATCTGTATTACAACATCCATCTCTAAACCAGCCTGTAATAGGATCACTAGAACATGATTCTAATTTTTCTCCCAGAACATTTTTTTGATCTTTCTTTTCAGTCATTTCAGTCATTACAATTTTGTTGGATTAGGTTCATTTTTATAAATCTTTTTAGGATCAAATATTTTTTCTTTTTCTTTAAACTCCATTTCTAAATTATTTGTATTTGCAATTTTTCCTAAAGGAATTGATCTATAGAAGCAGCTACGGTAGCCAACATGGCAACTTGCTCCTTTACCTATATCTACAATTATCCAAATAGAATCTTGATCATCATCAATTCTAATTTCTTTTACTTTTTGTACAAAACCGCTTATTTGTCCCTTATGCCAAATTTTACTTCTAGATCTACTCCAATAATGAGCTTCTTTTGATTCAATAGTTTTTTTTAGTGCTTCAGAATTCATATAACCGTGCATCAAGATGTCGCCAGTTTTAAAATCGCTAGTTATTACAGGTATAAGGCCATTTTTATCAAATTTTGGCTCTAAAAACTTGCCTTCTTCAACTTCTTTAATATTATCTCTTTTTTTAAACATTAGTTATATTATATAGGTATTAAAATAATTATTAAATTAATATTATGAAATTAGTTAAAGATACAAATCAAATAAAGACCAAAGATCGTGCAGTTTCGGACGAACAGGCTGAAGAGGCGATTAGAACAATTATAGAATGGATTGGAGAAGATCCAAGCCGTGAAGGATTGTTATCAACCCCAAAAAGAGTAGTTAAAGCTTTTAAAGAATATTTTGGTGGTTACAAGCTAGATCCAAGTAAATATTTATCTAAAACATTTACCGAAGTGGATGGATATGACGATATGGTTATAGAGAAAAATATTAGCTTACAAAGTCATTGTGAACACCATATGGCTCCAATAATTGGAGTTGCCCATGTTGCTTATATCCCATCAAATAAAGTAGTAGGTTTAAGTAAACTTGCGAGAGTAGTAGAGGTTTTTTCAAAAAGATTGCAAACCCAAGAACGTTTGACAATGCAAATCGCATCCACAATAATGGAAGTGCTACAACCTAGAGGAGTAGCTGTTACAATAGACGCCTCTCATCAATGTATGACAAATAGAGGCATCAAAAAGGAAAATGCTACAACGGTAACAAATTATTTCCTTGGTGCTTTTAAAGATGATTTAGGTTTTCAAAATAGATACTTAAGATATATTAATAAAGATTAATTTTTATAATATAATACCTAATACTCTAAAATGACAGACAAGTTCAAAGCTATAGTACTTAATCAATCTGGCGACAAGTTTTTACGTGATGTAAAAACCCTGGAAAAAAGTTTCTTAAAAGAAGAAGATGTATTAGTAAAAATTGATTATTCAGATTTAAATTATAAAGATGCTATGATCTTAAAAAATGGTGGAAAGTTAATAAAAGAATATCCAAGAATACCTGGCATAGATTTTTCAGGCACTGTTGAGAAAAGTAATGATCAACAATTTAAAAAAGGAGACCAAGTTATATTAACAGGTTCAAGAGTTGGTGAACTATATCATGGTGGATATTCACAATTTGCTTGGGTTAAAAAGGAGTTCATAATAAAAAAACCGGAAGAAATAAATACAAAACAGGCGATGATGTTAGGTACAGCGGGATTTACAGCTATGCTTTGTGCGTTCGCTATAAAAGCAAGAGAAGAATTGTTATTAGGTGAAAAAGTTAATGATGTATTAGTTACTGGTTCTACAGGAGGAGTTGGAAGTGTTGCTGTGATGGTTCTTTCTAAAATGGGATGTAATGTTACTGCAGTCACAGGTAAAATGAATCAAAGTAATTATCTAAAAGAACTTGGAGCAAAAAATATCGTTGATAGAAAAGAATTAGAAGCAGACGCTAAATTAATAGGCAAAGGAACATGGGATGGAGTAGTAGACACAGTTGGAGGGAATATTCTAGCTAATGCAATATCTCAAACTAAACATTCAGGAATAGTAGCTGCCTGCGGTAACGCTAGTGGAAATAAGCTAAATACTTCAGTCATTCCTTTTATTTTAAGAGGTGTTAAATTATGGGGTGTAGACTCGATTATGGTAAGTAAAAAAAGAAAAGAATTTATTTGGAGTGAAGTATCTAAACTTATTGATTTTTCAATACTAGAAAAATCAATTAAAATAGTTGGTTTAACTGAATTATTAGATATCTTTTCAAGTATGCTTGAAGGAAAATTGACTAACAAGGTTTTAGTTGATGTAAATAAATAATGGACTGGGATAAACTTAAAATATTTCATGCTGTTGCAGAAGCTGGAAATTTTACCAAAGCCACTTATATATTAAACTTAAGTCAATCTGCCATTAGCAGACAAATACAATCACTCGAACAAGAACTTAAAACTCAATTATTCGAAAGACATGCTAGAGGGCTTTCCCTAACTGAAAATGGTGAGTACCTTTTTAAAACTGCACATGAAGTAATTTCTAAACTAAAAGATGTTGAATCAACACTTATAGATAAAAAAAATAAACCTAGTGGAAAGTTAACAGTTACAACCGTAGTTAGTTTTGGTACAACTTGGCTCACTCCAAGAATTCAAGAATTTATGAAATTAAATCCAGAAATAGAAATAGAATTAATTTTTGATGATAAAGAACTCGATCTAAGTACGCGCCAAGCAGATATTGGGATTTGGATGAGAAGACCAAAGCAGTTAAATTATATCCAGAAAAAATTAATAGATATTAATTACCATATTTATGGCTCATCTAAATATTTAGAACAATATGGACACCCTAAAAATTTAACTGACTTAAATAAACATAAATTTATTTCTTATGGCAGGGGAACCCCATCACCAGTTTTTAACCCCGATTGGGCTTTAAAATTAGGGCTTAAAGATGGAAAAAAAATTAAACCAATTATGAAAGTCAATAGTGTCTATGGTCTACTCTTAGCTGTTCAAAGCGGGGTCGGTTTAGCAGCGCTTCCAGATTATATTACTACATCTGTACCCAATATAATTCGAGTTTTACCAAAGGCTGAAGGCCCAAAAACGGAAGCACATTTTGTTTACCCTCAATCATTAAAAAATACAGCAAGAGTAATTGCCTTTAGAAATTTTTTATATAGTAAGATTAAAAAATGGGAGTTTTAAGTTTATTTAGTAGTTTCAGTTTTAATTTTTAGCTTAGCGCCCTCTTCAATTGATAATGTTTTCTGACTTAATACACCATCAATATCTGCTGTTTTTTTTATGTTTATATTATCAGCATTTATATTACCTTTAATTTTCCCCCCGAGTATTACTTTATTTGATTTAATATTTCCTTTTA
>CACIPU010000015.1 GCA_902588625.1 uncultured Pelagibacteraceae bacterium | reverse complement strand
TCTTCAGATTTTGGTCCTTGTAAAGCTATTAAGGATAAATCTTTATTAAGTTTAAGTTTAAATTTATCTCCAAGCGCATCTTTGATTATTTTATAATCATTTTCCTTGCACGCTGCGTTTAAAATTATGTTAAATCCTTTTTCTACTTTTGTGATTATTAAGTCGTCATAAATACCTCCACTTTCATTTGTAAGAAAAGAATATTTTGATTGATTATGATTAATATTTTTTAAGTCTATTGGAATAATTTTTTCTAGTTCCGCAATTAAATTTGGATTATTTTCAATAAAAAGTTGTCCCATATGAGAAACGTCGAATAATCCTGCTTTACTTCTTGTAAATTTATGCTCTTCCACAACCCCTGAAGTATATTGAACTGGCATTTCGTATCCAGCAAATGGAACAAATTTTGCTCCAAGACTTTTGTGATATTCGTATAAAGCTGTTTTTTGTGTTTGCATAATAACTTCCTAACCCCATCTGTCTTTTTACCTGAGAGAATTACTCCTTCGGTGAGGCTAAGCCTTCTTTCCAGAAGTTATTATGTACGGTCCTTTTGCCTGAGAGTTTCCGGGGTGGTTGCTCCTTCGGCGCTGCTAACTTATTGCAATCTCTTCCGCATATTAAAATCTTACATAACATACACGGTTGTATCAACAATAAAATTTTACTTATTTTCCAAGAAATTCCACAAATCTTTGGAAAGATCTACATTTGTTAAATCTTTGTAATTTTTTAATCCTGTAGGTGAGGTGACATTAATATCTCCAGTTAAATAATTTGACACAATATCAATTCCCGCAAGAACAATATTTCTTTTTTTTAAATCTGATGCAACTTTTTTTGTAATAATTAATTCCTTTTTGCTTAAGCTTGTTTTCATAGCTGTTCCGCCTTGTGCTATATTACTTAAAATTGAACCTTTTTTGGGAACTCTCAAAATAGCTCCTTTTATTCTTCCGTTAATAATAAAAACTCTTTTATCACCATATCTAACTCGATATAAAAATTTCTGCACCATTACATCTTTATTTTTTTTGAGATATTTTAATATTTCTTTTCTTTTTGTTTTTTTATTAATTAAAAAAACATTTTTCCCACCATAACCATGTGTTGGTTTAAGTACTACTTTTTTATATTTTTTTAAAAATTTTTCAATTTCATTTAAGTTTTGTGTAAAAATTGTAGGAGGCATATGTTTTAAAAATTTTGTAGAATAAATTTTTTCAGGCAAATTTCTAACAGCTGTTGGGTCATTAATTATTGTTGTATGTTTTGATATTTTATCTAATAAGAAAGTTGCTGTTATATAATTCATATTAAAAGGAGGATTTTGTCTCATAAAAATAAAATCTACTTTTTTTAAATCAATGTTTTTTTTTCTTTTTATATGGTAAAAATTTTTTTTATTTTCGTTAAAAAAAACCTCTTTCGAGTAAGCTAAAACTTTATTATTAATAAAAGTAATATCTTTTGTTTCATAATAATATATTTTATATTTACGTCTTTGAGCCTCTAGCGCTATCAATAAAGTTGTATCAGTATTTTTATTAATTAAATTAATGGGATCACCTTGGATCGCTATAGTCTTATTCTTTTTCATATAAAAAATTTAAATTTTTGTTTGATTGAAATTTATCTATACTCATATCTGCTTTGGTTTTGTTCTGATTTAAAGTATTTCTTACACTTCTTAAAAAAAGCGTCTCATCTTTAGCAGAAGAATTTTTGATAGATCTTTTTTCGAGACCTTTATAAGCTAAATTTAAAAATATTTTTCCCCATTCCAGCAAAGTTTTATTATTGATGATTGTTTTTAATCCTAGTTTTGGTGAGTCTATGTAAGCATTAATTACTTCTTTTAAATTCCATTTTTTTACTATCTCTAAAGATTCTTCTAAACTTCCATAAATTAATCCTGTATAAAAAGCTGGTCCACTACAGTGACAATCCCATTCACAAGTATCTAAAGATCGTATTTCAATATATTGTTTTAAACGCACCTCAGTAAATATTGTTGATAAATGGTTTTCTAAATCTTGAATATTTGGTTTTTTGCCTTTGAATATATTGATTTTACCTTGCATAAAATCTTTAAAACTTTGTTGTTTAACATTATGATATTCAGAGTCTTTTACTACAAATAATAATGGAAAATTAATTGCCATATCTGCATAACTTTCAAAAGTTATATTTTCTAAAAAGAATTTTGGCAGTCCGGCGCGTGCTGTATTTTGCCATATTTTTGATCTGTAAGATAAATAACCACTGAATTTATTATTTTTAATAGCTGAATTTGCAAACATGGCAATTGAAAGAGGTGCTAAAAATGAACTTAATTTAAATTTTTTTGTAAAATCATTTTCTGATGTGTAATCTAAATTTATTTGTGTCCCACATGTTTGGTACATCATGTCTAAACTTAAAGTTCCATGTTTTGGCATTTCTTCTTTCATTATTTTATATCTTTGTTTAGGGTTTTCTGGAACTTTATTTAAATTTGTCAAAGGATCATAACTAACTGACATCATTTTTAAATTAAATTTAGAACAAGCTTTTTTTAATTCTTCTAAAAATTTATAAGATTCCTCACAAATTAAGTGAACAGATTTATGTTGAGCTCCAGAAAGTTCAATTTGATTTCCGGGCTCAAGTGAAATATTTTGTTTATTTTTTGATAGTGCAATAATATTTTTTTTCTCTCTGATAGATTTCCAACCAAATTTAGTTAAAAAATTAAAAACTTTAGAGATTGTTTCATAATTTATTCTTTTATTATTTTTTTTGAAAAATAATAATTTTTCGTGCTCTACTCCTATATTTAGTTGGTCTATTTTTTTACATCCTTTCTCAAAGTAATGAATTATGTCTTCCTTAGAATTTATTTCTTTTTGAAATCCTTTTATAGCCATTTTGGAATAGGCAATCCCTTTTCAAGTAAAAATTTTTTATTTGATAATTTGCTTCTATATTTGTCCGCGGTATCACACAAAATAGTAATAATTGTATGGTTAGGTCCCATTTCATTAGCTAATTTTATAGCGCCCATTATATTTATACCTGAACTTGTTCCTAAATTTAGCCCTTCTTTTTCTAACATTTCGAATAATATATTAAGTGCATCATGATCATTAATTGAATAGGCATCATCTATGGTGGCCTGTTCAAAATTTTTAGTCACTCTACTTGATCCTATTCCTTCTGTTATTGAATTGCCTTCTGATTTTAATTCTCCATATTTAATATAATTATACAAAGATGAACCCTTGGGATCAGAAAGAACCACTCTAATATTTTTATTTTTTTCTTTAAGATATTTGCTTACTCCGGATATAGTACCTCCTGTTCCAGAGGCACAAACAAAGGCGTCTATCTTTCCTTCGGTTTGTTTCCATATTTCTGGACCAGTACTTTCATAATGACCTTTTGAATTAGCGACATTGTCAAATTGATTTGCCCAAACAACACCCATGTTATTATTTTTTTTTAAATCATCTGCTAATCTTCCTGAATATTTTACGTAATTATTTGGATCTTTATAAGGTTTAGCTGGCACTAGTCGTAAGTCTGCCCCGATTGATTTTAGCATATCCTTTTTTTCTTTTGTTTGTGTTTCAGGCATAACAATTATAGATTTATATCCAAGTGAATTTCCAATAAGAGTTAATCCTATACCTGTATTTCCCGCTGTTCCTTCTACAATAGTTCCTCCTTTTGAAATTAACTTTTTCTCTTCCGCATCCTTTATTAAGGCTAAGGCAGCCCTATCTTTTACTGATCCGCCTGGATTTAAAAATTCAGCTTTACCGTAAATAGAACAGCCTGTTTTTTCTGAAGGTCCTCTCAATTTAATTAAAGGAGTGTTTCCTATAGATGATATAAAATCATAAAAAGTATTTTTCATCTTTTATTTAGTATCATCTTTAGAAATACCATAAGGTTTAAATGTTTGATCAGTTGTTAAGTTTATATTAATATTTTTTGCTGGGATTCCTACCATGATTGCGTTTGAATCAACATCTTTTGTAACAACAGCATTGGAGCCTATTTTAGCATTTTCACCTACAGTAATTGGTCCTAATACTTGAGCCCCTGATCCAATAACAACATTATTTTTAATAGTTGGATGACGTTTTACGTTTCTTTGAGCGTCAGATTTAATACTAGGTGAAATTCCTCCTAGAGTAACCGCGTGATAAATTGTAACGTTATCTCCAATTTCAGATGTTTCTCCGATTACAACTCCCATGCCATGATCAATAAAAAAATTTTTTCCTATTTTGGCTTTTGGATGAATTTCAATTCCAGTAAGAAATCTTGAAAACTGAGAAATTATTCTTGCTATTAAATCAAATTTTGCAAGACAAAAAAAATGAGCTATCTTATGAAAAAAAAAAGCTTTTACACCAGGATATGTGAGCAAAATACTTATTTTTGATTTTGCAGCCGGATCTCTATTTTGAATTGATTGCAAATATTGTGTAATCATAATTTTTAAATTATATCACTCTTGCTAAATTTTAGTTAGTTCTTTTATCGAAAAAAAATTCAAAAATAATCGCAAAGATTATAATTGCGCCGCCCATTATGACTGTTAAGGGAGGAATTTCATTTATAAAAAGCCAAGCCCACAAAGGTCCAAATACTGCTTCGGTTAACATTAAAATTCCCACAACCGCAGCATGGGTTGTGCGTGATCCAATGGTTATCATTATAAAACCAAATCCAATTTGAAAGGTTCCTGCTAAAAATCCTAAAAAAAGATCATGATATGAGATTGATAATTTTCCAGCTACCAAATAACCAATTAATGCTGCTGAAACTCCTGCTATAAATTGTGATGGAACCATATCTACTTTTGGATATTTCCTAACAACTATTATTAATACAGCAAATGAAATAGGCATTATAAATGCAACTATATTACCAATGAGTTGACTACTTGATTGAACGGATAATGAGCTTCCAATTATAAGTAAAACTCCTGACATTCCTAAAATTATTGAAATAAAAGTAACTAAATTAATTTTTTCTTTTAAAAAAATATAACCAAATAATGCTAAAAAAATTGTCTCTGTTGTAATAATAAAAAGTGTATTGGCAACCGTTGTATGATACATGGCAAAAACATATGCTGAAAAACCAATAGACAAAAATAAGCCAGCAACTAGGCCAGGTAGACCAGAAACATAAAATGATTTAATAATATTTCTTTTGTAAACGTATAGAAGATATAAAAGAACAACAATTGAAAAAAATGTCTGTCTCCAAAAAAGTATTTGCCATAAATTGGCACCTTCAAAAGATTTTACAATTATTCCACCGAAACTTAAACAAAAAGCCCCCATTAAAACCAAAGCAGTTCCAGGTATTTTTTTGATTAAATTCAATTTATCTCTTTAATATTTTTTATAATTTCAGAAATACTTACTTGTCTATTTTTATATAGTTGTTCAGCTTCTTGGAGATCTATACACTTAAAAGAGATCTTTGTCCCAGGTATTTTTTGTACTAATAAATCATAATCAGCAGATATTACATTAGCTATTTTTGGGTATCCGCCAATAGTTGGATGATCTGTCAGTAATACTATTGGTTGACCATCAGCCGGAACCTGTATTGCTCCTTTAGTAATTCCCTCTGATCTAATATTAGTATTTATAATATTTTTTAAAACTTTACCTTCTAATCTCATTCCCATACGGTCAGTCAAATTAGTAACTTTATAAAAATTTGAAAAAAATATTTTTTTACTTTCTTCTGAAAAATAATTATATTGTGGTCCTTTTAGAACTCTAATTATATTCGTCTTATTATGAGAAATATTACTTTTGTGGTTATTATTATTTTTTCTATTTGTATTAATTTTTATTTTATCACCAAGTTGAATCTTGCTTCCATCATTAGGTCCAATTTTTGCTTTAACTAAGGTTGAAACACTACTGCAGAAAGTGTCTAGATCAAACCCCCCTTCAACTGAAAAATAACCATAGGTAGATTCTTTTGTGGCCAAAATATCTATTTGATCTCCTTCATCTAAATTATAGCTTCTATTGCAATCTCCTTCTATGATTTCCTTATTTTTATAAATAATTTTGAAGTTAACATTTCCTGTGATTGCAATTTTTGTTTTTCCTTTTATTAATTTCAATAACGGTCCTTGATAAGCAAACTCAATAACACCTATAGGTTTTTCATTTCTAACTATTGCATTAGAAACTAAAAAAGATTTATTATCAGCACATCCACCTGGCGGTATCCCTATATGTTGCATGCTGAAACGACCTTTATCTTGGTACGTGGTATTAACTCCTGCTCTTAGAACTTCAAAAAAACTATTACTCATTTTTGTAATTATCAAACTCCTCTTTAGAAATTGGTTTAAATTTAACCTTATCTCCCGGTGAAAGAAGGCAGGGTTTAGAACTATCTTTGTTATTAAAAAGCTTTATTGGAGTTTTTCCAATTATATTCCATCCTCCAGGTGTTTCGTATGGATATATATTACAAAATTTTTCAACTACTCCTACTGAACCTGGCGGAACCTTAACTCTTGGAGTTTTTAAACGGTTTAAAAAAAGTTTAGAATCTAAATCTCCCATAAATGGATGTCCTGGAACAAAACCAATCATATAAACGAAAAAAATGGATTTAGAATGAATGCTAATAATTTCTTCTTTATCTAATTTTAATTGCTTGCTCATACTAATTAAATCTAATCCAAAGTCGTAACAAATAGGAATGGTCCATTCTTTTTTATCTTGATCTAAATTTAAACTAGGTAAATCTATTGAATTTATGAAATTAATTACTTTGTCCGAGTTTATTTTTTGTAAATCAAAACTAATAATCAATTTATTATAAGAGGGAATACAGTTTAATATTCCTTTAATATTCCCTAATGATGATTGTTTTTTCAAATGATGAAATAGTTTAATTACCCTATTATTTACTTCTTGATTTACTTCGTCACCAAAATCACAAACAACGGCAGAATCTCCAATGTTATTTAATTTATTGAACATAAATGATATAATAATTATTATTCCTTATTAAATAAACTAAGGACTTAAAATATGGAAATTAATATTAACTGTGATTTGGGAGAAAAATCCAAATTACATTCAACCGAAAATGACCCTCTTTTGTTAAATGTAGTAAATTCGGCTAATATTGCTTGTGGGTATCACGCGGGAGATGAAATTACTATGGAAAAAACAATAGAAATTTCAAAAAAAAATGGGGTCAGTATAGGGGCCCACCCTTCTTTTAATGATAAAGAAAATTTTGGAAGAAAAAGACTTTATTTATCCCCTAAAGAAATAACAAATTTAATTATAGAACAAATAGGTATTCTTTCAGAGATTGCCGAAAATAAAGGGATGAAATTAACTCATGTTAAGCCACACGGTGCTTTAAATAATATGGCTTGTGAAGATTATAAATTAGCAAAAATTATTTCGGAATCAATAATAAAAATTAATAAAGAGTTAATTTTTTTAGTACCAACTGGATCTCAGATGGAAAAAGCTGGAAAGAAACTTGGAATGAGAGTTGCTGCAGAAATTTTTTCGGACAGAAATTATGAAGATGATGGCAATCTAGTTTCAAGATCAAAAAAAAACGCAATGATAACTGATCCAGTTATTGCAGAAAAACATATTATTAAAATGGTTAAAAACCAAGCTTTAAATTGCTATTCAGGAAAACAAATACCCTGTGAAATAGACTCTGTCTGTGTGCATGGCGATGGGATTAGCGCTGTGAATACTGCAAAACAAATTAGGAAAGGTCTTTTAAAATCTGGTGTGACCTTAATGTCATTAGATAAAATGAAAAAATTCATTTAAATAAGTTCTAAACAAAATGAAAAAATTAACTAAATTTTTAATTATATTTTTTACTACAGCTCTTTTTCACTATAGCTCAGTTTATGCTGCAGGTAGTTCTAGCAGTGGAAGTGGCGGATATAGTGATGATAATCTTTACAAACAGGGAAAGAAATTAGTACTTAGAGCAAAAAAGTTGGAAAAAAAAAATAAAGCAGAAAAAGCAGAACAATTATATTTGAAGGCTCTTAGTAAATTTGAAAAGGCTTATGAAAAAAATAAAAAAAGTGCCGATATACTAAATTACCTTGGTTATACACTAAGAAAAACAGGTAGTTTTAAAAAAGCAGAAAATTTTTATCTTAAAGGGCTGGAGCTAGATGCGGGACATTTAGGTATAAATGAATATTTGGGTGAGTTATATGTTCAAACAAACAGGATAGAGCTAGCAAAAAAACGGCTTGAAGTACTCAATGGCTGTAAGTGTGAGGAGTACGAAGAATTAAAAGAATTAATAGAAAATAATTAAAATGAAACCCGTAAAATCTACGGAAACAAATTATCTATATAAAATATTTAAACCTCAATTAAGTCCTAAAAAAATGCTAGAACTTGGAGTTTTTGGTGGTTCTTACTTTGAAGGTAAAATAAAAGAATATCCTAAATCATGGTTTGCAAAAGCAAAACTTAGTAAAACTTTTGATATAAAGCAAAATTATTTTAAAGTTAGAGCTGGCTTAACAAGAGAATATTGGATTAAAAAAGGTTGGATTTTTAAGGAAGATCCTTTGGGTTGGTTTCAATGGTACTGTAGATTTGCAAAAGGTAGACGAATTCCACATATAGATGGTGTTCAAATTAAAAGATGGAAAAATTTTACTAGACACGTAACTGCTATAAAAAATAACTGTGAGTCTGGTGATATAAATTGTAGAAGAAGGCAAAGACAAGCAATTTTACAATGGGCTTATAATCCTTTTATTTAATCTAATTTCATAATAGAATTATAAAGTATATATAAAGTGATAGAACACGCAATAATTATAACTCAGATTTTATTTATAGATTTAGTTTTAGCTGCGGATAATGCGGTTATTATAGGATTAATCGCTGCAAGTTTTACTCCAAAAAATAAAAAAAAGATTATCTTATGGGGTGTTGCGGGTGCTCTAGTATTTAAAATAATATTTGCTCTATTTGCAACATACTTATTTCAGTTTTATTTTATAAAAATTCTAGGAGGACTACTTTTAATTTGGATTGTTAATGATTTAAGAAAAGATTTACTTGAAATTAAAAAAATTAAATCTCCAACAAAAAAATCTAAAGAACCTTCCTATATACAAAGTGTTTACAGGATTCTCTTTGTCGACCTAAGCATTAGCTTTGATAATGTAATCGGTGTAGTTGGTGCAGCAAGAGGTTATATTGAGTATATAATATTCGGATTAGTTTTGTCTGTATTATTGACTGGAGCATTAGCTACATACCTAGCTAATTACATACAAAAAAATATTTGGATTGCATATGTTGGTTTAGTATTTGTTTTATTGGTGGCGCTTCAATTAATTATCGGAGGCCTAATAGATTATGGCGTGCTTACGATTAATGAACCTTTTGCTTCTTGGTTTTAATTTGTTAATCTTTATAGATTAACTTTACTCAATTCATACATTTCAACAACTTCGATACATTCATCGAAAATAGGTTTTGCTATCGGGTTATTACCTGAAGAGAACTTCTTCATTTCTGCTTCATTATGAACTGAGACTTTAAACATAACATAACTTTTATCTGGTCCTATTGCTGGAACTGTTTTTTCAACATGAGCAATAGTTTTTCTTACAGCCATTCCTTCATCTGATTGCATAAATCCCATGAACTTTTCAAATTTTCCTTCACCAGATTTAAGTTTTGCTATTGCAAGCATTTCTTTTGCCATATTTTATCCCCCCTCTTTTCTTTTATTCTATTATTAAAATTTATTAAAAAATAGCTCTATTTGAAATTATATTTTTTTGTAGCTCTTCTTTTAGTTGAATATTTAGCTTACTAAGCTCTGTTTTGTTTAAATTTACCAAGTTTTGAACATCTTTTAAAAATCTTTCTGACTCGTCTATTTCTATAATGCCACTTGTGAGTGTTTTAAATTTTTTAATATAATCTTTTCTTTTGAAAGGATTTTTTCCATTTGGATGGGCATCCGCAACATTAATTTTTTCCTCAATTTTTGAACCATTTTTCATTTTAATAATTACATGACCTCCAAAACATTTCTTGTTTGGATTGGGATCATGATATTTTTTTGTCCATTTTTTATCCTCGAATGTCTTTATTTTTTTCCATAATTCTATAGTACTTTTAGTATTGGCTCTTTCGGGAGTATAAGAATCTATATGGTGCCATCTACCATCTTGTAAAGCCACTGCAAAAATATACATGATGGAATGATCTAATGTTTCTCTGCTCGCTTTTGGATCCATTTTTTGTGGATCGTTTGCTCCAGTCCCGATTACGTTGTGAGTATGATGGCTTGTGTGAATCTCAATTTTTTTAATATCAGAAATATTTTTTATTTTTTTATTTAAACTTCTTGCTAAATCTATTAAAGCTTGAGATTGATATTCTGCCGAATGTTCTTTGGTATAAGTTTCTAAAATAGCTTTTTTTTCTTCATTAACTTTTGGTAAAGGAACAATATATTTTGCCTTGGATCCTGAAAGAACATAAGCTATTACACTGTCTTCACCTTCGTAAATTGGACTCGGCGCCCCTTCTCCTCTCACTGCTCTATCAACTGCTTCAATAGCTAATTTTCCAGCATGTGCCGGCGCAAATGCTTTCCAGCTAGAAATTTCACCTTTCCTAGATTGTCGTGTTGAAATTGTTGTATGCAAAGCTTGTTGAACAGATTGATAAATGGTTTCAGTATCAAGTTTTAATAAAGAGCCAATACCCGCTGCAACACTCGGCCCTAAGTGGGCTATGTGATCAATTTTATGTTCATGCAAACAAATCCCTTTTACAAGATTTACTTGAACTTCATATCCTGTGATAATTCCTCTAATTAAATCCATACCACTTAAATTTTTTTGCTGAGCCACTGCTAAAATTGGAGGGATGTTGTCACCTGGATGACTATAGTCTGCAGCTAGAAAAGTATCATGAAAATCTAATTCTCTAACCGCTGTTCCATTTGCCCAAGCTGCCCATTCACAATGAAATCTCTGATTAGAATCTATTCCAAAAACTGTTGCTCCATTTTCTCTTGGGTGTGCTAAAGCCATTTCCCTAGCAGAAACAACTGGTTTTCTTTCTAATGATGCTATTGCAACTGAAGCATTATCAATAATCCTATTAATAACCATATCAATCGCATTTTCGTTTAGAGAAGCTTTATCTGATGCAATTTCAGCAATTTTCCATGCTAATTGATCTTCTTTTTTTAATTTATAAGATGATTTGTGCACCCTTACTTTAATATTTCTCATTATAACATACTTCTTAAAACGTATTTTAATATCCCATCATTTTTATAATATTCAACTTCATTTGCTGTATCAATTCTGGAAAGTAAATTAATCTTTTTTGCTACTCCATCTGCGTACTTAATCTCACATTCAACCTCTTGTCCTGGAGTTATACCTTTTTCTATTCCGATAATAGTAATAAGCTCAGATCCTTTAAGATTTAATTTATTTTTATTTAATCCGTCTTTGAATTGAAGAGGAAGTATTCCCATTCCAATTAAATTAGATCTATGTATTCTTTCAAAACTTTCTGAGATTACAGCTTTTACTCCTAATAATTTTGTACCTTTTGCTGCCCAATCTCTAGAAGACCCAGCTCCATATTCTTTGCCAGCAACTACAACTAGATCATTGCCTCTTTTCTTATATTCCATAGCCGCTTCATAAATACTCATAACTTTCCCTTCAGGATATAATTTGGTAAAGCCACCTTCAGTTCCTGGGACCATTTCATTTCTTATTCTTATATTTCCAAATGCTCCACGTACCATAACTTCATGATTTCCTCTTCTTGCTCCATAAGAGTTAAAATCCTTTTGCTGAACTTGATGTTTCATAAAATAATCACCTGTGGGGCTATCTTTTTTTATAGAACCGGCTGGAGAAATATGATCTGTAGTTACCATATCACCTAAAATTACTAATGGTCTTGCGTCAGAAATTTTTTTAAAACCCTCAGGGATATCTGGCATTTTTTCAAAAAACGGTGGTTTTTTTACATAAGTAGAACTGTCATCCCAATTATAAATGCTACTTTCAATAGTTTTAATTTTTTTCCAATCATCTGATCCTTCTGAAACTTTTGAATAACGCTTAGAAAACATTTCTGCATTTATTGAAGTTGACATTAATTCTTCTATCTCTTTATTTGATGGCCATATATCTTTTAAAAAGATGTTTTTTCCTAATTTATCTATACCCAAAGGTTCATTGTATAAATCAAAATTCATTGATCCTGCAAGTGCGTAGGCAACTACTAAAGGTGGTGAAGCAAGATAGTTTGCTTTTACATCAGGATTAATTCTTCCTTCAAAATTTCTATTCCCAGATAAAACAGAAACTGCATATAAATTTCCTTTTTGAATAGCTTCTGAAATATTTTCTTTTAGGGGTCCTGAATTACCTATACAAGTTGTGCATCCATATCCAACTAAGTGAAAACCAAGTTGATCCAAATATTTGTTTAAGCCAGCTTTTTCAAGATAATCTGTAACGACTTGGGAGCCTGGTGCCAAAGAAGTTTTTACCCAAGGTTTTACATTTAACCCTTTTTCGACAGCTTTTTTAGCAAGCAAACCGGCTCCTATAAGGACGTTTGGATTTGAAGTATTGGTACATGATGTAATCGCAGCTATAACAATATTACCATCCTTTAATTTAAAATTTTCATCCAATACTGTTTCTTCTTTTATATTTTCTCTATTCATATTTTTTTTAAAAGATTTCATAAATGATTTAGAAGATTCAGATAGTAAAACCTTATCCTGCGGACGTTTGGGACCTGAAATGCTTGGAACAACTTTGGATAAATCTAAATTTAAAACTTTAGAAAAAGAAATATTTTCATCAGCCCAAAGTCCTTGTTCTTTAGAATATTTTTCTACAAGTGAAATAGTATGTTGGTCTCTACCAGAAAATTTTAAATATTTTATAGTTTCTTCGTCTGTGGGAAAAAAACCACAAGTCGCTCCATATTCAGGTGCCATATTTGCAATAGTAGCTCTATCTGCTAATGAAAGATTTTTTAGTCCATCACCATAAAATTCAACAAATTTTCCAACCACTCCTTCTTTTCTTAATATTTGAACTATTGTTAAAACTAAATCAGTGGCTGTAGTTCCTTCTGTAAGTTTATTTTCAATTTTAAATCCAACAACGTCAGGAATTAACATTGATATTGGCTGTCCCAACATCGCAGCTTCAGCTTCAATTCCCCCCACCCCCCAACCAAGAACGGAAAGACCGTTAACCATAGTTGTATGACTATCGGTCCCTACAAGCGTATCCGGATAAGCAAAATTATCAGACGACCAAACTACCTTTGATAAATATTCTAAATTAACTTGATGGCAAATGCCAGTTCCTGGTGGAACAACTCTAAAGTTATTAAAAGCTTGTTGTCCCCATTTTAGAAAAGAATAACGTTCTCCATTTCTTATAAATTCTTTTTCAACATTTTTTTTAAAAGAATCTTTAGAAGCATAAGTATCCACCATCACAGAATGATCGATAACCAGATCAACTGTGGATAAAGGATTTATTTTTTTTGGGTCTTTTTTTTTTAATTTTACTGCATCCCTCATGGCTGCAAGATCAGCTACTGCAGGAATACCTGTATAATCTTGCATGAGAACTCGCGCTGGTCTAAAAGCAATTTCAGTTTTTAAATTTTTTTTCTCTATACAGGATTTAATGGATAAAATTTGATCTTTTTTTACTGATTTACTGTCTTCAAATCTTAATAGATTTTCTAGTAAAACTTTTATTGATTTAGGTAATTTTGAAATACCTTCTAGTCCATTTTTTTCTGCTTCTTTAAGACTAAATATATTATAATTTTTATTATCAACTTTTAATATTTTTAAAGACTTAAATGAATCTTTGCTATTTATCTTCATATTTTTAAATAAATAAGTATAACACAAACAATTAGTGAAAAGGACATAGCGTAATTAAACACTTGAATAAATTTCTTGTTTTCTGAGAAACGTTTAAGAAATTTTCCTAGCAAACACCAACTTGTTATACTTGTTATGGCACAAAAAAATGACACTATTATGACTACTAAAGAATGAAATAAATAATTTGAGCCAAGCTCAACAAACAAGGAAATGCTTGTTATTGCGGCAAAAACACCTTTAGGATTAACAAACTGAAATATAAATGTATCGTAAAATGTAACTGGGTTTTCTATCTTTTTTTCTTCAACCTGATTTTGAAATGAAATTTTATAAGCTAAATAAATTAAAAATAAAGATCCAATAATTTTTATAACAGTTTTCAGTATTGGGTAAATATCAAATACTTCTTTTAAACCTGCGGCTAATAAAGTGATGAGTGTAGTATAACCAAACGTAACTCCTAAAATTAGTGGTAATGATTTTTTTATTCCAAAATTAAAACCTGAATAAGATCCAACTATATTGTTAGGACCTGGAGTAAAAGCTGCAGCAATAGAAAATAAAATAAGCGGTAATAAATTAGGATACATCGCAATGGTTTATGCTATTTCTAAACCATTTTCAACTTTTTGAGAGGGGTGTACCAAAACAACTTTCCCATCTTTTTCAATTGCTCCTAAAATCAAAACTTCAGAAACTATACCCGCTATATTTTTCTTTGGAAAATTACATACTCCTATTACTTGTTTACCTACTAAATTATCCTCATTATAGTAATGAGTAATTTGCGCGGAAGATTTTTTAACTCCTATAGATCCACCAAAATCAACCTCAACAACAAGTGAAGGTTTTCTCGCCTTTTCGTTTTTTTTTACACTAATTACTGTTCCAACTTTTATCTCTACTTTAGTATAATCATCAAAGGTTATTTCTTGTTTCATAGGAATAATGTATAATGTTTTTTTAATTAAATGACCATGCAAAAAAATATATTAGAGGAAGCTTTTTCTGAGACTTTAAAGATTTTATCAGAATTAATAAAATTTCAAACAGTTTCTGGAACTTCTAATGTAGATTTAATACAATATTGTGAAAAAAAACTGGAAGTATTAGGTGCTAAATCTTTTATAACTTTTGATGACAAAAAATTAAGAGCTAATTTATTTTCGACAATTAGCGGTAAAAAAAATTTAAACGGTAAAAATGGTATAATATTATCTGGTCATACAGATGTTGTTCCTGCCTCTAGCAAAGGATGGTCTTCTGATCCATTTATAGCAACAGAAAAAAATGATAAAATTTATGGAAGAGGATCATGTGACATGAAAGGATTTATTGCATGTACATTAGCTCTAGCTCCTTATTTCGCTAAAGAAGATTTAAAAAAACCTATCCATTTTTCTTACACCTATGACGAAGAGACTGCCTGTCAAGGAGCTCCAATAATGTTAAAAGAATTAAAAAATAGAAAAATTAATTGCTCTGTTTGTATAGTTGGAGAGCCGACAAATATGAAAGCTATTCAAGCACACAAAGGTTGCTATGAATATTCAACTTATTTTACTGGATTGGCCGGGCATGGTTCTGCTCCCGATAAAGGTGTTAATGCTGTTGAATATGCAACACAATATATAAATAAACTTATGGAACTAAGACTGGAATTAAAAAAGAGAGAACCTAAGGATTCAATTTTTAACCCTCCCTATACAACATTGCAGATTGGAAGAATAAAAGGAGGAATAGCAAGAAATGTTATTGCTGATCAATGTACTGTTGATTGGGAATTAAGACCAGTGGTTTTTGAAGATGGTATTTATGTTAATAAAATTATGGATGAATATGCAGAAAACACTTTATTGCCTAAAATGAAAAAAATATATATAAGATTATTATTAAGAAATTTTTAAGTATTTTTCATTAAGAGTCTTATAAAAAATATCTGGTGGCGGTGCAGAAAAACTGTATTTTATATTATTAATTGAAAAATTAATTTTGTACGCATGGAGCATCAAACCATTTGATTTAAATTTCAAGTTACTAGAAAGATTATATTTTGAGTCACCTAAAATAGGATTACCTTTTATTAACAATTGTTTTCTTAGTTGATGCTTTCTTCCAGTAACAGGAACTAATTTCAGTAATGAATATTTATTATTTGCATCTAAAACTGTATAGTGCGTAATCGCTATTGTACTAATTTTTTTTTTACCTTCGTAATAAAAAAGTTCATCTTTAAAAATACCTTTATTTTTTTTAAGTTCACCTAAAACTATCCCTAAATAACTTTTATTAATTTTTCTCATTCTAAATAAGTTTGTAAATATTTGAGCATATTTACGATTTTTAGCTACTATAAGTATGCCAGTAGTTTCTTTATCTATTCTATGAACTGGGAATGGTTTATGATTTTTAAATTCACTAGTGTCTTGAATTATATCTAAAATATTTTTTTTAGATTTGGTTCCTGATTGAACAGATATACCTGCAGGTTTATTTATTACAACAAAGTTGTCATTATTTTCAATAAATATCGAAGAAGTTTGAATTAAATCTTTTTTAGTAGGTATATATTTTATTTTCTTATAACTCTTTTTCTTTTCAGTAAAGGAAATATTTTTTATGTCAATTTTATCATTTAATAATAACTTATATGAACCTTTTTCTTTTTTGTTATTAACTTTAATATTACCTTTTCTTATATTCTTTTCTATTAGTGACTGTGGTACATCAAAAACATTACGCTTAAACCATCTATCTAAACGTGAATTAACAGACTCACTTTTAATTAAAAAAGTATTTTTCATATAGATTTTAATTTATGTAACTATAAAGTAATATAAGTTAACACCAATATATATTTTACTTTTGTGATTTAGTTATTTTTTTTTTATCTTTTGATGTATCTTTAACAGTAGTTTCTTTTAAATCAGGTTTTTCAGTTTTCTTCTTTATATCTACTTTTTTTGCATTAATGTCACGATCAACTAGTTCAATGACTGCCATGGGTGCATCATCACCATATCTATAACCAGCCCTAATTACTCTTGCATATCCTCCGCTTCGTTTCTGATATCTTTGTGATAATGTTTTCACTAATTTGTTGACTGAAGTTCGAGATTGCAGTTTCGAAAATAAATTTTTTTTTGCAGCTAAAGTATTATTTTTACCTAATGTTATTACTTTATCAATTTTAGGTTTTAATTCTTTAGCTTTAGGTAATGTTGTTGTTATCTGTTCATACTTAATTAAAGAATTAAGCATATTTTTAAACAATGCTTTTCTATGTTCTGAAGTTTTGTTTAATTTTCGATACCCAAATTTATGTCTCATAAACTACTATGTGTTTTCTTCTAACCTTTTTGATAACTCAGCTATATTTTCTGGTGGCCAATTAGGTATTTCCATGCCTAGATATAAAGACATTGCACTTAGGACTTCTTTTATTTCATTTAATGATTTTCTTCCAAAATTTGGAGTTCTTAACATTTCAGGTTCAGTTTTCTGAACCAAATCTCCAATATAAATGATGTTATCATTTTTTAAACAGTTCATTGATCTTACTGAAAGTTCTAGTTCATCAACTTTTCTCAATAAATTTTTGTTAAACTCTAATTCAACGGTTTGAGGTTTCTTTTCAACTTCAACTGGTTCATCAAAATTTACGAACAATGACAATTGATCTTGAAAAATTCTTGCGGCATAAGCTACTGCATCTTCAGCGGGCAAAGATCCATCGGTTTCAATATTCATTACTAATTTATCATAATCTAATGATTTTCCCTCCCTAGCATTTTCAATTGTGTAGGAAACTTTTTTTACTGGTGAAAATAGTGAATCTATAGCAATTAATCCTAGTGGGGCATCTTCACTTTTATTTTTTTCTGCAGGTCTATAACCTTTACCTCTATTTGCTATTAACTCCATATAAAATTTTGTATTTTCATCCAAATGACATAAAACTAAATCTGGATTTAAAATTTTTACTTCAGGATTTGTTTGTAAATCTTTAGCTTTGATTTCACCTGGTCCTTTTACGTCTAGTATTAATTTTTTAGGACCTTCTGACATAACTTGAATTGAAAGCATTTTAACATTTAATACAATATCAGTGACATCTTCTCTTACACCTTTGATAGATGAAAATTCATGAAGTACGCTATCAATTTGAATTGCTGTAATCGCTGAACCTTGGATTGACGACAAAAGGATTCTTCTTAATGAATTTCCAATTGTCAAAGCGTATCCTTTTTCTAACGGTTCAGCTGTAATAGTTGTAAATGATTTATCTTCACTATTTTGTATATTGAGTTTATTAGGTTTAATTAGTTCTTTCCAATTATGATTTATTATTGCATTTTCCATTTTATACCCTTCTTTTTTTTGGAGGTCTTGCACCGTTATGAGACATTGGTGTTACGTCTTTAATTGAAATAATTTTAAATCCTCTTGATTGTAAAGCTCGCAACGCTGTTTCTCTTCCTGATCCGGGACCTTTTAGTTTTACTGTTAAGGTTTTTAATCCATGTTCTTGTGCTTTTGTAGCAGCAGTATCAGCAGCAATTTGGGCTGCATAAGGAGTAGATTTTCGAGAACCTTTAAATCCTTTTGATCCTGCTGAAGACCATGCAATTACATTGCCACTATCATCAGTGATTGAAACTATTGTGTTGTTAAAAGTAGCCTGAACAAAAGCTATACCCGAAGTTATATTTTTTTTAATCTTCTTTAGCTTTTTAACTTTAGTTGGTTTAAAAGATTTTTCTTTAGTTGTATCTTTAGTGTCAGTTTTTTTTACTTCTTTTTTATTCATGATGTTATTTTTTTAGTGGTGTTAATTTCTTACCAGCTATTGCAATAGCTTTTCCTTTACGTGTTCTAGCATTGCAATGTGTTCTTTGTCCTCTGACTGGTAATTTTTTTTTATGCCTTGATCCTCTATATGTGGCAAGATCTATAAGTCTTTTTATGTTTAAAGATATTTCTCGTCTTAAATCACCTTCTACCTTATAATGCTGATCTATAAACTCTCTAATTTTTAAAACTTCATCTTCTGTTAGACTGTTAGCTCTTTTATTTTTTGAAATGTTTAATTTAGTACAAATTTCATTAGAAAATTTATTTCCTATTCCATGAATATAAGTTAAAGCTACATGAACAACTTTGTTTTGAGGAATATTTACACCAGCTATACGTGCCATAATTTTATCTGAGATAAGCTATAAAAACGCTATTTATATAAATAAGTGTTACAAAGTCAAGTCTCTAAAGAAGCTATTATTTCCCTTATTTCCTTAAATATTTGGTCTATTTCGACCTTTCCGTTAACTTCATGAAGTAAATTTAAATTTTTGTAAAAATTTAGTATAGGTAGAGTTTTATCTTGATAAGTTTCAAATCTTTTTAAAATAGTTTCCTCGTTATCATCGGGTCTTTTTACTAAAAAACTATCTCCACATTGATGATTTTCTTTAGATGAAGGTCTAAAATATTCATTAAAAATTTGACCACACTTATTACATGATTGTCTACCAAGAACCCTTTTAACTATTAAATCTCTTTCAACATTCAAACTTAAAACACATGTAATTTTTTGATTGTTTTTTTTTACTAAATATTCAAGAGTTTTTGCTTGATTAAGGTTTCTTGGATACCCATCAAAAACTAATCTGTTAAAATACTTTTTATTGGATAGAATCTTTTTTATTAAATTGTCAATTATTTCATCAGAAACGAATTGCCCTTTATCAATAATTTCTTTAATTTTGATTCCAATTTCTGTGTTATTTGAAATTTGTTCTCGTAGTAGATCACCTGTAGAAACTTTATGAAAATCAAATTCATTAACAATTTTATCTGCCTGAGTTCCTTTTCCTGCCCCAGGTGGTCCAAACAAAATTATATTCACTTTTATCTTCCAAACTTCGTTTTTTTAATTAGAGATTCGTACTGTTGACTCATCAATCTCGTTTGAACTTGAGATACTGTGTCCATTGCAACAACTACAACAATTAGTACAGAAGTTCCACCAAGATAGAAAGGTATCGGATATCTAGATATTAAAAATTCTGGCATTAGGCAAACCAATGTAAGATATAAAGCTCCGATTGTGGTTAGTTTTGTCAAAATATCTTCTATAAAATCAGCTGTTCTTTCACCTGGTCTAATTCCCGGAACATATCCACCGTGTTTTCTTAAATTTTCAGCCGTTTCTTTTGGATTAAAAACTATTGATGTATAGAAAAATGAAAAAAAGATTATACCTGAAGCGTAAAGTAACATGTATAAAGGTTTACCTTGAGAAAATAGAGCAGAAATATCAATAAAAGTTTCACTTTCTGAAAAACCAAAATTAGAAAATGTAATTGGTAACAATAAAAGAGCTGAAGCAAAGATAGCTGGAATTACTCCAGCTGTATTTATTTTTAAAGGAAGATATGATGATTCACCTCCATAAACTTTTGCTCCCATTTGTCTTTTTGGATAATTTATTAATATTTTTCTTACAGCTCTTTCAACAAAAACAATAAATGCTACAGCAACGATTATAATAGTAAATATTAATAAAATAACAGAAGCTGACAATGCTCCTGTTCTACCAAGTTCAAATGTTGTTGCTAAAGCTCTGGGTATTTCAGCAACAATTCCAGAAAAAATTATTAATGAAATTCCATTTCCTATTCCTCTTTGGGTAATTTGTTCACCCAACCACATTAAAAAAACGGTTCCAGCTGTAAGTGTTATAACTGTGGTAAGTTTGAAATAACTACTTGAATCGATAATTAATGTTTCAGAATTTTCAAGACCTACCGCAACACCATATCCTTGAACTGTAGCAAGTAAAACTGTTCCGTATCTAGTATATTGAGTAATTTTTTTTCTTCCTAATTCTCCTTGGCTTTTTAAATTTTTAAAGGTTTCAGAAACTCCAGTAAGCAACTGAATTATTATAGAGGAAGAAATATAGGGCATAATACCAAGAGCAAAAATTGCCATCCTATTCACCGCACCACCAGAAAATATATTAAACATTCCAAGTAATCCTTTTTGGTTTGAATCCATTAAGGCTTTCAATGATTCTGCATCAATACCAGGTAGTGGAACATAAGTTCCTAGTCTATAAACTGACAGTA
>CACIPU010000014.1 GCA_902588625.1 uncultured Pelagibacteraceae bacterium | reverse complement strand
TAATATTGCAAACCTAGACCATAAAGATCTTGAATTTCTTCTATTAAAAGGTTTGTTAAATAATGATTTTGTTAAACCAGTATATTTAAGTTAAATCTTTTCTAAATAGGAGTTTTGGATATAATAGAAATTATAATAGATGAATAATAGTATAGAAATAAAATGCCAGAAACAGGGTGTCAGATTGACCGATCAGAGAAAACTCATTGCTAAAGTAATGTCAGAGTCAGAAGACCATCCTGATGTAGATGAATTACATAAAAGAGTTAATAAACTTGATTCAAAAATTAGCATCGCGACTGTTTATAGAACTGTAAAATTATTTGAAGAAGCAGGAATTCTTTCTAAGCATGATTTTAAAGGTACAAAAGCAAGATATGAACAAGCTACCCATGAACATCATGATCATTTAATAGATATAAATACAGGCGAGATTATAGAATTTGTGAATGAAGACATTGAAAAATTACAAAAAAAAGTATCAGAAAAACTTGGTTATAAACTTGTTGATCATAGATTAGAATTATATGGTTCAAAAATTAAAAAGTAAAAATTTTGTCTAAAAAAATATTTATCAAAACTTTTGGGTGTCAAATGAATGAATATGATTCAAATCGTATTTATGATTTAGTTAAGCTTATCGGTTTTAGTAAAACTAATATAAAAAATCAAGCAGATTGTTATTTGCTAAATACTTGCCACATAAGAGAAAAAGCAGCAGAAAAAGTTTATCATGAGATTGGTAGAGTAAAAAAAGATTTTAAAAAATTAAAAAAACCTCTAGTTATAGTTTCTGGATGTGTCGCACAAGCAGAGTCAGACGAGATGATTAAAAGAGAACCTTATATTGATATAGTTATTGGCCCTCAATCTTATCATAAAATTGGAGACTTAATTTTAAATTATCAGAGAAAAAGAGAAAAAATAAATGAGCTGGAATTTGATGTTATTGAAAAATTTGATAGTTTAGAAAAAATTCCCAATTCCCAAAATAAAATTTCTTCATATCTTACAATACAAGAAGGTTGTGATAAATTTTGTAATTTTTGTGTAGTGCCTTATACCAGAGGTCCAGAGTACTCTAGACCATTTAAACAAATTATAAATGAAGCAAATAATTTAGTAAATAATGGTGCTAGAGAAATAATTTTATTAGGTCAAAATGTTAATGCATACAATTTTTTAGAAAATAAAAAGAATTATAGACTTTCTTCAATTATAAAAGAATTAGAAAATATTACAGATTTAAAAAGAATAAGATATATGACCTCACATCCTAAAGATATGACAGATGATTTAATTGATTGTTATAGAGATTGTGAAAAACTTATGCCATTTTTACATCTACCTATTCAAACTGGATCAGACAGAATTTTAAAATTGATGAATCGAAAACATGATAAAAGCTATTATATGAATGTTATTAATAAAATTAAAAAAATTAATGAAAATATTAAATTTTCCAGTGATTTTATTGTTGGTTATCCAGGCGAAATTGAAAAGGATTTTAATGATACTGTAAAATTAATCCAGGATGTAATTTTTATTAATTCCTATTCATTTATTTATAGTTCACGTCCAGGAACTCCTGCGGCAAAAAATAAATTAAATAGTTTAAAGATAAGTCAGGAGCGACTAGTTAAGTTACAAAAAATATTAATTCACAATCAAATTGAGAATAATAAAAAATATCTTGAAAAATATTGTGAAGTTTTAGTTGAAAATAAATTAAAAAATTCTAGTAAATATTTTGGTAGAACAAAATTCATGACACCTGTAAAATTTGAGTCCGAAGATTGTTCTCCTGGAGAATTAGTAAATGTGAAAATTACCAATTTTAATCATAATGGTTTATTTGGATTTCATTCAATCAATAAGACAAAGGCAGCATAATTTAGTGAAAATTAACAAAAATAATAAGGAAGTTTCAATAGTATATGGTGATGATAATTCTATAAATGTTAATGTATTTAATAATAAAATTTTAATGGAATTAGCAGGAACTTTTGATAGCAATCTTAAGGAACTTGAAAAAATAAGTGGCTCTAAAATATACTTTAGGGGCAATTCAATAGCTATAAAAGGCGATAAATATGCAAATGAAACTGTTAAAAATGCAATTGAATATTTAATTGAACGTTTTAAATTAGATAAAAAAATAGATCGCAATGATATTGTTGCATCTTTAAATAAGGATATTGTGGGAGACATGAAAAATCATTCAAGTGTACAATCTTTAGAAGAAGTAATTAAAACACCTAAAAAATCTGTAATTCCAAGAACAAAAAAACAAAAAGAATATGTCAAAGCTCTTAAAAGTAGTCAGATTATTATGTCATTAGGTCCTGCAGGAACTGGGAAAACATATTTAGCCGTAGCAGCAGCTTTATCGATGTTGTTAGATAAAAAAGTAGAGAGAATTATTTTATCTAGACCAGCAGTAGAGGCTGGTGAAAGACTAGGGTTTTTACCCGGAGATATGAAAGAAAAAATAGATCCTTATCTTAGACCTCTATATGATTCTCTTTATGATTTATTAGATTACGAAAAAATACAAAGAAAAATAGAAGCTGGCGAAATTGAGATAGCTCCACTTGCATTTATGCGAGGACGAACTTTAAAAAATTCTTTTGCAATTTTAGATGAAGCTCAAAATGCATCACAAATGCAAATTAAAATGTTTTTAACTAGAATTGGTGAAAATTCAAAAATAGTTGTAAATGGTGACCCTTCACAAATTGATTTACCAAATAAAAATCAATCTGGTTTAATAGAATCTCAAAATATATTAAAAGACATTAAAGAAATATCAATTGTTAACTTTGATCATAGAGATGTTGTTAGACATCCTCTAGTTACAAAAATTGTACAAGCATATCAAAAGAATACTAATGATAAAGGTTAATGTAGAAGTAGACTCTAGATCTTGGTTTAGAAAAATACAAAACCCACAGCAATATTTAAAAAAAAAGTTGAAAAAAATCAGTAATAATATTTCTATTTTTAAAGGGAAAAATATAGTTTTTACTATTATGCTAACAAGTTCATTAAATATTAAAAAACTTAACAAAAAATTTAGAAAAATTGATAAATCAACAGATGTTTTGTCATTTCCTTATATGACAAGAGACAAATTTAAAATTAGTAAAAAAACGTACACATATATCGGAGATATTGCTGCATGTTATGAAATTGTAAATAAAAGATCTAAAAAAACAAGTTTTGTCGCTGAATTTGATCAAGTATGGGTTCATGGACTTTTACATTTAATGGGCTTTGATCATGTAAAAAATAAAGAATATTTCAAAATGAATAAATATGAAAATAAAATTATAAAAGTTATTTTATAATAAAATGAGAAATTAAATTTGAACAATATATTAAATAACAAATTCCTTGTAATTTTTTTGATACCTGCCTTACTTGGAGCAACTACAATACTTAGTTTTCCACCTTATAATTTAACTTTTATAAATTTTTTTGCATTTTCTTGTTTATTATATTTAATTTTAGTTGTTAAAAAAAAAACTCAAACAACATATAGAAAAAAAAAATCTAAAAGATATTTTTTCTATTTAGGATGTTCTTTCGGATTTGGTTTTTTTTTAATAGGTAATTATTGGATTACAATATCTTTAACTCATGATGAAATATTCAAAGGTTTAATTCCTTTTGCACTTGTACTAATACCTTTATTTTTATCAACTTTTTTTGGCTTAGCAATTTTAATTTCAGGCTCTTTCGCAAAAAATAAAATTTTTTTTATTTTAATTTTTTCTTTAAGTTTTTCTATATTCGAGTTTTTGAGAGGAAATTTATTGACTGGTTTTCCCTGGAATCTATTTGCATATTCATGGTCTTGGTCCTTAGAGACTATACAATTATTATCATTAATTGGAACATATGGTTTAAGTTTGTTAAGCATCACTTTTTTTTGCATTCCATTTCTTTTCTTCCAAAAAGATTTTTTAAAAAAAAATATTATATTTTCAGTATTTTTTATTATTATTTTCCTTGGAAACTATTACTATGGTTCCCAAAAAATTGTAAAAAGTAAATTTAAATTTGATGAAAATCTTGCTGTTAAAATAATTTCACCTAATTTTTCATTAAAGGATTATCAAGAAAATAATGAAGAGTTTCAATTAAAGAGATTAATTCAAATAAGCAATCCGGAAGAAAATAAAAAAACTATTTTTATATGGCCTGAAGGTGTTTTTTATGAATCTAATTTACAAAATATTGAATTTTATAAAGATTTATTTTCTAAAAAATTTAATGAAAATCATTTAATTGTCGTAGGAATAAATAACGTTATAAATAAAAGCAATTCTCAAATTAAAAAGTATTATAACAGTTTTGCAATTGTTAATCATAAATTAGAAATTTTATACGTATACAATAAAATTAATTTAGTTCCATTTGGTGAATTTTTACCTATTGAAAATATTTTTACCAAATTTGGTTTTAAAAAAATAAGTTTTGGTTATAATTCTTTTTCACCTGGGGAAAAAAGAATTCTATTTAATTTAGGGAATGATTTTAATAAAAAAGTAATACTTCCACTTATTTGTTATGAAATTATTTACTCTGGAAAAGTAAAACAAAATAGTCAATTACCTGATTTGTTAATTAATATTTCAGAAGATGCATGGTTTGGACAATCAATTGGACCTCATCAACATTTTGTAAAAGCTATATATAGGGCAGTAGAAGAGGGAATATTTATTGCGAGATCTGCAAATAAGGGAATTTCTGCTTTTATTAACCCCAATGGAGAGATCAAAAAATCACTTAATACGAGAGAGTCTGGTAGTATTCAGTTAAATTTTCCCCATTTTAGCCATTCAACTTTATTTTCACATTATGGAAATAAAATATTTTACTTAATTATTTTTTTGTATATGTTTCTAATTTTAATTTTTAAAAAATATAAAATTTAATGAGTAAAAAATCTTATTTATTTACAAGTGAATCAGTATCAGAAGGACATCCTGATAAGGTTTGTGACCGTATATCAGATATGGTTGTAGATACGTATTTGGCTAAGGAACCTTTTTCAAGAGTCGCTTGTGAAACCTTAACAACAACAAATAAAGTTGTGTTGGCTGGCGAAACAAGAGGGCCAGAAATTAAAAAAGATGACATAATCCAAAAAGTTAGAGGTTGTATAAAAGATATCGGATATGAGCAAAAAGGATTTCACTGGAAAAATTGTGATATTGATGTTCATCTACACTCTCAATCAGCCGATATTGCTATGGGAGTGGACTCAAAAGATAATAAAGATGAAGGTGCTGGAGATCAAGGAATAATGTTTGGTTATGCCTGTAACGAAACAGAAGTTCTAATGCCTGCTCCTATTTATTATTCTCATAAAATTTTAGAATTAATGGCTGCAGATCGTAAAAATGGTGCAGCAAATAAATTAGAGCCAGACTCAAAAAGTCAAGTTACAATGCAGTACGAAAATGGCAAACCAGTAAAAGTTACCTCAGTAGTTATTTCTACACAACATTCTCCAGATGTAAACCAATCACAAGTTAAAGAAATTGTTAGACCTTATTTAGAAAAATCTATTCCTAAAAACTTATTAACATCTTTGAAGGATGAAGAATTTTATGTAAATCCAACAGGACAATTTATTATTGGTGGACCCGATGGTGATTCAGGTTTAACTGGTAGAAAAATTATTGTTGATACATATGGTGGAGCAGCTCCGCACGGAGGTGGAGCATTTTCTGGTAAAGATCCAAGTAAAGTTGATAGATCAGCAGCATATGCAGCAAGATATGTAGCAAAGAATGTTGTTGCTTCTAAAATAGCCGACAAATGTTTAATTCAGTTAGCTTATGCGATCGGTGTTTCAAAACCATTATCTATCTATGTTGATCTTTTTGATGGTGACGAAGAAAAATCAAAACATGTAGAAAAATTGATAAATGAAAATTTTGATTTAAGTCCAAGAGGTATTAGGGAAATGTTATCTTTGACCAGACCAATTTATGAGTGTACAGCTGCTTATGGACATTTTGGAAGAAAACCTGGCACAGATGGGTCTTTTTCATGGGAAAAAACTGATAAAACTGCAGTTTTTAAGAAGTAAACCTTGAAAAAAGAAAAAATATAAACTAAATAAACATTAAGTTACCTGGAAAATACAAAATGGGCTTTTGCCCATTTTTTTTTAGGTAGAAAAATATAAATTATGTTAAATCAAAGATCAGATAAAGTAGAACTGTTAAGAATAGCTGAAGCTGTAGCAATAGAAAAATCTATTGATAAAGAAATTATATTAAGCTCGATGGAAGCAGCTATACAAAAAGCTGCTAAAACAAAATTTGGATCAGAAAATGATATCAGAGCAAAGATTGATAGAGAAAGTGGAGATATAAATCTTCACAAAGTTCTAACTGTGGTAGAGTCACCAGAAAACTTAGATACAGAAATTTCATTAAAAGAAGCTCAGAAAATTAAAGATGGTAAAGAATATAATATTGGAGATGAAATATATGAAATATTACCTCCAGTTAGCTTTGGCAGAATAGCTGCCCAAACCGCTAGGCAAGTAATTACGCAAAGTGTAAGAGCAGCAGAGAGAGAAAGACAGTATAATGATTTTATTGATAAAAAAGGTGAGATTTTAAGTGGAATTGTAAAAAGATTAGAATATGGAAACGCAATTATAGATTTAAATAGATCTGAGGCTATTATAAGAAAAGAAGAGTCTATACCAAGAGAAATTCTAAAAACTGGTGATAGAGTCAAAGCTTATTGTTATGATGTGGTGAGAGAAAATAAAGGCCAACAAATATTTTTATCAAGAGCACACCCACATTTCATGGAAAAATTGTTTTTTCAAGAAGTTCCAGAAATTTATGATGGAATTATAGAAATAAAATCTTCTGCAAGAGATCCTGGCAGTAGAGCAAAAATTTGTGTTCATTCAAAAGATTCATCCATTGACCCAGTGGGAGCTTGTGTTGGTATGAGGGGTAGTAGAGTTCAGTCAGTTGTAAATGAACTTTCTGGTGAAAAAATTGATATAGTTCATTGGTCTGAAGACACAGCAGCTCTTGTTGTAAGTGCCTTAGCACCTGCAGAAATACAAAAGGTTATAATAGATGATCAAAATAGAAGAATAGAAGTAATTCTTTCAGAAGAAAATCTAAGTAAAGCAATTGGAAGGCGAGGCCAAAACGTGAGATTAGCATCTAAATTAATCAACTATGAAATAGATATATTAACAGAGAAAGAAGAATCTGAAAAAAGACAAACAGAATTTAAAGAAAAAACAGATATTTTTATAAAAAATTTAGAAGTTGATGAAACTCTAGGTCAACTTTTAGTAGCAGAGGGCTTTTCGACTATAGAAGAAATTTCTAAATCTACAGCTGAAGATATTGCAAAAATAGAAGCAATAGATGAAAATACAGCTAAAGAACTAAAAGAAAGAGCAGAAGAATATCTTATTAAAGAAAAAGAAAATATTGGAAAAAAACTTAAAGATCTTGGAGTAGATAATAATTTAATAAATCATAAGGGACTTACACCTGGAATGTTATTAACCTTAGGCGAAAAAAAGATAAAAACCCTTCAAGATTTTGCAGAGCTTTCAACAGATGAATTAGTTGGTGGTTATGATGAAAAAAAAGGTGTTAGATTTAAGATAGATGGATACCTTGAAGAATTTGCATTAACAAAAAATGAAGCTGATGATTTAATTATAAGTGCAAGAAATATAGTATTTAAATAAAAAATGAATTTATATGGAAGAAAAAAAAAAGAAAAAAAAATTAACTTTAAGTGTTTCGTCTGGTAAACTGTCCTCTGCTCCCAGCTATGGACAGAGTAAAGGAAAAACTTCTTTTGTTATAGAAAAAAAACCTGCAAAGCGTTGGGGTGAAAAAAAATTTCAACCCAGAGAAAAAAATGTTAATTTCAATAAAACTAAATCTACAACATCATTTGCTCCAAAAAATCCTTCTATAAATCGTGCCCATGATATTAGGAAATTGGCTGAAGAAAGAGCCACTAGAAGATTTAAAACATCAAAAGAAGATTTGTCACAACAAAAAAAAGGGGCACCTAGCAGAGAAAAATCTTTTACTCCCAAAAGAGAAAATAAACTTACATTATCAAAAGCACTAGACGAAGAAGCATTAGATGGTAGAGAAAGAAGTTTAGCTTCAGTAAAAAGAGCAAGACTTAAAGAGAAGAAAAATCAAGATTTAGAAAATAAAAGCATTGATACAAAAAAAATTATACATGAAGTTAATATTCCAGACAAAATAAGTATTCAAGAACTCTCAAATAGAATGGCTATGCAAGCTAGTGCAATTATAAAACATTTATTAGGTATGGGTGTGGTTGCAACAATTAATCACACTATTGATGCTGATACGGCTGAATATCTTGTAAAAGAATTTGGCAATATACCCATTAGGGAAAAAAAACCAGATTTAAATATTTTAAAACCTGGAATTAAGGAACAAAAAAATCTAAAACCAAGATCACCAATCGTGACTGTTATGGGTCATGTAGACCATGGAAAAACATCTTTACTAGATGCTTTAAGAAAAACAAATGTAGTTGGTGGAGAACATGGAGGTATTACGCAACATATTGGTGCATATAAAATAAAAACAGAAAAAGGAAAAAACATAACATTTATTGATACTCCTGGTCATGCTGCTTTTACAGAAATGAGAGCAAGAGGATCAAAAGTTACTGATATTGTAATACTTGTAGTAGCGGCAGATGATGGAGTAAAACCTCAAACAATAGAAGCAATAAATCATGCAAAAGCAGCAAAGGTTCCAATTATAGTTGCAATTAATAAATGCGACTTACCAGCGGCAGACCCTCAGAAAATAAAAAATGAATTGCTTCAATACGAATTAATTGCTGAAGAACTTAGTGGTGACACATTATTTGCTGAAGTTTCAGCAACTACTAAAAAAAATTTGGATAAATTAAAAGAAAATATTATTCTACAATCAGATTTACTTGATCTAAAAGCAAATTTTGAGGGATCCGCAAACGGCATTATTCTAGAGTCAAGAATTGATAAAGGAAAAGGACCCGTATCTACTGTTTTAGTTATGAATGGTAAATTAAAAAAAGGTGATTTTTTTGTAAGCGGAAACACCTGGGGCAAAATAAGAGCAATGATAAATGATGAGGGAACAAATATTGATTTTGCTTCACCATCAACACCAATTGAAATTCTAGGAATGAATAAATCTGCTTTAGCTGGAGATGATTTTGTAGTTGTAAATTCTGAAGAAAAAGCGAAAGAAATAAATGAATATAGAATTGAGCATATTAAAACAAAGGAAACATCACCGATTTTAGCTAATAAAGATTCAGCATTTGATAATACTTCACGACCAACTGAACTTCCAATAATTATTAAATCAGATGTTCATGGATCCAGCGAGGCACTTAAAAATGCAATTGAGAAAATTGAACATGCGGAGGTAGCACCAAAAATAATATTGTCAAACATCGGTGTGATAACTGAAACAGATGTTACACTGGCTAGCGCATCTAATGCTGTTCTAATAGGTTTTAATGTAAGACCAAATAAAGAAGCTAAAAAGTTGGCAGAGAATAATAAAATAACAATAAAATTTTTTAACATAATTTATGAAGTATTAGATTTTGTAAATGAAGCATTGTCAGGTTTATTAAAGCCTGATGTAAAAGAAGAAGTAATTGGTTCAGCTGAAGTACAAGAAATTTTTAAAGTTTCAAAAATAGGAAAAGTAGCAGGATCAAAAGTCACAAATGGAGAGATTATAAATAACCTAAATGCCAGGTTGATAAGAGATGGAAATGTATTATATACAGGTTTTATAGGTAGTATTTTTAGAGAAAAAAATGCAGCAAAACAAGTCGTAGCTGGGCTTGAATGTGGTATAACTTTGAAAGATTTTACTGATTTTAAAGAAAAAGATGTCATTGAAGTTTATAAAATAATAGAAACGGAAAGAAGAATTTAATGATCAGGCATAATAATAGAGTTGGATTTTCACAAAGACAGCTAAGAGTTGGAGAATTAATTAAGCAATCCCTAGGCCAAATTTTTTTAAAAGACGAAGCCAAGGTGCCTATTCTTGAAACCAAGAATATAACAGTTACAGAGGTTAGAATGAGCCCAGATCTTAGAAACGCAAGGGCATATGTTATACCTTTAGGTGGAAAAGATTCAGAAAAAATTGTAAGTATACTAACTAAATTTTCATATTTAATTAGAAAAGCATTATCAAAAAAATTAGATATGAAATTTTTACCAAGAGTTTCTTTTGTTTCAGATAAATCTTTTGACTATGCTGAAAAAATTGAGAGATTAATACTAAAAAATAAATAACTATGAAAAAAGAAAAAAGTAAAGTAATAAATTCATTAAAAACAAACCCTAAAGATGTAGGATCATCCGAGGTTCAAATTGGTTTATTAAGTGCAAAAATAGAAAATTTAACCAATCACTTTAAAAAAAATAAAAATGATAAACATTCTACAAGGGGGCTTTTGTTTGCTGTAAATCAAAGAAAAAGATTATTAGAATATCTTAAAAAGAATAATCTTACATCCTATAAAAATATACTAACAAAATTGAATTTGAGAAAATAAATGTTTAAAATATTTAAAGAAGAGCTAGAACTTGATGGAAAAAAATTAACTTTAGAAACAGGAAAAATAGCTCGTCAAGCAAATGGTTCTATAATTGCAACTTTAGGAGAGACAGTTGTCATTTCAACTGTTGTGGGTAAAACAAAAGTTGACCCTGATACAGATTATTTTCCACTGCAAGTTAATTATCAAGAAAAATATTATGCTGCTGGCAAAATACCTGGTGGATATTTTAAAAGAGAAGCTAGACCCACTGAAGCCGAAACTTTAATTTCAAGACTAATTGATAGACCTATAAGACCTTTGTTTCCAGAAAGTTTTAGAAATGAAGTACAAATTTTACCTACTGTACTTTCCTATGATAATGAAAATGAAGCAGATATATTATCGATAATTGCATCATCAGCAGCTTTAGCAATTTCAGGCTTGCCATTTCAGGGACCAATCGGTGCGTCACGCGTAGGTTATATTAAAAATAATTTTGTTCTTAATCCTTCGAAAGCTCAGCTGTCAGAATCTAAATTAGATTTAGTCGTTGCTGGTACAAAAGATGCGGTATTAATGGTTGAGTCTGAAACCTCAGGTTTAACAGAAAAACAAATGCTTGATGCAGTTAAGTTTGGACATGAAAAATTTGTTCCAATTATAAGCGCAATAGAGTCACTTGCAAAAAAATGTTCAAAAGAAAAGTGGTTAATTGAAGAAAAAGATTATACAGATTTAAAATCTAAAATTTCTAAGGAATTAACCAAAGATTTGGAAAAGGCTTTTTCTGAGAAAGATAAACAAAAAAGATCAGAATTAGTCAATTTAGCAACTGAAAAATGTAAATCACTTTTTGAAAAAGATGAAACTTATTCAGAATTAGAGGTAGCACTACAACTAAAACATTTAGAAAAAGATATAGTAAGAAGCAAAATACTTAAAACAAAAAAAAGAATAGATGGAAGGGGCCTTTCTGATGTTAGGCCTATTAAATGTGAAGTTGGAGTGTTACCAAGAACACATGGCTCAGCACTATTTACTAGAGGTGAAACACAAGCTTTAGTAACCACAACTTTAGGAATGTCTGATGATGAACAAAGAATTGAAAGTTTAGAAGGGCAAAAGAGAGTTAGATTTATGTTGCATTACAATTTTCCTCCATTTTCTGTAGGTGAAGTTGGCAGGATAGGAACTGGAAGAAGAGAGGTGGGACATGGTAAATTAGCATGGAGAGCGCTAAATTCATCATTACCTGAAAAGGAAAAATTTCCTTATACAATAAGAGTAGTTTCAGAAATTACAGAGTCGAATGGATCATCATCTATGGCTACAGTATGTGGAGCATCTTTGGCTCTAATGGATGCTGCTGTTCCTATTAATGAGCCAGTAGCTGGAATTGCAATGGGTTTAATAAAAGAAAAAGACGATTTTTCAGTTTTGTCAGACATTTTAGGTGACGAAGATCATCTAGGAGATATGGATTTTAAAGTAGCAGGAACGAAAAACGGAATAACTTCTCTTCAGATGGATATAAAAATTACAGGAATTACATTTGAAATTATGGAACAAGCTCTTGAACAGGCAAAAGAGGGTCGAGCGCACATATTGCAAGAGATGAATAAAGCATTAAAAACTTCAAGAAAAGAAGTATCTAAACATACTCCAAAAATAGAAACTGTTATGGTTGATAAAAAGGATATAGCAGCTGTTATTGGAAAAGGTGGAGCTACAATTAGAGAGATTGTAGAATTGTCTGGAGCAAAAGTAGATGTTAAAGACACCGGAGAAGTTACGATTGCTGCACCAGATGAAGAATCAAGAAATAAAGCAATGGAAATGGTCAAGAACATTATTGCGAAACCAGAAATGGGGAAAGTTTACAAAGGAAAAGTTGTTAAAATAATGGAATTTGGAGCTTTTGTTAATTTTCTAGGAAAACAAGATGGTTTAGTTCATATTTCTCAACTTGCAGCAAAAAGAGTAGAAAAAGTTGGTGATGTAGTAAAAGAAGGCGATGAAGTTTCAGTTAAAGTAATTGGTTTTGATAGAGGTAAAGTAAAACTTTCTATTAAAGAGGCTAGCTAATTACTAGGTAATATTTTTTGGATTTGGCATTCCAACTTTATTATATCCAGCATCTACATAATGAATTTCACCAGTTACAGCCGAAGCTAGATCACTTATTAAATATAAAGCAGAACCCCCAACGTCATTTATATCAACATTTCTTTTCAATAAAGAATGATCTTCATTCCATTTATATAAAAATTTAGCATCGCCGATAGCTGAAGCTGCTAAAGTTTTAATTGGGCCTGCACTTATTGCATTAACTCTTATATTTTTTTCACCTAAGTCTCTTGCTAAGTATTTTACACTTGTTTCTAATGCAGATTTACAAACACCCATAACATTATAATTTGGTATAACTTTCGTAGATTCATATGTTAGTGTTAACATACTTCCACCATTATTCATTATTTTAGACGCTTCTTTTGCAATTTCTGTAAAAGAAAAGCATGATATAAGCATACTCTTTAGGAAATTATCCCGAGAAGTATTTAGGTATTCGCCAGATAGTTCTGATTTATCCGAATAAGCTATTGCGTGGACAACAAAATCTACTTTACCCCATTTTGATTTAATATCTTCAAAAAGTTTGACCACTTCTTCTTTTATCTCAACGTTACAACTTAGGGTAAAATCAGAATTTAAAGATTTAGCTAATGGAATAACTCTTTTTTTTAGAGCCTCTCCGAGATACGTAAAGGCAAGTTCAGCACCGTTTTCTGCTAATTTTTTAGAAATACCCCAAGCAATTGATCTTTCGTTAGCAACTCCCATAATTAAACCTTTTTTACCTTTTAACAAAGACATATTTTTTAATTTATTTTTTCGAATACTAGTGTTGCGTTGGTACCACCAAATCCAAAACTATTAGACATTATTGAGTTTAAAGTTATATTTTTTTCAATTTGCGTGACTATTGGAAATTTTTTAGCTTCTTCATCCATATCATTTATATTAATTGAGGCTGAAATAAAATTATTTTTCATCATTATTAAACTATATATAGCTTCATGCACTGAAGTTGCACCCAATGAATGACCAGATAATGATTTTGTTGAGCTAATTTTAGGAATTTTATCTTTAAATACTTCTCCAACAGCTTTAAGTTCAGTAATATCACCAACAGGCGTTGAAGTTCCATGTGTATTAATATAGTCAATTTTATTTTTGGCTGTACTCAAAGCCATATTCATACATCTGATAGCACCTTCACCGGAAGGTGCAACCATGTCGTAACCATCAGATGTTGCGCCATAACCAGTAACTTCAGCGTAAATTTTTGCACCTCTTGCCTTTGCATGTTCATATTCTTCTAAAACTAAAACACCACCACCTCCAGATATTACAAATCCATCTCGTGTTTTGTCATAAGGTCTTGAAGCTTTTTCAGGTGTACTATTATATTTTGATGATAATGCAGTCATAGCATCAAACATAGCTGTCATTGCGAAATGAACTTCATCACTACCGCCAGCAAACATTATATTTTGCTTTCCTAGTTGAATTAATTCTACTGCATTACCGATACAGTGCCCACTAGTAGCGCAAGCTGAGCTAATAGTATAATTTACTCCTTTAATTTTAAATGGTACTGCTAAAGTCGCTGATGCAGTACTTGACATTGTTCTAGGAACAACGAAGGGGCCCATTTTTTTTGGATTTTTTTCACGAGTTTTATCTGCAGCTAAGATTACGTTTTTAATTGATGGACCTCCTGATCCCATAATCATTCCACTTAAACTGTTACTTACTTCTTTTTCTGCTAAACCAGAATCTTGAACAGCTTCTTTCATAGCAATATAATTATAAGCTGACCCAGGACCCATAAATCTAATTATTTTTCTATCTACAAAATCTTCAAATTTAATATTTGGTATTCCATGAACGTGACTTTTTAAATTATATTCTTTGTATTCTTCGGAAAATGTAATTCCAGATTTTGAATTTAATAGAGATTGATAAACCTCTTTTTGGTTATTTCCTAAACATGAAACAACTCCAATTCCTGTAATCACTACCCTTTTCATTATTTAAATAACCCCACTTTTAAACTCTCAGCATGATATATTGGTTTATTGTCAGCATATAAAATTCCATCAGCTAATCCTACAACAGCTCCTTCTTTTTTTAAAATCCTTTTCATATTAACCTCATATCTTGCAATTTTGGCGGTTGTAAGAACTTCACCTGTAAACTTGACTGAATTTACACCCAAAGCTCTGCCTTTTCCAGGTTCACCTTTCCATCCTAAATAGAAACCAACTAACTGCCACATTGCATCTAAACCTAAACAACCTGGCATTACAGGATCTTCTTTAAAATGACAATCAAAAAACCACATTTTTTTTTCTATATCGAACTCAGCTTCAATCAAACCTTTTTTATATTTACCAATATTTTCCTGAACATTAGTAATTCTATGAAACATTAACATTGGGGGCGAAGGAAGTTTAGCATTACCTGGACCAAACAATTTACCATTTGCGCAATCAATTAATTCTTCATATTTAAAGCTATTTTTTTTTATCATATAGATAAACTAATACTTGATTTAATAAGTTTATTACATATATTTAGTTTAGAATAATTATAAATTACAAAGAGTATATAATAGCTTTAATTTTACTATGATAAATGATTTTAAACACCATGTTAATAGACTTAGATCTTCAGGACTAAGACCGACAAAACAAAGACTAACACTATGTAAGGTACTTTTTGACAGAAAAGAAACCTTTCACTTTACGATAGATAATCTAAAAAAAAGAATTGAGAAGACAACCAAAAGTAAAATTTCTCTAGCTACCGTCTATAATACTGTGCATGCTTTTAAAAATAATGGTTACTTAAGGGAAATATCTTTACAAGGAAATAAAACTTTTTTTGATACTAATTCTAGTAGCCATCATCATTTTTATGATCAAGACACAGGTGATTTGATTGATATAAAAAATGAAGATATAATTGTTAGTAAATTACCTTCAGCTCCTAAAGGAAAAAAAATAAAACAAATAGAAGTTACATTGAGTCTTGCGAACAATAATCAAAATCAAAAAAAATAGTTTTAAAATTTTAAAAAATCTTTTTTAAAACGATTCTAATCTATTGACTTCTAGTTTAGAATGATTATAAATTATTTTAAAGAATAACTAATTAAATTAAAGGAGAATTAATATGGCGCTTAAAGGAAGTAAAACGGAAAATAACTTAAAAGATGCTTTTGCTGGAGAAAGCCAAGCAAATCGTAGATATCTTTATTTTGCACAGAAAGCAGATGTAGAAGGTTATAATGATGTTGCGGCAGTATTTAGATCTACTGCAGAAGGTGAAACAGGTCATGCTCATGGTCATCTCGAATTTTTGGAAGAAGTTGGCGATCCTGCCACAGGAAAACCAATTGGCGAAACTAAAGCTAATTTAGCTTCAGCAGTAGCTGGAGAAACCCACGAGTATACTGATATGTATCCTGGCATGGCAAAAACAGCTAGAGAAGAAGGTTTTGAGGAAATCGCAGACTGGTTTGAAACTTTAGCTAAAGCTGAAAAATCTCATGCAGGTAAATTTCAAAAAACTTTAGACTCTATTTAAATTTAATCAATAAAATTATGGTGGGGAATATCCCCACCAAAAAAATTAATAAAATGATCAACAAAGAAGGTAGCACTCAAGCTCCAACAAGACATCCAATAGATTTTAACCATCCCGATTTTTTAAATGAAAAAAGTCTAGACAGTGAAATGAGAAGAGTTTTTGATATTTGTCATGGATGTAGAAGATGTTTTAATCTTTGTGATAGCTTTCCCAAACTTTTTGATATGATAGATAAATCAAAAAATGAAGATGTAGAAAGTTTATCAAGCGATGAATTTACTCCAGTTGTGGACGCGTGTACACTTTGTGATATGTGCTTTATGACGAAATGTCCTTATGTTCCACCACATGAGTTCAATTTAGACTTTCCACATTTAATGCTTAGATATAGAGCATTCCAAAAAAAAAAAAATAAATTACCAAAAGTTCCTTCACAACTAGCACAAATAGATAGAAATGGAAAAATAGGGGTTATATTCTCAGGTATTTTAAACTCACTATCAAACATTAAAAATAAATTTTTAAGAAAAATATTAGAGTTAATAACTGGAATAGACAAAAGAGTTAAACTCCCATTATATAATTCAGAAACTTTTTCAACTTATTTTAAAAATAATAATTTTAAAAATGTAGAAATTTCAAAGAAAGATAGAAAAGTTGTGATTTACTCTACATGTTTTGTAAATTTTAATAAGAAAAGCACTGGAGTAGCTGCACTTAAAGTTTTAAAAAAAAATGGTGTTGAGGTTCAAGAAGCATATCCAGGATGTTGTGGAATGCCTTTTTTAGAGCAGGCAGATTTGCCTAAAGTAGTTGAGCAGGCCAAGAAGGTTTCAAAGGACCTTATTAAATGGATAGATAAAGGATATCGCGTTATTACTCTAACAGCTAGTTGTGGACTGATGTTAAAGTTTGAATGGCCACTATTGCTACCACATGATCAAAATATTAAAAAGTTGTCAAAAAACACTAGTGATATTGATGAGTATATTGTCGATATTGCAAATAAAGAAGGTGTAGCTGATGGTTTACAGGAAATCGATGGTGGTGTTACAGTTCATCATGCATGTCACGCAAGAGCTCAAAATATGGGAAATAAAGCTAGAGATATGCTTAAATTGATTCCAAATATAAAAATTGATGTAGTAGAAAGATGCGCCGGTCACGGGGGCACTTTTGGTGTAATGAAAGAAACTCATAATCTTGCATTAAAGGTTGGTAAACCTACAGCAAAACAAATTAAAAATAAAAATAATAAATATATGGCTTCAGATTGTCCATTAGCAGGAAAGCATTTAAAACAATTAGAACAAGATACTAAAATTTCAAATGATGAAACATTACATCCTATTGAATTATTAGCAAAAGCATATAATTTATAACTATGTCTAAAGAGAATAAAATTATAGAAAAAAAGGATTTAATTCCATTAAATGCTTATATAAAAAATAGAAAAGATATTAGAAAAAAACTAGTTGAATTTAAAAAAAATAGGAGATTGCCACTTGGGCCTCATGCAACATTTTATTTTGAAAATTTTGATACAATGTTGGCTCAAGTTCAAGAAATGTTATATATTGAAAAGGGTGGAGAAGAACAATTAAAAGATGAATTAGTAGCGTACAATCCATTAATCCCAAAAGGTAAAGAGCTTGTTGCTACTCTAATGTTTGAAATTGATAATCCAGTTCTTAGATCAGACTTTTTAGGAAAAGTAGGTGGTATAGAAGAAACGGTTTATATTAAAATATTAAATGAAAAAATAAAAGCTTCCCCAGAAAATGATATAGATCGAACTTCTTCAGAAGGTAAAGCTTCATCAGTTCAATTTATTCATTTTAATTTTTCTGATGAGCAAATAGATAAATTTAAAGATTTAAAAAATGAAGTATTATTAACCATAGATCATGATCTTTATAAATATACTACCAAGATATCAGCAAATGTAAGAGAAGCATTAGTAAAAGATTTTACTTAATTTTACCCCATAACGAAGTTTTTGCAATCCAACCTTTAAATTTGCCTGTAGTAATTTTGCACCAATTAATATTACATTTTTTTATTAATACCAATCTACCTATTTCAAGTTTTGCGATTGGTTTCGAAAAGACTGTAGGTTTTTTATGAATAATTGAATGATTTAAAATATTTATTGCAGACTTTTTATTACTTAACTGGGAAATATGAATCCAGCCAGAGTTATTATTATAATCTTTAATTTTTCGCCACGTTTCAGATTTATCCAAAATCTGTATTGGTAAATATTTTTTAGTATAAATCAGTTTAATTGGATATTCTCTAGATGGTCCTTGACGCAAGTTAACCTCGTCATTTTTAAGAGATAAAAAATTTAAATTTTCTTTTGCATATAATTCTGTAGTAAATAGTAGAAAAAATAGGTAAAGGAATTTTAAAAATAAAAAGTTATTAGTAATTTTATTCATTACAAAAACAATCAGAGCGTTTATTAAGTTTGACTTTTCTAAATGTGAGCTTCAGACCATCTATAATTAATACATTACCACAGAGAGATTCTCCAATTTGAAGAATTTCTTTAATAACTTCATTTGCTTGTATAGTACCAATTATGCCTCCTAGTGTGCCTAAAATGCCCTCAAATTCGCAATTATCAATATCCTGGTCCCTGCTAGGCATATCAGGAATAAAGCATCTAAGACATGGTGACTTTTTCTTATGAAAATTAAAAGTATATACTTGGCCTTCAAATCTACTTATTGCTCCTGAAATTAAGATTTTTTTATTTTTTAAACAATAGTCATTTATCAAAAAACGAGTGCGAAAATTATCACTACCATCAATTATTATATTATAATCTTTTGCTACTAAATTTATATTTTTTGATGTTATTGATTTATTATAAGATTTTAAATCTATACTTGGATTAATTTTTTTTAACTTATTAATTGCAGAAACTGATTTATCCTTTTTAAGGTCGCTGGTTGTAAATATAATTTGTCTACTTAGATTAGAAATTTCTACTTTATCCTTATCAATTATACCAATTTTTCCTATTCCTATTGCAGCTAGGTAAATAGATATTGGCGACCCAAGTCCTCCAGCTCCAACTATTAAAACACTTGATTTACAGATTTTTTTTTGTCCAACAATTCCAATTTTTTTTAAAATAATTTGCCTTGAATATCTTTCTAATTGATTTTTTGTAAGCTTCATTAATATAACTATTTACCTGTTGAACCAAAACCACCTTTTCCTCTTAAGGTATCTGGTAAATTTTTAACCTCTTCTAATTCCATTTTATAAACAGGTGTTAAAATCATTTGTGCAATTCTATCTTTATTATTAATGATAAATTCACTGCTTCCATGATTATAAAGTATTATTTTTATTTCACCTCTATAGTCACTATCAATTGTTCCGGGCGTATTTAAAACTGATATATTATTTTTTGCTGCTAATCCCGATCTTGGCCTTATTTGTATTTCAAATTCACTTGAAAACGCAACTGAAAGGCCTGTGGGAATCAAACAAGAACATCTAGGCGCTAGCTTAATTGGTGTCTTTATAAAAGCCATAAGATCCATTCCTGAAGCGCCTAAACTTTTATAGTTTGGAATTTCCACTAATGGATCTAATTTTTTAATTAATACTTTTGTCATTAAATTTTAATTTAATTGATTAATAATTCTATCAATAATTTCATCTGAGATTTCAGATTTTTTCTTTAAAGAAAGTTTTTCAGTATTTAATTTTTTACTTTTATAAAATATTGTAACTTCATTAAAATCAGATCCAAAACCTATTGTTTTTTTAGAAACATCATTTGCTATAATCCAATCACAATTTTTTTGTAAAAGTTTATTCTCAGCATTTTCTTTTAAATTATTTGTCTCCGCAGCAAAACCTATTACTAATTTTGGTCTTAAAGAGTTATGATTTGAGATATAATTTAAAATATCAATATTGCTTTCTAAATTTAAATTTATAAAATCTTTTTTTTTAATTTTTTCTTTTTCTTTTTTAATTTTAAAATCTCCAACAGCAGCAGAAAAAATAGCAACATCAACAGGTAAATTATTTTGTGTCGCTTTAAACATTTGATCAGCAGTATTAACATTTATAAGATTAATATCTTTGTCTACCTCTAAATTAGTAGGTCCCGAAATAAGTGTAGTTTCAAAGCCTTTTTTTGATAGCGATTTTGCCAATTCAAAACCTTGTTTACCACTTGATTTGTTAGTTATAAATCTGATGGGATCAATATATTCATGGGTTGGACCAGCTGTTACAAGTGCTTTAAACTTTTTATTTTTATTTAAATTTCTAAAATAATTTTCTATTTGATAAATAATTTCATTTGGCTCAGTCATTTTACCTTCACCAAATTCGCCGCATGCCATATCTCCTATTTCTGGACCTATAATTTTGTAACCAAAATTTTTTAGTTTAGTAAGATTTTCTTTGGTTGAGGGATGTTCCCACATTCTAACATTCATTGCCGGTGATAAAAAAATATCTTTATCAGATGCAAGAATTACTGTAGAGGCCAAGTCATCAGCAGATCCTGCACTTAATTTTGAAATAGTATTAGCTGTTGCAGGGGCAACAATAATTACATCTGACCATCTTGATAATGTTATATGATCCATTTCAGCTTCATTTTCTGGATTGAATAAATCATCATAAACTTTTTCTTGTGAAAGTGAAGCAACTGATAACGGGGTAACAAATTCTTTAGCGCTTTTGGTTAGAATAGTTTTAACTTCGGAACCTTTCTTTTTGAAAGCTCTAATTAATTCTAAGCTTTTATATGCAGAAATCCCTCCACATATCACCAAGAGAATTTTTTTTTTTATCAGGTTATTCATAAATATTATTATTAGAATACTATGACTACAAAAATTACAAGTATTAAAATACCTCCTAAAATTTTGTTACGCATGATTTGTAGCTTTAATTCTTCATTTTTTAGGCTTTGGTAGGGCATTGTGTTAGGATTAAATTTTCCTTCACTTATTAAATTCATTACATCATTAGCTCTATCAATAAAATTTGGTAAGTCTGGTATTTTTTTAAAGATTTCTGATGTTTTACCAAGAGCTTCAGTTGCTTTATTTATTGGATCTTTTGTTTCTTTTAACCAGTTTTCTAATATTGGTTTTGAAACATCCCAAATATTTGCTTCAGGATCTAAATTTCTGGCAACACCTTCTACCACAACCATAGTTTTTTGAAGGAGTAATAATTGTATTTGCGTCTGCATATTAAATCTTTCTGTAACCTCGAATAGTTGACTTAATAATCTACTACCAGATATATTTTTAAATGATTGACCAAAAATTGGTTCACCTATTGAGCGTAAAGCTTGAGCAAATTCATCTTTAGGAACATCTTTTGGAACTAGGCCAGCTAAAAAATGAATTTCAGCAACTTTTTTATAATCTCTTTTTATAAAGCCATAAAGTATTTCAGCCAAATATTTTTTATTATTTTTATCTAATCTGCCCATTATTCCAAAATCAACTGGAATTAAATCTCCGTTATTTGATACAAAAAGATTTCCCTGGTGCATATCTCCATGAAAGAATCCATCTCTCACTGCATGCCTAAGAAAATGCTGTATTACATTTTTTGATAATTTTTTAAGGTCTACATTTAATTTTTTTAAATTATTAACATCGCGTATTGAAGTTCCATTTACTTTATCAAGGCATAAAATTTTTTTACTTGTATAATTCCAGAAAATTTTAGGTACTTTAAAACCATAATCATTTTTTGTATTTTCATAAAATTCATTTGCTGCCGCCGCTTCAAACCTTAGATCCATTTCAAAATTTGTAATTTCACGAAGCAACTGAACAACTTCTACTAACTTTAATCTTTTAGTTTTACTTATTAAGTTTTCAACTAAATATGCCAAAAACATTAATGCATCTAATTCTTCATTAAAAAGCTTTTCTATATTTGGTCTTAAAATTTTAATTGCTACTTCTTGATTCTCATTTGTAGATTTGATTTTTGCAAAATGAACTTGCGCAATTGAAGCTGCAGCTATTGGTTCAGAAAGACTTATAATTTCTGAGAAGCTCTTATTACCAAGCTCATTTCGTAATATATTTTTTGCCTCTGTTAAACTAAAAGGTGGAAGTTTATCTTGAAGTTTTTCTAATTCTTTTGCTATATCTTTTCCAATGATATCTGGTCTAGTTGCTAAAAATTGGCCTAATTTAATAAATGTTGTTCCCATCTCTTGTAGAGCATTGCATAACTTAATCCCTGGAGATGATCTGTTATTATTTTTATTTGAGCCTAGATCAAAACCAATTATAAAAAAAAGTATTTTAATTATTACTGGGGGATTATAAATTTCATAAATTGAAGAAATAGCGCCAGAAGTAGAAAGTTTTCTACCAATCTTAAACAACATAAAAACTTTTTTAAACATTTTAGACTTTCCAAGCTGAGTGTATTGCCACAACTCCACCGCTTAAATTTTTAAAACTTATACTAGTAAAATTTTGCTTTTTAATTTCATAAAATAACTCTTCTTGACTATAAAATTTTTCAATACTTTCTATTAAATATTTATATGGTTCGGATTTTCCTATAACTATTTTTCCAATTTTAGGTATTGATTTTGAGTAAATTTGGTAAAATTTATTTAAAATAATATTATTTACTTTTGAAAATTCTAAACAAGAAAATTTACCTCCTGGTTTTAAAACTCGGTAAGCTTCCTTAAGGGCAAGAGGTATGTTTTCAATATTTCTGATACCAAAACTAATAGTATAGTAATCAAAATAATTGTCTTTAAAAGGAAGTTTTTGCGCATTATTGCAAAACCATTTAATATATTTTTGGTTTTTAAATTTTTCTTTACTTAAATTAAGCATACCCATATTTTCATCAACGCAATCCACTTGACCATTATAATTTATTTTTTCTAAGTATAACTTTGCAATATCACCTGTTCCAGATGCTACATCAATTAATTTATTATTTTTTCATTAATTAAATCCTTCTTAAAATTGTTTGCTAATTTATAGCGTAAATTTTTATTATTAATTTTAATACTAGCAATTTTTGTATTAATAATCATTTTAGATAATGATTTT
>CACIPU010000013.1 GCA_902588625.1 uncultured Pelagibacteraceae bacterium | reverse complement strand
AAAATATCTTAAAAAATAATCTACTAAACTGTGTAAATTTTTTACAATTGTGGAAAACTTATATCTTTTAAAATTCAAGTATTTCATTTATTTTAGTTCAAACTTGTAAAATATAAATTTAATGGAAATTATCAAACAAAATTATTTAGACAAATTAAACGATAAGCAAAAACAAGCAATACTAAATTTTGATGGGCCTTGTTTAATTGTCGCTGGAGCTGGATCTGGTAAAACTAAGGTTTTAACAACTAGAGTGATTCATATTATCAAAGAAAAAAAAGCATGGCCAAATCAAATTCTTTGCGTAACATTTACCAACAAGGCTGCTAGAGAAATGCAAAATAGAATAGCATCCTTTTTAAATGAAAAAATTTCATCACTTCCATGGTTGGGTACGTTTCATTCTGTAAGTGCAAAACTTTTAAGAAGACATGCTGAATCTGTTGGATTGAACTCAAGATTTACAATTATTGATCAAGAAGATCAATTAAGATTAGTAAAAAATATTTGTAAAGCTGAAAATATAGATATAAAAAAATTATCACCTAAAATTATAATTGCATTAATTAATCAGTGGAAAAATAAAGGATTGCTTCCTAAAAATGTAATTATTAAAAAAAGAAATGTTTTGGAAAAAAATATATTAGTTGTTTATAAATTTTACCAAGAGAGACTCAAAATTTTAAATTCATGTGATTTTGGTGATCTAATATTGCTGTGTGTAAAAATGTTTGAAGAAAATCCAGACATACTCGAGCTATACCAAAATAATTTTAAATATATATTAGTAGATGAATATCAAGACTCTAATTTTATTCAAAGTAAGTGGTTAAATCTACTGGCAAAAAAAAGAAACAATATCTGCTGCGTTGGAGACGACGATCAATCAATTTATAGTTGGAGAGGAGCTGAAATAAGAAATTTTTTGGATTTCAGTAAAACATATAAAAATACAATTATAATTAAACTTGAGCAAAATTATAGATCTACAAAAAATATATTAAGTGCTGCTTCAGGTTTGATTTCAAAAAATAATGATAGATTAGGAAAAAAGTTGTGGACAGAAGATAAAGATGGAGAACAAGTTAAACTTACATGCTACAAAAATGGAAGGGAAGAAGCTACTGGAATTAGCAATATTATTGAACAATCATTAAAAAAAAAATATTCATTAAATAATGTATCTATTTTAGTTAGAGCTATTTTTCAGACAAGAGAATTTGAAGAAAGATTCTTAAAAATTGGGATGGGTTATAGAGTTATTGGTGGAACAAAATTTTATGAAAGATCTGAAATTAAAGATAGTGTAGCTTTTTTACGAGTGGTTAATCAGAAAAATGATGACCTGGCCTTTGAAAGAATCATTAATACGCCTAAAAGATCTATAGGTGACAGGGCAATAAAACAATTACATGATTATGCAAGATCACATAAAATATCCTTAGAAAGTTCTGCGATTGAACTTTTACAATTAAATAAAATTAAGCCAAAAACTAAATTTGGTTTAGTTTCTATATTAAATCTTTTTAATAAATGGAGATTAGATTTAAAGCAGAAAAAACACTATGAGATCATGGAAATTATATTGGATGAATCCGGTTATTCCAAAATGCTAAAAGATAAAAAAGATCTTGAAAGCGAGGGAAGGTTGGAAAATCTTAAGGAATTAATAAGAGCTATGCATGACTTTGATAATTTACAAGGTTTTTTAGAACATGTTGCCTTAGCAACTTCAATTGATCAAGATTGGGATGGAGAGAAAGTAAATTTAATGACAATGCACGCTGCTAAAGGTTTAGAATTTGATGCAGTTTTTTTACCAGGTTGGGAAGAAGGTTTATTTCCACATCAAAAATCTCTTGAGGATAAGGGCAATTTAGCACTCGAAGAAGAAAGAAGACTTGCATATGTTGGTTTAACAAGAGCTAAAAAAGAATCTTTTATATCTTTTGCTATGAGCAGAATATATAGAGGTGATTGGGTTGATTCTTTAGCTTCACGATTTATTGATGAGCTGCCAGATGAAAATATTAAAAGAGAAGAAGACGTGCAAGACAATGAAGATTTTTTTTTCAACCAAGATATTGAATATGAGGAAGGTGTTAGAAGCCCTGGCTATGCAAGATTACAAAAAAAATTAAAAAGAATTAAATGACAAAATTTAAAAAACTACAAAAATTATTTAGTATTCATAAAATTGATGGTTATATTATTCCAAAAAATGATGAATTTTTTGGTGAATACATTCCGCAAACTAAAGATAAATTAAAATTTATATCTAGCTTTTCAGGTTCTTATGGTTTTGCCCTGATACTAAAGAAAACCAACTATTTATTTGTTGATGGGCGCTATACTCTTCAAGCTAAAATCCAGAGTGGAGATATGTTTAAGATTCTTACTATTCCTAAAATACTACCATCAGATGTATTAAAGAATAAAAAAATCTCTATAGGATACGATCCTAAACTACATACAGAGTTGATGATTTCACGTCTTTTTAATAATTCCTTTTGTAAATTAGTACCAATTAAAAAAAACTTAATCGAAGAAATTTGGACAAAAAAAAATACAAACAAAATAAATAAATTTTACAAACTTAATAATAAAGATTCTGGGGAAACTTCAAAAAGTAAAATTAATAAATTATCAAAAATATTATTAAAAAATAAAATTAATTTACATTTTGTTTCTGCCTCAGAAAATGTTGCTTGGTTATTAAATATAAGAGGTGCTGACTCTGATTTCGCACCTATACCTAACAGTTATTTGATGTTGAATAATAAAAATAAAAAAATATATTTTTTTTGTAATCTAAAAAAAATAGACATAAAACTCAAAAAAATATTAAAGAATATCATTATTATAGATATTAATTTAATTGAACAATTTCTTCTAAAGATTAAAAATGAAAAGATACAATTAGATGCTTCAACTTGTTCAATATTTTTTAAAAATATTATTGGAAAAAATAATTTAGTTGTTCAAAAACAAGATCCTATTTATTTTCTTAAATCTATTAAAAACAAGACTGAAATTAAAAATATTATTAAAACACATATATATGACGGTGCGGCATTAACTAAATTTTTATTTTGGGTAAAAAGAAATTATAAAACTAAGAGAATAAGTGAAATAAATGCTCAAAAAAAACTATTAAAATTTAGAAAAAATAACAAAACATTTAAATCATTAAGTTTTCCAACTATATCGGGCACAGGCCCAAATGGTGCTATTATACATTATAAAGCTACTAAAAAAAGTAATAGGATTTTAAAAAAAGGTGATTTGTATTTAGTTGACTCAGGTGGCCAGTATAATTTTGGAACAACAGATGTAACCAGAACTATATCACTTGAAAATAAAAAATCTAAAATTAAAAATATTTTTACAAGAGTTTTAAAAGGCCATATTGCTGTTGCTGAATATAAATTGAAAAAAAATACATGTGGTTCAGAAATTGATAAAGTTGCCAGAAAATCATTAAATCAAATAAATCTTGATTACGCACATGGTACAGGCCATGGTGTTGGATACTTTTTAAATGTCCACGAAGGTCCACATGCTATATCAAAAGGTAATAAAGTTAAATTTAGAGAAGGAATGATTGTTTCTAATGAGCCTGGCTACTATGAAAAAGGAAAATTTGGAATAAGAATTGAAAACTTAATTGCTGTTAAAAAAATCCAAAAAAAATTAAAATTTATAAATCTTACTATAGCTCCAATTGATAAATCTTTAATTGCTAAAAAACTTCTTAATAAAAATGAGGTTGCTTGGATTAATAAATATCATGCAAAAGTTTATGCAACTTTAAAAAAATTTATGAATAAGACAGAATTAAAAGAACTTAAATATTCTTGTTTAAATATTTAATAATTTATACCAATCTTTTTCATTAATTATTTTAATTTTTAATTCTTTTGCTTTTTCAATTTTTTTTTTTGTTGGTTTTGAATCTCCTACTACTAATAGATCTAATTTTTTAGATATTGTTCCTAAAACTTTACCACCATTGTCTTCTGTTAAAGATTTTGCTTCAGATCTACTAATTTTTTCAAATCCTCCGGTAAACATTAAATTTTTATTACTAAACTGCCCCTTTTTGTTAGAGTTTTTATAATTTTTTATTTCAAGAACATCTATCAAAGATTTTACAACTTCAATATTTCTATAATTTGAAAAAAAACTATCTATAGATTTTATTTGCGTATCTCCTATTCCATCTAATTGAACTAAGTCATTTAAGATTTTTTCTCTTTTATTTTGAGTAAACAAAGAAGAAAAATTTGAGACTGACCTAAAAAAACTTGATAAAATTTTTGCATTTTCTTGTCCAATATGTCTAATTCCTATTGAATATATAAATCTATTTAGAGTTATAGTACTTGATTTATTAATAGCTTCTTTCAAGTTTTTTATTGATATGTCTGCCCACCCCTCTAAGTTTTTTATTTTATTATAATCAAGCTTGAAAATGTCTGAAGGTATTTTAATTATTTTTATATCCCAAAATTGATCAATTACTTTTTTCCCTAAACCATCTATATTAAAAGCTTCTTTTGAGACAATATGTTTTAATTTTTCCCTTGCGGTAAAACTGCATTCATATCCTTTTGTACATCGTCTTACTGCGTCTTCCTTTTTTGTTGATGTGCTAATCTCCTTTTTTGTTTTTGAACCACATAAACATGTAATTGGAAATATATATTTAATACTTGTTTTATCTCTTTTTGATTTATCCACAGAAACAACTTGTGGAATAACGTCTCCAGCTCTTTGGATTGTAATTGTATCTCCTATACGAATATCTTTTCTATTTATTTCATCTTCATTATGTAATGTAGCATTAGAAACTACAACACCTCCTACTGTTACGGGCAGAACTTTTGCAACTGGGGTTATCGCTCCAGTTCTTCCTACTTGTATAACAATGTCTTCAATTTTTGTAATAGCTTTTTCTGATGAGAATTTATAAGCGGTTGCCCATCTCGGTGAGTTAGAGGTATTACCCAATCTTGTTTGAAGATCTAAATTATTAACTTTAAAAACTAAACCATCAATATCATAATCTAAAGTTGACCTCACTTCTTCGATTAGTTTATGTTGTGATTCAATCTCTTGCAAATTTTTTACTACTTTATTGTGTGGATTTGTAATAAAGCCCCATTGTTTAATTTTATTAATAAATTCTGATTGAGTTTTAAATATCATGGGATTAATAACTCCAAAACCATAAGCGAAATATTTAAGAGGAATTTTTGCTGTTTCTCTAGGATCTTTTTGCCTTAGTGATCCACCTGCTGCATTTCTCGGATTTGCAAAATTATCTTTGATTGTCTCAAAATCTTTTTTTCCTATGTAAACTTCTCCTCTTATTTCAATTACTTTAGGTACATTTTTTCCATAAATTTTCTTTGGAATGTCTTTAATTGTCATTAAATTTTGAAGTATATCTTCTCCTATAATACCATCACCTCTTGATATTCCTTTAATAAGTAAGCCTTGTTCGTATATTAAAGAGGCTGAAATTCCATCTATTTTTGGTTCGGAAGAAAGTTCTATAACTAAATTTTTATTATTTAAAAAATTACTAATTTTACTTAAAAAATCTTTCATGTCTTCCTGTTTAAAAGAATTAGATAAAGAAAGCATGGGTTTTAAATGTTTAATCTTTTTAAACTTATTTGATGGCTGATAACCTACTTTTTTACTGGGGGAATTTTTATTATTTAAATACTTATATTTTTTTTCAAGATTTAAAATTTCAAGTTTAACATTATCATAGTACTTATCTGAAACTACTGGATTATCATCATTAAAATATGCTTTGTTAAACTTTTTTAACTCATTAATTTTTTTATTATACTCTTTTTCAATTCTTTTTTTTTCCATTAAATTTTACTCAAACAGACTTTTAATTTTTCTTCTAATTAACCCCATTTCCTTTTTCTTTTTTGTTTTATTGTGTGCATACTTTTTATTAAATACTTTGTAACTTCTTTTATACCATTCTCCAGATTTATAATTATATCCTAAGATTGAAGCAGCTTGTTTAGCCTCACTTTCTAATCCTAATCGATAGTATACCTCAACAATTCTATGCAAGGCTTCTTCGACAAAGACAGTTCTGTCATAATCTTTTATTACTATCTTAAGTCTGTTTAATGCAGGTATCCATTTTTCTGTTTTCATATAAAATCTTGCTATTGACATTTCTTTAGCTGCTAATTGATCTATGATTAAATCTAATTTAAATCTAGCATCAGTTCCATAATCTGTATCATTATAATTTTCCATTATAAATTCAAACTTCTCTTTTGCTTTTAACAAAGGTTTTAAATCTTTCTTTTCATCTAAAATTTGTTCATAATAACACATAGCTATCAGGTAATGAGCGTAAGATATATTTTCATCTGCAGGATAATTATTTATATATTTTTCTAAACCAAATACTGCACTTGTATATGAGCTTCTTGAATAATCAGAATATGATGCCATAAGCGCAGCTTTAGCAGACCATGAATATTTTGATAACAAACCTTCGGCTTCTTTAAATTTTTTTCCAGCATAAAATGCATCACCATCTTTAAGGGCTTCAATTGCCTCATAGTAAAGTTCCTGGCCTATATCTTCATCTGTTGGTTCTAAAGCTGTTTCTTCTTTAATATTTTTTTTAGAACAAGAAAATAAAAGAAAAAATGACAATAATAAAATTAATAAATTTTTAAACATTTTAGATAAATTACTATTTTATCAAAAAATTTTATTATTACAATTTCCTTTAATATTATTTATTATGCATTAACTGCAAAAGGTCTAATGTATGAGGCATCTTCAGCATTTTTCAAGTTTTTTTCTAGGGTTTCAATTGCCCAATTAGATTTATTTGATAAAAAATCTCTTAATAAAATATTGGTAAGTTGGTGACCTCCTTGAGATGTTTTTATATGACCAAAAATTCTGTGTCCTGCTAGCATTAGATCGCCTAAACAGTCTAAAATTTTGTGATCTACAAATTCGTGTCGATGTCTTAATCCATTATCATTAAGTATTTTATTTTCTTTTACAACAATAGCGTTATCTAATGATCCACCTTTAGCTAAACCTTGGTTTATAATTTGGTCAATATCTTCGTATAAACAAAATGTTCTTGAATTATATATTGAATTTAAATCTCCATTACTTAATTTAAATTCATGTCTTCTGGTTCTTATTAAAGGATTTTTATATATTATTTCAAAATCAATTATTAAATCATTAGCCAATGGTTCGATAGAAATATATTTAGGTCCTTCTTTTACTTCAACTTTTTTTAAAACTTTAATGAATTTTTTTGTACTTTTTTGTTCTTCTATTCCTGCTGATCTAATTGCTTCTACAAAATCAAAAGAAGATCCATCCATAATTGGAATTTCGGGCACATCTATTTCAACTAAAATATTATCTATTCCTTCTCCATAAAATGCTGCCATTAAATGTTCAATTGTTGAAATAGAAACTCCATGAGAGTTTACAATTTTTGTGCAAAGAATCGGTGAACTCACATTTTTATAACTTCCATCAATTATACTTTTATGATTATCAACGTCAGTTCTTTTAAACACAATTCCAGAATTAGCTGGAGCTGGTTTTAAACAAAGATTGCCTTTCAAACCGCTGTGTAAGCCTACACCTTGTATTTTTATGTTGCTTTGGATTGTTTTTTGTAAATTGGAAGACATGGTTAGGTTATATAAAATGCCAAAAATTCTTAAAACACAAATTATGTTACAAAAAAATACAATTTAGTTTTATCAAAAATTAGTAAAGATTCTCTTAAAAAATCCCATCTTTTCAAGATTTTTTTCTTTAATTACTGGAATTGCTTCAGTTTCCCATCCGTCCTTAATAATTTTAGCACAACCTAAACATGCTGCAAAATTTTTATCTATTTCAGGTAAGTCTTTAGTAGTAACATTTAAACCAAAAAAATTTTCACAATATAGTTGAATGTTTAAAAAGTTTGATGTTTCACCATTTAAAACTATATTAATTCCAGAATTAAGATTAAAACCAGATGTTTTTAGACTTTTTTTCAATAATTCAAATATTTCGTCTAATCTTTCTTTTACAATATCAAAAATTAAATCTTTGCTTATTTTTCTTATATTTGAATCAATAAAGAAATCGTCTTTTAGATAATTATCTTTATCAAAAAGATTTGTTGTGTTCTTAAAAGAAAAATCAATATTTTTAATAATTAACTGAGATTCTTTTTGAGTTAATGAACAAACTTGTGAAATATCCCGAATAAAATAATCTGTGCCAATAGGAATTGATGTCGTGTGTATCAATGCTAAATTTTTAAAAAAACCTAAACTGGTTCTCATGGATTCTAAATTTATTAAAATGCACCCAGCTTGTAAATTATTATGAGTTAATAAATTTACAGCTAAAGTGAAAGTTCGAGAAAAAAATTTTTCTATCTCAATATCGCAATCAAAAAAAACCTGATTTATATTTTTTAAATTATTTTTTGGAGTTGTAACAAATGTCATTTCATGAGTTAAATTATCAGCAAAAACATTTATTGGCTCTTCAATAAAAATTTTACCATCAACAACATAGTTATGATTAAATATATGTATTATTGATTGATTTTTATCATTATGTATTAACTGTTTTTTTGCCTCCTTTAATAAAAATTCAATATCGTTTCTGTGTATTTTGGAACCATCTATTTTTTTATGTTTTGAAAATCTTGTACAAAGAAAATCTGTTTGTTCAAAAACTACATTAATTTTCTTTAATGTTATTTTTGCTTTTTTCTCAGCTGTACTTATTGCTAATCGAATTGCGTTAGAGGCTTTTTTCAAATTAAGCACGACATCATTATAAATGCCATCTGAAGCGGTGATGGAAGTAGATAGCACTTCTATTTTTTTATCTTTATTCGTTTTAAAAATTAAACACGTAAAATTTTTATTTCCAAGCTCAATTATACCTATAGGATTGTCATCATTCATTATTCTACTATTATCTTACCATCTACCCTCAAATCAATGATATTATAATTTTTAAAATCTTCATCGTTTAACAATTTACTAATTTTTACAATTAATATATCTGAAAGATTGTAAGGAAATTTAATTATTTTATTATTTTCAAACTGTAAATCCCACCTACCAATCGGGAAATAGGAAAAACTTTTTATTTTGTTGATAGGAAAATTATTTTTCTCTAGTTTTTTAACAAAGTTTACCAAATGTTTTTGACTTCCTTCACCAAACACATTTGGTAAGTTTTTAATATCTTTAATTTCACTAAATGGTATTAAATTTGAAGATGTGTCTAAAAAATATTTTTTTTGATTTTTATATATTGTTGCGATAGGTTTTGTCTCAATAACACTTACTATTATTGTATCAGGATATTTCTTCTTTACCTCTATTTTTTCTAAAAAATCGATTTTTTGTAATGATTCTTGAATATATTTTCTTTTTATTAAGAAAATATTTTTTTTATACATTGCATTTAATCTTTCTTGAATAACACTCTTATTTACTAGTTGAGTATTGTTTATTATTATTTTTTTTATTAAAAAAAAATTTTTTTTTTCCCCAGTATTTGAGTTAAGATCATTTGGATTATAAGAAGAAAATAAAATAAATATAAAAATTAAAGTAATAATTTTGTAAGTTTTATTCATCTATTATTGCTAGCGTCTTTAACCATCCAAACAACTAAATCTTCAAAGCTTTTTCCACAGTATTTTGCTATTTCAGGAACTAAAGACAATTTAGTCATTCCTGGCTGAGTGTTTGTTTCTAACAGATAGAACTTGTTATTATAAAACTTAAAATCCGATCTCGTAACTCCTCTACATCCTAAAGCTTTATGTGCTTTAAATGCTAAAAAAAGTGATTCTTTGTATTGTGATTTAGAAAGAGTTGCTGGCATAATATGTTTTGTTTTAGCTTTTGAAGAATATTTAGCTGTATAATCGTAAAATTTTCTTTTTGGAACTAGCTCAATTGCTCCTAAAGACTTATTTCCCATTACTGCTACCTGAATTTCTTTTCCTGCTATATATTCTTCAACTAAAATTTTACTATACTTGCGCTTCAAATTATTGAAATTTTTATAAAATTCCTTTTTGTTTTTACATATGTAAACACCTATACTAGAACCTTCATTTATAGGTTTAATAACTATTGGAAATTTAATCTTTTTACTTTTCAACTTTTTTTGTAAATTGCCTTTAAAATTTTGCTTTAATAAAAAATATTTTGGAACTCTTATTTTATTCTTTTTAAATATTATTCTAGATAATTCTTTATCCATTGCTAAACTTGAAGCTAAAATACCAGAGTGAGTATAAGGAATTTTTAAATTTTCAAGTATACCTTGTACAAATCCATCTTCACCATATTTACCGTGGAGAGCATTAAAAATTACTTTTGGTTTTATACTAATTATTTTGTTTACAAAATTTCCTTTTGCATCTACTTGATTTACTTTATAACCCTTTTTTTTAAGTGCTTTTGTGCAAGCTTTTCCTGTAAGAAAGCTAATCTTTCTTTCACCAGATAAACCTCCTAAAAGAACAACAATTTTATTCTTCAAAATTTTCTCCAATTATTTTAATTTCTAGTTCAAGATTGATCCCAGTTTTTTCCAAGACTTTTTTTTTAACTACTTTAATTAGGTTTTCTAAATCTGAAGATTTTGCATTACCTTCATTTACAAAAAAATTACAATGTTTTTCAGAAATATGTGCTTCTCCAAATTTCATTCCTGCACATCCTGAGTCTCTTATAAGTTTCCATGCTTTATTATTTTTTGGATTTTTAAATGTACTTCCACATGTTTTTATTTTTGATGGTTGATCTTTTTTTTTCTTTTCAACTAGATAATCTATTTTTTTTTTAATTTCAGCTTTATCTTTTTTTACTCCTTGAAAAGTAGCGCTTATAAAAATAAGATTATCTTCTAAATTACAATCCCTATAATTAAATTTTATATCAGATGAATAAATTATGTGAACTTTTCCATTAAAATCCATCACTTGAACTGAAATTAGAATTTTAGATATATCTTCACCATAACAACCAGAATTCATTCGAATTCCTCCTCCAATCGTACCAGGTATACACGATAAAAATTCAAACCCTGATAATGAATTTTGCATAGCAAAATTTGAAAGGCTTTTATCTAATACTGATCCTCCAGCTATTATTCTATCATTACCCAGTATTGAGGTGTGTGCAAAAGTTTTTCCTAGTCTTATTATTATTCCACTAAAACCACCATCTCGAACTAATGTATTAGATCCAACTCCTAATATTTTTATATTGTCAAAATTTTTTATGTTTTTTAAAAATATAGATAATTCATTAAGATTTCGTGGTGTAAAAAAAACTTTTCCAGGCCCCCCCACATTAAACCATGAATAGTTTGAAAGTTTTTCATTAAATAAAATTTTACTTGAAATTTTACTCTCTATTTTTTTAATTTGTGAAATTAAATCCATTTTAACTCAGCTCCAATTTCTCTTATCCAATTTGAAATACTTCCTGCTCCCATACAAATAACTACTTCATTTTTTGTTAAGTTTTTCTTTAAAAATATTTTTAATTCATTTTTATTGAATATATTAATTACTTGAGTGCATGATTCTTTTGATATTTGTTTTGAAAAATCTGTTTGATTAAAATTATATTTTATCTTCTCACCAGCGGAATACACAGGACAAAGAATTACTTCATTACTAAGTTTAAACGACTGAGCAAATTCTTTTTTTAAATTTTTAACTCTTGAATATCTATGTGGCTGAAAAACAGAAATTATTTTCCTTTCTTTATATACTTCCCTCGCTCCTTTTATTACCGCTTTTATTTCAGTTGGGTGATGGGCATAATCGTCAAAAAATTCTTTTTTTTCAAAAGAAAAAACCTTAGTAAATCTTCTTTGAATCCCCATAAATTTTTTTAATGCCTTTTTAATTTTGTTTTGTTTTATTCCAAGATTTACCGCAACTGTAATTGCCGCTGTCACATTTCTTATATTGTGATCACCAAACAAATTTATTTTAATTTTTTTAATTTTATAAATTTTACTTCCAGAAATGTTAACTGTTAAATCAAAAGTAGTATAATTTTTATTTTTTTTAACATTATTTATATGAAAATTTGATTTTTTATCAAAACCGTAGCTTAAAAAATTCTTAAATTTACTATTACGTAACAAAGATTTTGAATGAATGTCATCTATGCATACGATCGATTTTCCAAAAGATGGTGTTTTTTTCATAAATTTTTTAAAATTTTTTTTTAATACTTCAAAACTTCCATAATAATCTAAATGTTCTTTATCAATATTAGTAATAATTGAATATGTAACAGGAAGTTTTAAAAAGCTTCCATCCGACTCGTCTGATTCGATTACAGCCCAATCACCTTTACCTAGTTGCGCCGTATTCTTAAGAGAATTTATAACTCCCCCATTGATTACAGTTGGGTCTAAGCCTGCTTCAACTAAAATATTTGCAGCTAAAGATGTTGTTGTTGTTTTTCCATGTGATCCACTAACTATAATATTTTTTTTAAGTGAAATTATATTAGCTAACATATCTCCTCTTTTGTATATTGGTAATTTTTTACTCTTTGCAGCTCTAAGTTCTTTATTATTATTTTTTATTGCTGAAGAAATAATGACCATAGTGGCTTTTTTTAAATTTTTTTTGCTATGGCCATAATAAACTTTAATACCCGAACCAATTAATCTTTCTGTATTTTTATTTTCATTTGAATCGCTTCCTTGAATTGAGAATCCCATATTTTGCATAATTTGAGCTAAACCGCTCATTCCTATTCCGCCAATTCCAATAAAATGGATCAATTCATTGCTAGCAATATTAATTTTCATTTTTGTATCAATTTAATAATTTGACTTTCTATTTTTTCATAAACTAAATTGTTAGAAATCTTTTTCATATTACTTTTCATATTTGTTAATTTATTTTTATCTTTTATAATATCTATAATTAAATTAAATAAGTTTTCAGTATTAAAATTTTTTTCTTCTAAAATCCAGCAACAACCCAGGCTTTCATAGAATTTTGCATTTAAATATTGATGGTTATCAATTGAATTTAAAAGTGGGATTGCTATAAACGGTGTAAAAGTATGAGCTAATTCTGCGGTTGTTGATGCCCCGCATCTTGATATTGCTAAATGAGAAGATGATGTCAATTTTAATATATTTGGATCAAATTCAAAAAGATAATTCTTAATACTATTTTTTTTATAATAATCTTCTAATTCTTTTTTCTGATTTTGAGTACATTGTTGATTTATCTCAATATTATAACCCTTATCTTTAATCTTTTTTATTACTGTGGGTACTATTCTTCCAAAAATCTCTGCTCCTTGACTGCCACCTAAAACTAAAATGGATAAATTATTATTAGCTTTTTCTTTAAAATTAAAATTATTAATAATTTTTTTATCTAAAATTGTACCAGTTTCATAAGACTTGTTTTTATACTTTTCTGGAAAATTTTGTATATTGTGAGCTAAAAAAATCTTTTTAGCAATCTGTAGTAAATATTTATTAGTTCTTCCCAATACAATGTTACACTCATAAATAACTAGGGGTAAATTAAAAAATTTTGATGTAAATGAAATAGGGAATGATACATAACCTCCTAATCCAATAACCAAATCTGGTTTTTCTTTTTTTAATATTATAATTGAATGAATCATAGAAAAAAAGATAACGAAATACGATATAATTTTTTTAATAAAGTTTTTATTTGTAGGCGTGCCTGTTCTAAGTAAATATGTTTTAAATTTAGAATAATTTTTTGTAAAAACTTCACCTCTTTTATCTGTAACTAATAAAACTTCATATCCTCTTTCTGAAAAATGTTTCATTAAATTAATAGTAGGAATAATATGACCACCTGTGCCTCCTGCTGCAAAAATTATTTTTTTATTCATATATAAAATTCCTTGTAAAATCTTTTCTTGTAAAATTTAAAATAACTCCTGCAATAATTGAACTTCCTATTAAAGAAGATCCTCCATAACTTAAAAAAGGAAGTGTCATACCAGTTGTGGGTAACAATCTAATATTTACACCTATATGAATAAATGTTTGAATAATTAAAAGTAATACAAGTCCAGATAAGGCAAGTTTTAAAAATTCATTCTTTTTTAAAAAAATTTGATTTAAAACCTTGTATCCAATTAATAAAAAAATAATAATTATAAAAAAAATAAATATTGCTCCAAATTCTTCAGAAATTACCGCAATTATATAATCTGTATGTGATTCTGGTACTTTATCTTTTAAAATTCCTTCTCCCATACCTTGACCGGTTAATCCCCCTTGTTTAATTGCGTCTAACGCTTTTTCAGACTGAAAATTATCGCCTGCTTTTGGATCTATAAATGTCTTAATTCTCGAAAAAATATAACCAAATTTATCAGGTATAAAAAATATTAATGAAAAAATAATTGTTAAAAAAATGAGACCTAATATTAATAAAGCTAACATATTGAATCCTGAAATAAAAATCATTGAAACCCAAGTTAAAGTTAATAATAAAGTTTGTCCAAGATCTGGCTGATTAATTAAAAATATAATAATAAATAATAAAATTAAAAAAGAATACAAATATCTATTGTAAATATTGGCTTTATTATCAAGAACAATAACTTTTGCAATAAAAACAACGAATAAAGGTTTTACTAGTTCAACTGGCTGAAACCTTGGAAGAAAAGGAAAATCCATCCATCTTTTTGATCCTTTAACTTCAACACCTAATAAAGGAACAAGGGAAAGTAATAGTAAAGAAAAAATAAATAAAAGGGGTAAATATTTTATTAAATTATTTTTATTTAAGTTAGAAATAAAAAAAATTAAAATAAATGATATTAAAACGAAAGTTAAATGCTTGGAAAAAAAATAATACGTTTGCTTATTCATTTTTTCTGCTATTACAGATGAAGTTGATGAAAAAGAAAAAAAAAGTCCTAGTAAAAAGAGTAGTACAAACAAAAATAAGATCTCTTTATCGACATTTCTCCACCATCTTGCAAGTAAACTCGTATTTTCTCTACTAAAATTAAACATTTAGTTTTTGCTTAAATTTTCTATTTATTAATTTTTTAAAATCTACTCCTCTTAATTCGAAATTAACATACTGATCAAAAGATGCGGCCGCAGGGCTAAATAGAATAGTATTTTTAATATTATGATTATTATTTAAATCTTTTGAAATATCATTAATTGCGTTATGAATATTTTTTGAAACTTTGTATTTAATATGTTTTTTTATTTGATTAACAAAGAAAGTAGCACTATTTCCAATAACATATGCTTTGATTATATTTTTTCTTACTTTTTTTAAACTGAAATAATCTCTAAACTTAGGAAGACCACCGACAATCCAATAAATTTTATTATAATTTATTAAAGATTGTAAACTTGCTTCAAAACTAGTTGCTTTTGAATCGTTAATACATAGTAACTGTTTATTAGACATTATAATTTCTTGACGATGAGGAAGTCCCTTAAATCCATTTATAGCTTTAACTATTGTCTCGTCTGATATATTTAAATTTTTAGCTATTTTGTAAGCGAAGGATAAATTTTCTAAATTACTTGTGCTATCGAAATTTTTATTTTTAATTTTTTTTAATAAAAATTTATAGCTAAATTTATTAATAATATTTAGTTTAGATTTTATATTATTTGACTTAAATATTTTTTTAATAAAATTAGAATGTTTATTGTTAAAATTTATATATGTATTATCTAATTTTTTTTGCGCCAAAAATATTCTTGATTTTGCTTTTATATAATTAGTTATATTTTTATGTCTTTCTAGATGGTCAGGAGAAATATTTAATATTGCAGCATGTCTAGATCTAAAGATTTTAGAGTATTCTAATTGGTAAGATGACACTTCTAAAATAATAATACATTTTTTATTTTTAATATTTGAAAGCAAGATAGGTTCTCCAATATTTCCAAGAGTTTTTACTTTGAATTTTGCAGTTTTTAAAATTTTTTCAACTAATTTACATGTTGTAGACTTACCGTTAGTACCAGTAATAGAAATTATTTCGATATTTTTATTTAATTCAAAAAATAAATCTAAGTCTGTAATTATTTTTTTTTTATTTTTTTTAAAATATTTTTTTAATTTATTTTTTTTTATATCTATACCTGGACTAACAACTATATAATCAACTGGTGATTTATTAAGCCAAAATTTACTTAATTCATAATTAAATTTTTTTATTTTTTTTCTCAAATTTGTATTATCATCCCAACAATACACTCTCGCTTTTAATTTTTTAAATGCATTTACGGCTGATTGACCCGTTTTTCCCATACCGTATACAGCAATTTTTTTATTTTTATATTTTTGCTGTGGTGTCATTGACTACCTTAACTTAAGTGTAGCTAATCCTATTAATGCCAAAATTATTGATATAATCCAAAATCTAATTACAACTGTTGACTCGGGCCATCCCTTTTTTTCAAAATGATGATGGAGAGGAGCCATCATAAATACTCTTTTTCCAGTAAGCTTAAAAGAAACTACTTGTATAATTACAGATACTGTTTCTAAAACAAAAATCCCACCTACAATACCTAATACTATTTCATGTTTTGCTATAACACTAACAGCACCTAAAGATCCACCAAGTGACAATGATCCTGTGTCGCCCATAAAAATTTTTGCTGGTGGAGCGTTGTACCATAAAAACCCTAAGCATGATCCAACTATTGAACCACAAAAAATTGAAGCTTCACCAACATTCGCGATATAGGGTATTTGTAAATATTCTGAAAAAACAGTATTCCCAACGACATAGCAAATAAGTGTAAAAGATAAAGCTACAAGCATTACAGGGACTGTAGCTAAACCGTCTAAACCATCAGTTAAATTTACTGCGTTAGAAGATCCGACAATTATAAAAATTGTAAATGGTATAAAAAATAAGCCTAAATTTATTGTTAAATTTTTTAAAAAAGGGAAATATAAATTTCTTATGTGTTCGTTGTTCCCATATTTTATTAATAATAAAACAGCAATTAAAGAAAGAATAATTTGAAAAATAATTTTTGCACCTGATGATATACCTTTTGAATTATTATGCTTTATTTTTAAATAATCATCTAAAGCACCAAGTAAACCAAAACTTGTTGCAACCATAAGCAAAACCCATATGTAAGAATTATTCAAATCTGCCCATAATAAAGTGCCAAAAAGAATACCAATCAAAATTAGTATACCTCCCATTGTTGGAGTTCCGACTTTCTTTATAATATGATCTTTAGGGCCATCATCTCTTATAGGTCCAGTAAATTTGTGGGACTCTATAAATTTTATAAATGGCCCACCGACCAAGAAAACTATAATCATAGAAGACATTACCGATAAACCAGTTCTAAAAGTTAAATAACGAAATACATTCAACGCAGAGAATTGATCGATTAATGATATAAATAAATTATAAAGCACTGGTGATTACCTTTTAATATTTTTTGAAAATTGATTCAATCCTGTTGAATTTGATCCTTTTACCATAAATAAATCATTATTATTAACAATTTTGCCTATATGCTCGTAAGCTTCTTGAAGGTTTTTGAATATTTTGCCTTTTTTATTTTTAGATAAATAACTAAAAGTACTTTTTATATCTTTCCCGTATACAAAAACTTTATCAATATTACTTTTATTAATCGAAATTGATAATTTTTTGTGCAATTTTATTGACTTACTTCCTAGTTCCTTCATATCGCCAAGAAGAATTAATTTTTTTGATTTACCTTTCATTTTAATTTTATTTATATTGTTTATAGCTGAATTCATTGATAGTGGATTTGCATTATAACTTTCATCGACAAATTTAAAAATTTTTTTAAATTTTTTAATAGTTTTTATATCTCCTCTTCCTTCAGGTAAGGAAAATCTGGTAAAGATCTTCTTAAGTTTTTTTAAATTTATATTAAGTAAAGATAAAACAGAAATACAAGCTAAAATATTATTTAAAATATTTTGATTTGTATTTAAGGTATCAAAATAAAGAGTTTCTCCTTTCACAATAACTTTTAACCTGTAAATTTTATTAATTTTTTTTATATTATTTAAAAAAATATCTGTTTTTCTTTTTAGGCTGTATGAGATTATATTTACATTATTTTTTTTTCCCTTATTAAAAAAAAATTTATAAAATTTGTCATCTTTATTTAAAACTAAATGCCCATCATCAGATATATTATCAATTATCTCTGATTTAGCTTTTGCGATATCTTTTAAACTTTTAAAATTTTTAAAGTGTGCCTCACCTATATTAGTAATAACAGCAATTTCTGGTTTAACTAAACTTGATAGTTTATTTATCTCACCTTTCTTATCCATTCCAATTTCAAAAACACCATAATTTATATTATTTTTTAAATTCGATAAGCTGTAAGGAACTCCAAACTTATTGTTATAGGAGTGTGGTGATTGATAAACTTTCCCATATCTTTTTAAAGTGAAACTAATCAAATTTTTTAATGTGGTTTTTCCTACACTTCCAGTAATTCCAATAATTTTAGCTAACGTATTATCTCTGGTAGTTTTAGCTAAATTGTTCAGCGATAATAAAGTATTTTTAACTTGTATAGTTTTGTTTTTAGGAACATTTTTTATTTGTTTACTTATTATTAATTTGCATGCACCTTTTTTTAAAGCTTCTTTTATATAATTATGACCATCATTATTTTTTCCACGAATTGCAAAAAATAAATCATTTTTTTTGGTAGTTTTAGTATTAATCGATACACCATTATAATTTATATTTTTTAGTTTTTTATTAGAAAAAACTTTTTTTAACAATGAGTCATTGGATTTTTTTTTTTTGAAAGAATAAATTTTTTTTTTTATTATTGCTTTTATAACTTTCTTATCTGAAAAGTTTAAAGTTCTGTTACCATAATCTTGTGTGTTTTCGTGTCCTTTACCAGCAACTAAAAGTATATCTTTTGGTCCCATTTCATTTATTGCTAGTCTTATTGCTTCTTTTCTATTTCCGATTTCAACAGCTGATTTTTTGCATCCCTGAATAATTTCTCTTCTAATTTTTTTAGGGTTTTCATTTCTTGGATTATCGTCTGTTACAAAAATTTTTCTACAATATTTTTTTGCGATTAAACCCATTAACTTTCTTTTTTTTTCATCTCTTTCTCCGCCACAACCAAAAACAACTATAATTTTGCTTTTAAATTGTTTTTTAATTGATTTTAAGCTTTGCTCTAATGCATCAGGCGTGTGCGCAAAATCAATAATAATTTTAGAATTTTTGTTGAGTTTACTAACACATTCCAATCTACCTGGAACGGGTTTTATTTTTTTTAATTGATTAAAAATTTTTTTTTGTTTTATTCCACAATTCCTAGCAGCTAGAACTGCCATAAGTAAATTTTTAATTTGAAAATATCCTATAAGTGGAATTTCTAATAAAAAGAATTTTGAGCCAACTAAGATTCTAATAACTTGATTGTTATCTTTGTAAGAGTTACTGAGTATCCTTATATCTCCAAAATCTTGACCTATCGAAGTAATTTTAATTTTTTTCTTTTTTGCAATACTTTTGATTATTTTAAACTCTTTATTATTCTGGTCGCTAATTATTTTTGAATTATTTCTAAGAATATTTTTAAATAAGTGCATTTTTGAATTAAAATAATTTTTATAATTTTTATGATAATCAAGATGATCGTGACTAAAATTTGTAAATATACCTGTTTTAATATCTAAATTGTCTATTCGTTTCTGATCCAAACCGTGACTTGAGGCTTCTAAAATTACATTATTAACTTTATTTTTTTTTAATATTTGGAGACTCTGGTGTAACAATAAAGGATCAACTGAGGTTAAACTGGTTTTTTTTCTATATTTTTTTGAAATAATTCCCAGTGTTCCAATAGAAGCTACTGGAACTTTATTTAATTTTAATATTTGATAAAAAAAATCAGCAACAGAAGATTTTCCATTAGTTCCTGTTACTGCAACTATATTTTTTGGTTTTTTCTTATAAAAATTTGAACAAGCTTCTGCCAAACTTTTTCTAGTATCTTTAACAGTAATTAAAGGTGCTTTAAAATACTTATTTTTAATAAATTTGTTGCTAACTACCGCAGAGGCACCTTTTGATATTGCTTCATCAATAAATTTATTACCTGATTCTTTTTTACCTAATATTGCAAAAAAAATGTCTCCTTTTTTAATTTTCCTACTATCAAAAGAGACTCCCTTAATGACTGTATTGCGATATTTTTTATTTGCAGATTTAATTAAATTTCCTAAAAGCATTTAAAAGTTAGTAGAAGCTTGTAAATTCTTTGTGGCTAAAATAGGACCAATTTTTTCTATAATCTTGCCTGCTACAACTACTGTATTCCAACCTGAAGTATTTCTATTCTCTCCTTTGTAATTGTACCCATTAGGAAATTTTAACGATGATGGAAATTTATATACATAATTAGGTGCAGGTTTAGGTTCATCTAACATTACTAACAATAAATATTGGGGATTGCTTGATGGAAAAATTGAGACAAAAGTATTTAATTTATTTTTTGAATTATACTTTACTGCAGTTCCTGTTTTTCCTGCTACTTCATAGCCTTCTATATTTGCAAAATTTGCTGTACCTTCATTTAAACTAACAACTTTTCTCAACATTATATTTATTGCGTTACTAGTTTTTTTTGAAATTACCCGTTCTCTTTTTTTTGGATTTTTTAATTTATTTGCTAAAATAGTAGGTGTAACTTCATAACCTCCATTGACTAAAGTAGCGTAAGCTTTTGCTATCTGTAATGGAGTTGTTGTAATTCCATGCCCATAAGATGTAGTTGCAAGCTTACATTTTCCCCAATTAAAATTTAATGGTGTTCCCACTTCTAATAAATCAAAGTTAATTGTATCTAACAAATCCAAAGAATTTAAAAAAGATCTATATTTTTCTACTCCAAGCTTTTGTGCAATACGAACTGCACCAATATTTGAGGAACGTACTAAAATTTGTTCAGCACTTAGGTTTTGTGGTAATTTATCATGTTCACTTATTGTGTAATCACCACAATTTAAAGTTTTTTCTAAATTTTTAAATATCGTGTTTGGGTTTATCAGTTCATTTTCTAAGGCTGCCGCAATAGTAAATGTTTTGAATACAGATCCTAGTTCATAAACTCCTAAAGTTATCTTATTTATGTATTTTTCTGATTGAATTGAAACTCTTTTGTTGAGATCATAATCTGGTAAAGAAATTAAAGATAAGATTTCTCCATTTTTAACATTCATCAAAACCGCAGCACTGCCTATGTTATAAAAGTCTTCTTGAGCTTTTACTAATTCGTCTCTTATTAAATGTTGTAAATTTGAGTCTAAAGTTAAGTTTATAGGTGTTTCAATTTTATTTTTGTTTATTAAATTTGTATTTAAAAATTTTTCAATTCCCGATATGCCATTATTAGTATCATCTGTTTGACCTAGTATGTGGCTAAATAAATAACTCTGCGGATATATCCTAGAAGGTTTTGATTGAAATTCGAAAGATTTATTACCTATTAACCATATTTCATCCTTTTCTTGTGGTGTTAACCTTTTCCCAAGCCAAAAGAATTCATTTTTTTTTAATTTTTTTTTAATTTTAATGAGATTAAGATCTGGAATTAATAATGCAAGTTTAATTAGTAGTTGTTTTTTTTCTTGATCTCCAAGCAGTTGAGGTCTTATACCTACATCATAAAGATTGACATTCGTTGCTACAACAGAGCCATTTCTATCAACAATGTCTCTTCTGTTTTTTACAAATTCTACTTTACTTGATTTTATGTTAAATTCTTTTTTTGGAGATAGGGACAAATAAATAACTTTAATACTGCATACAAACAGTAAAAATAAAAAAATAGTTGATAAAAATATAACTCTACTAGAGGAAATTTCTATAAAATTATTACTACTATTTTTCTCATTTATTTTTGACTCAGTATAATCTTCAAAATGAAAACTTTTTTTTTTCATTGGACACTATCTTCCTGGTATAACAGGCATTCCTATTAAAAGTTTTGCAACTTGAATTATGCTCCATTTTCCAAATCTTTCAAAAGTAAATACTTCCTTTGGTGACTCATAAAGACTTTTAAGTTCAAATTTTTTTTCTTTTATTTTTTTTGCAATTTTTCCTTTTACTTCATCGGGTATACTTTTAGGGTCATTATAAAGTTCTTGTAATTTTTTTATTTCCTTTTTTTTATTTTCTATTTTTTTTGAAACTCTTAGCTTAACTTCTTGGGATAATTTTTTTTCATTATTTTTGGCAGTCTTCTTTTTGCTTTTGGATGAAATAAAATTTTCTTCTTGCGCATTATTTAAACTTTTAATTTGAGATTTTTTATACGATCTTAAATCAGTATTAAGATATTCTTCTGCTAGTTTTGATATGTTTTCTGGAGATGTTATAACCTCATTGTCTAAGATTGATTGGGCTAAATTAAACTCTATAGATTTAAGAGAAGCATTTAAAGATTCTATTTCTTTTTCTAAAATTCTTGTTTGATTTTTTACAACTGAAACAACTAATAAGCCAAATATGAATGTTAAAGTTAAAAGTGAATATTTTTTTACAGAACTAAAACTGTTTTTTTTAATTAAAGTACTTTCCCATCTGTCATGGTCTAATTGGTCAATTTTTTGATCAGTATTGAAAGTAGCAGTTGGTAATGTTTTAATCCATTTATCTTTATTAATCATGAGGTGCCTTTTTCTAAATCTTCATAATTAAAAAATTTATTTTTAAACTCTTCTGGATATATAAAAGGATTGCTGCTTCTGATTGCATATCTAAGTTTTGCGGATCTTGAAGAAATGTTTTCTTTTAGTTCGCTAAGGCTAGGTATAAAAGGTTTCTTAGATATAATTTTAAATAAATTAGGTGTTATTTCTTTTAAAGGTAAATATCTTGAAGGGTTCTTTTTTAAGCTAGAATAAAGATTAAAAAAGTTTTTAACTATTTTGTCTTCTAGCGAATGAAAACTAACTACTACAAGAATTCCATTGCTAGAAAGAATTTTTGTAGCTTCAATCAATCCTGATATTAATTCTGTTAATTCTTTATTAACAAAAATTCTAATTGCTTGAAATGTTTGTGTTGCTGGATTTTTTTTATAATTTCCATAGTTTTTTTTTGCCCTTTTGATTATATAGGCAAGTTGCTCAGAATTTTTTATTGGTTGTTTTTTCCTATATTTGTCAATTTGATTAGCAATAATTTTTCCATCTTTTTCCTCTCCTAAGACTTTTATGATAGTTGCTAAATCTTTTTTATCGAAAGTATTTATTACATCGTAAGCAGATAAATTATTTAAACCCATTTCCATATCTAAATTATTTTTTGAATTAAAAGAGAATCCTCTATCCTTATCTAATAATTGAAGAGAAGAGGTTCCAAGATCAAATATTATTACTCTTGGATTAATTTTATTCCCTATAACTTTATTTAAATTACTGAATTTTTCTGTAAAAAAATTAAATCTTGATGGAAATTTTTTTGTTAATTTATCAGCATGTTGCTTAACTAATTTATCTCTATCGATAGCTATAACTTTTGTTTGAGGAAATTTCAAAATAGCTTCTGAATATCCACCCGCTCCAAAAGTGCAATCAACTATCGTGCCACCATGTTGAGGGGATATTATGCTTAATACTTGGTTCAGCATCACTGGATAATGTTTTATTTTTTCCAATGACATGGTGGCATTCATATATTTCTTGTTTTCTTTCCATTTAATTTTTTTGTCTTCGTAAAAAAGCTGGTATTTCAAAGTTTTCCTCCAAGTTATCCTCTTCGAACATTTCTGGCTCTTTTATTTCATTTGTTTCTTCTTTTTTAAGATTATCGAATACTTCCGGTTCTTGTGCATGATTGTTATCTTGGTTAAATTCATTTTCATGATCAGGATTATTTGAAAAAAGTTCAGGAGTAGAAAGTTCAATGCTATCTACTTCAAATGTTGGGATATCTTCCTCTTTGGTTTGATCGCTCTCTTGGCTTTGATCATCTTGGATATTCTGGAGATAAGCAGCACTTTCCATTGATACATTTTCAATAGATTTTTCATTTTCATTCTGTTCTTCATGTTTTTCCTGAATTTCAATATTTTGATCAATAATATTATTCATATCCAGGGCTGTAGCACCTTGTGTTGCTTGTAATGTTGGTTGAGTGTTTGGAATTATATTTGTAGGTTTTTCTACAAAATTATTATTTCTATTTTGTAATCTATGGACCATACTAATAATTGGTTTTGTTTGTGGAGATTGGCCATCTAAAGATGTAGCTACAATAGAAACTCTAATTTTTCCATTTAAATTTTCATCTTCGATTGAACCAAATATCAATTCAGCTTCTGGGTCTACTTCTGCTCTAATTTTATTTACAGCTTCATCTACCTCAAACATAGTAAGATCGTTTCCACCTGTTATATTAACTAAAAGTCCTTTTGCTCCCTTTAAAGAATATTCATCTATTAATGGATTATTTAAAGCT
>CACIPU010000012.1 GCA_902588625.1 uncultured Pelagibacteraceae bacterium | reverse complement strand
TTACTTATTTTTTGATCAATATCCTTATTTTTCAGGTGAACTATTGCGGCAGCTTTTTTAATCATAGCAATAGATTTTATTACAATAGGTCTTACTAAAAAATCTCCTATGTCAAAATATTTATTTGATCTTTGGGTACTAGCTCCCCAATATTTATCAGCAGGGACTTTAATTTTTCCTAAGCTGTCATACTCGATTCGAAACTTCATAATTAGAATAATAGCCAGAAAATTAGCGAAACTATGGCAATAAGCAAAATTAACATACGAACCCCAAATAAGTATCTCGAAATCTCAGGCGATGAAGGAGATCTATTATTTCCTTTAGCCCCCAACCAAATTACAAAATAAAAAGCAAGCAAAAGAACTATTATTACAGCAAGAATTTCAATTTTTTCTAACATTATTTCTTTACTTATACTTGTTTATAATTAATTTATCTATAAGCAAATAGGTGACTTATTCTAAAAAAAATGCAAAATTTAGTTTATGAAAAATAATTCAAATATTATAGTTAAATCTTCAGTAAATGGCATATCCCGAATTATTCTTAATGAACCAAAAACTTATAACGCTCTTTCTGCATTAACACTTAAATTATTAATTAATACTTTTAAAAAATTAAATAAAGATAATAAAACTAGAGTTATTATTATTGAAGGCTCTGGAAAGGGATTCAGCGCTGGTCACAATTTAAAAGAAGTAAAATCTCTTAAGAGCAAAACAAAATATAAAAAACTATTTAGTCTATGCTCTAACTTGATGTTAGAAATCATTGAAGGTAAAAAACCAGTTATAGCAAAAGTTCATGGAGCAGCATTTGCTGCAGGATGCCAACTTGTAGCGAGTTGCGACTTAGCTATTAGCTCAGATGAAGCAATATTTGCTACTCCTGGAGTAAATATAGGATTATTTTGTAGCACCCCAATGGTGGCAGTTAGCAGAAAAGTTAATCGAAAAAGTACAATGCAAATGTTGCTAACTGGCGATCCTATAGACGCAAAATATGCAAAAAAGATTGGTCTAATTAATGATCATTATCCAGCGTCATTATTAGAGGAAGAGGTTTTTAAATTAGCTAAAAAAATTTCTTCAAAATCAAATCTATTAATTAAAATTGGAAAAAAAGCTTTTTATAAACAATTAGAAATGCCAATTAAAAAAGCTTATAAATACACGAGTAAAGTAATGGCAGAAAATATGATGTTCATTGATGCGCATGAAGGAATTTCTGCTTTTTTAGAAAAAAGAAATCCAGTATGGAAAAATAAATAATGGACGATCAAATTAAAGAAGAAAATTTAATAAAAAAAGCTTTATCCAATAAAACAATTGCAATGATTGGGGTCAGTGCAATAAAAAAAGAAGTAAAAACAAATATCAAAAGGAGACCTTCAACGATTGTTATGAAGTATATGCAAGAGTTTGGTTATAAAGTAATACCTGTAAACCCCTTTGCAGCTGGAGAGATAATACATGGAGAAACTGTAGTTTCCAAGTTAGAGGATATATCTATACCAATTGATATAGTAGATGTATTTAGGCCTTCAAATGAAGCCCCGAATTTTGCTAAAGAAACTATCAAAATTGGGGCAAAAGTTTTTTGGTTACAATATGGAATTCAAAATTCAGATGCAGAAAAGATAGTTAAATCTAAAGATATTATATATATTTCAAACAAATGTATTAAACAAGAATATCAAAAACTTTTTTTAAAAGTTAATCCTGTTTTTCCAGTGCTGAAAAAATAAATATAGAATTACAATAATAAAATTTTTTTAATTATTATTTTTATAAAATTACTAAATTGCTTCGGAATATAAAGTATTAAAAATAAACTTTTTAGGTAGATTTTTTACACAGATAGCTTTTTTAAAATTGATTGATAAACTTAATTTACTCAAAAAAATACAATCAGTTTTTCTTATAAAATAATGGCCATAAAAAAATACTTTATAAGTTTTAAATAATTCAACATTAATAGAGTCCCAATTTTTTTGAAAAAAAGATAAGTTTGAAACATATAATATATTTAATACTTTAAAATATTTCTTCTTCTTAATAATTTTTGCAATAACCAAACAATAACTAGATTTATTATTTATGTTTGCAATATTAAATTTTATAAAAGTTTTGTGGTTATGATCTTTATAAATCTTGAGATCTTTTTTCGATAAACTTGTTTGAATTTTTGCTGGGTTTTTTTCAATTAGATATGATTTTTTATAAAATAATATTTTAAAAATATTAAAAAAAATAATTTTATAACTCATTTGAATTGTCTGAAAGCCCATTTTTTTAAATATATCAATTAATCTATTTTGTGGACTTAGAACAGTAACAATACAACTTTTTCTTAACAATGCTTTAAAAAGTAAATGAGAGGCAACTCTATGAATTTTGTCTACGACCCATGTATGAATATTGCAATATAAATAATTTTTATTATTTATTTTTCTTTTTGAAAAAAGAGTTCCCACAAAACCTACAACTTTATTTTTTAATTTAATTACATAGCCTATCGGAAATTTTTTATTATAGTTTAGCTGCAATATGTTATTAATTCCTTCATATTCAATATAATTTTGATTTTTTAAATAACTAATAGTTTTCTTTTGAAGGATAGTACCAATATAGACTTCTTTAATATTATATTTCTTGGTCCAATTGTTGAGTAGTAATTTTTTTGATTGACTCATTCATTTTATAAGTGATTTTTTTTTCAGCAATGAGATAATTTTTTTGACACTTTTTACTTCAGAAATATTTTTTATTTTATTTACTTTATTATTAAGTTTTGCATCTAAAGCACTTAGTATTTCTAGTTGGGCTAAAGAATCCCAACTACTCATCTTAGAAAAATTATCAATTTTTTCAACTTTAACAGAAGGCATTTTTAACTTCTTTGCTATTAAATCTATTATAATTTTTTTTGAGGGTTTCTTTTTCATTTATATTAATAGTTTCTATTAATAGGCAATATATATATCAGAAGTATATAAAATTAAACCAAATTTCTTTTTATAGCTTATGAGACCAACTTTTTTTAATTTTTCTAATAAATATGATTTAGAATACATACTTTTTGGTAAAGGCCAGTCTTTTGATTGTATTAGCCTTACTGTCTTAAAATATTTTTTTGCAATTTTTAATATTTTTTTCTTGTTTGATAAACTGACTATAGGAAAAATAAGTTTACCATTTTTTTTTAAATATTTTTTACTTTCTTTTAAAACTCGAGATACTAAAATCGTACCATCTTCACCACAAGCACAGGGAATGTTATTAGTGTACCAAGGAGATATGTCTGCTACTTTTTTTGCTATAGCAGATACAGATTCGACAATAAGATCAAATTTTTTATTTTTCCAAGGTTTATATAATGCGCCAACTTTTGCTTCAATTTTAATTTTATTTTTTTTTGCATTTTTTCTACATAATAATATTGCTTTTTTTGAAATATCAGAAAAGTAGTAATTATTTTTATATTTTAAATTTTTAGCTATTGTTAGACCAACAAACCCAGTTCCACAACCAAGATCAAGAATATCAGATCCCTTTTTTTTTAAAATTTTCAGAGAATTAAATACCAGAAGGTCACTTGTTGCATTAGGTGTAAAAACTTTTTTTAATTTAATTATCATTTTATTTTGCTCCATTTTATTAAAGCAGAACCCCAAGACAAACCAACTCCATAACCAGCAACTACCACCAGACTGTTATTTTTTAATTTATCTTTATTACTTGCATCTTTAAGTGCTATTGGTATTGAAGCTGAAATTGTATTTCCCACTTTGGAATAATTTTCAAAAGTTTGTTCTTTCTTGATCCCAAGTATTCTATTGATATTATCTAAAATATACTTACTTGCTTGATGAAAGATAAATTTATTAATTTTATTTTTACTAATTTTAATCTTTTTTAATAATAGATTGACGTTATCTGGTACAACACTCATTGCAAAAGTTAAAACTTTAGCACCATTCATTATTATTTCTTTTGTATTCATTGGAAGTTCCAAGGCATCAGCACCAGATCCATCCGCACCCAATTCAAAAGGTCCAATACTGTTTTTTAAACTTTTTGATATTAATATTGCTGCGCCGGCATCTGAAAAAATAGGCCTACAAGCAGTATTTTTTTTACTAATATATTTAGTATATGTGTCTGCACAAATAATTAACCCATTTTTTGCTTGCTTAGACTCAATTAAGCTTGAAGCTATCCTTAGTGCATAAATAAAGCCAGAGCATCCTAAATTTATATCAAAAGCTATAATATTTTTTTTAAGTCCTATTTTATTTTGAAGTATACATGCTGTTGTAGGTATTCTGTAAGGTGAAGTTTGTGTTACTAATATTAAAAAATCTACTTTATTTTTAGGAAATTTTTTAAATATCTTATTAGCACATTTTATACTTATATCGATAACAGTTTCTTTCTCCGCTGAAATATATCTATTATCTATTCCTGTTTTTTCTTTGATTCTGTTAATATCCATTTTTGGATTAAATTTTTTTAAAGTTTTATTATTTTCCTTTTTTTTGGGTAAATAATATTCAATTGATGTAATTTTTGATCCAATCATTTTTTTTGGTTGCGGGGGTAGGATTTGAACCTACGACCTTCAGGTTATGAGCCTGACGAGCTACCAGACTGCTCCACCCCGCGATAAATTAATAATTTTATAATATATTTCAGTTTTTTTATATGCAAAATAATTAGAAATTATTTTTCATTCTTTGAATTTTTTTTGCTCTTCTAATATTCTCTGATTTTTCTCTTTTCTTTCTTTCAGATGGTTTTTCATAATTACTTTTAATTTTTAAAATTTTAAAAAAACCTTCTTTTTGAAGTTTTCGTTTAAGAATCCTCAAAGCCTGATCAACATTATTATCTTTTACTTCTATTTTAATAACTACCTCCTCATTTAAGATGCTTTAACTAACATTTATAAAAAAGATTGTCTATATTGATTAAAAGGGTTTTTTTGGTACTTTTTTTTCAAAATTTCTTCTATAAGCTTTAAGTTTAATCTCAATATTTTTGTATTTGGTGGATAAAATAGATGTTGCTAGTAAAGCTGCATTAATTGCACCAGCTTTTCCAATGGCCAACGTTCCTACAGGAATACCACTTGGCATTTGAACTGTTGAAAGCAAACTATCAAGACCTTTTAACTTACTTTCTGTTGGAACCCCTAATACAGGTAAGGTTGTCAAAGAAGCTGTTACTCCCGCTAAATGTGCAGACATCCCAGCAGCTGCAATTATTATTTCCATTTTATCCTTTTCTGCTTTTTTAAGAAATTTATGTAATCTTTTTGGAGTTCTATGAGCAGATATTACTTTTACTTCATGTTTAATTCCAAATTGTTTTAATGTTTCACTACAATATTGCATAACGCCTTTCCAGTCAGATTTACTCCCCATTATTACTCCAACTAAAACTTTATTTTTTTTATTCATTAAGATTTTTTATTTTATTAAGTGCCTCTATTTTTTTATTTTTTCTTTCTAACTCCTTTTTTTTTCTAGCAGCTTTTCTTTCCGACTTTTCTATTGCATTTTTTATATCTTCCTGCGTACAAAGATTAGAAACTACTGGATCTTTTGCTGTGAGGTTCGAAGAGTTCCAGTATCTTTTATTTCTTATTAAATCGACAGTCTTTTTTGTACTACCTACAAGCTTAACTATTTGTCCATCTGAAAGTTGAGGACAATTTTTTGTTAGCCATAATACAGCTTGGGGCCTATCTTCTCTTTTTGATAAAGGAATATATGTATTGGATTTTTTTTCATTTTTAATATCGAGGACTTTTTTATTTAAACTAAGTGGTCTATTTACATCCTTAGAAGACTCTTCAATTTCTTCCCTTGTTAATTGTCCAGCTAATATTGGATTATAAGCCTTTATTCCTTTAGCTACATCACCATCAGCTATACCTTTAACCTCTAATTCATGAAGTTCACAAAAAGCTGCTATCTGCTTGAAGCTTATTTTAGTATTTTCTACAAGCCATACGGCAGTCGCCTTGGGCATAAATGGTTTATCAGTCATAAGTTTTATTTTTTATTTGCTGATCTTAAGTTGCTAAATTTTTTATTAAATTTATTAACTCTTCCTTTATCTAAAATTTTTTGCGTACCGCCTATCCATGCAGGGTGTGATTTTGAGTCAATGTCAAGTTTCAAAGAATCTCCCTCTTTACCCCATGTTGACATAGTCTCAAAATGACTTCCATCAGTCATAACCACTTTAATTTTATGATAATTTGGATGTATTTTTTTTTTCATATGGGCTTTTTAATATAATATAATAAAATAATTAACAATAGCAATTTAGCTATCTAAAACCTTGATCATTTCGTTATTAATTTTTGCATTAGTTGCTAATATAGTTTTATTTTGTATATATTCTTTTTTACCATTAAAATCAGTTACAAATCCGCCAGACTCCTTTATTAATATTATTCCTGCAGCTATATCCCAATAATTTAAATTTCTTTGCCAAAACCCATCACATCTTCCAGCTGCAACATAAGCCATATCCAAAGAAGCGCTGCCTAGTTTTCTAATTGGAATAAGAACTTTAGATGAAAAATTAATATATTCTTTTAAAGATAATTCACTTTCATTAGAATTATTTTTAGGCCCTCCAGTAATTATCATGCAATCTTTTAATTGAGATCTTGAAGAAACTCTTATTCTTTGATTGTTTAAATAAGATCCATTTCCTTTTTCAGCTGTAAACATTTCATCTTTGATTGGATCGTAAATTATGCCACAAATTATTTCTCCATCTTTTTCTAAACCTATTGAAATAGCAAAATGAGGAATGCCATGGAGAAAGTTTGCGGTACCATCTATAGGATCAATAATCCATTTATATGCCTCATCATTATCTATCTTACCAATTTCTTCACTTAAAACTGAGTAATTAGGTCTTGCTTTGAGAAGTTCATCAATAAGAATTTTTTCTACTTTCTTATCAGACATTGTCACAAAGTCTCCTGGACCTTTTAGAGAAACTTGTAAGTTTTCTATTTCACCAAAATCTCTTATTAAAATTTTTGCAGCTTTTCTACACGCTTTTACCATTACATTTATATTTGCTGAGGAAAGTTTCATTTATTTAATTTTTTTAATATATTCTAAAGTTCTAGTATCCAAAATTATTCTATCTTCAGAATTAATAAATGGTGGAACCATAATTTTAATTCCATTTTCGAGAGTAGCTGGTTTGTAAGAAGAAGAAGCGGTTTGACCCTTGATAGCAGCATCGGTAGTCATAATTTTAAGATCTACAGATGAAGGTAAATCCACGGATAAGGCTTGTTCATCATAAAATTGAACATTTACTTCCATGTTTTCTTTAAGCAATTTACTTTTATCTCCTAACACAGATTTATTGATTTGTATTTGTTCAAAATTTATTTGATCCATAAAATGACAATTATTTTCATCTTCGTATAAAAAATTAAATTTTTTTTCATCAAGTATTGCTTTTTCCACGGTATCGCTTGACCTAAATCTTTCGTTTAGTTTTGTTCCTTTTTTTATACTTTTTAATTCAACTTGATTAAAAGCTCCTCCTTTTCCTGGCTTGACATGTTGAGCTTTCAAAACTGACCATAAATCACTTTTATGTTCAATTATCATTCCTGGTTTAATTTCATTTCCTAATATTTTCATAATTTTATTTAAATTTTTTTATTGCACCAACAGGACTAACCTTTTTGTTATTCCAAATAAAATTTGAGCAAGCAATGAAATCTGCGCCATCTAATAAAATTTTTTTATAATTAGAACTATTAATTCCACCTATTGCAATGACGGGCATATTAATTTTTTTTTTAGCCCAACGCAATATTTCTGAGTTGGCTTTATAGGCAGCTTTTTTTGTTGATGACTTAAAAAAAGATCCAAAGGCAACATAATTAGCACCAGCATTTTTTGCTTTGAGTGCTAATTTTTTTGAGTTATGACACGTTATACCAATAATCTTATTTTTTCCTAAAATTTTTCTAGCCTTAATATAATTTATATCTTTTTGACCTATATGACATCCATCAGCGCCAACAATTTTTGCAATTACAGGTTTATCATTTATTAAAAATTTAACATTATTTTTTTTAACTATCTTTTTTATCTTTTTAGATATTTTTAATAAATTAAAATTAGATATTTTTTTTAATCTTAATTGAAAATATTTTACTTTTTTAGTTTTTAGTACATTATTAAGTTCTTTATAAAATTTAACTCCCCTTATTTTTTTAGGTGATATTAAATATATATATTTTTTCAATTTTAATTAATTTGTTAATTGTTTTTCTAAATCTATATTCCACTTCGCTGAAGTAGATAGACCATTCATTTTAGATCTGTGATTAAATATTTTCTGAGTGTTATCTATATCTTCAATATTTTTGCCCCAATTTTTTAGCGCACTTTGCTGCAAAGCCCTTCCATAAGAAAAGCTCATCAAAAAATTTGAGTCATTAATTTTATTTATTTCATTTAAATTTTCTGTTGCTTCTATTTCGGTTTGGCCACCTGATAGAAAAGCTATACCTGTCACTTCACTCGGCACATTTTCTTTCAAACATTTAATTGTCATTTTAGCAATTTCTGTTTTATTACTTTTTTTCTTTGATTTACTTCCAGGTAATATCATATTCGGCTTTAGTATTGTTCCTTTGAGATTGATGTTATGTATTTTTAATTCTTTGTAACATTCCTTTAAAACTTTGGAAGTTATTTCAAAACATTTGTTTATATCATGTTCACCATCCATTAAAACTTCTGGCTCAACAATTGGAACCATTTTGGCTTCCTGAACCAAAGCTGCATATCTAGCAAGTGCGTGTGCGTTCGACTTAATAGCGAGATCTGAAGGATATTTTTCGGAAACATTATATACAGCTCTCCACTTTGTAAATCTTGCACCCAGAATAAAATATTCAGCCAATCTTTCTCTAAGCCCATCTAGCCCTTCAGTTATTTTTTCTTCGTTAGAACCAGCCAGGTTTTTCGCACCAGTGTCAACTTTAATTCCCGGAATTGATCCAAAACTTTTAATTAGATCTGGAATTGATTTTCCACTAGACGTTTTTTGTTTAATTGTTTCGTCATAAAGGATTACACCACCAATATAATCTTTCATGCCCTGTGAAGAAAAAAGTGTTTCTCTAAATTTAAGTCTATTTTCCAAAGTAGACTCTATATTAATACTAGACAATCTTTTTGTCATTGTTCCGGTACTTTCATCAGCAGCCAATATTCCTTTACCTTTAGCTAAAATTTGTTTTGCTATGTTTTCTAAATCACTCATTTTTTTCTAAAGCTTTTATACCAGGTAAAATTTTTCCTTCAAGAAGTTCTAAAAACGCACCACCAGCAGTTGAGACATATGTAAATCCTTCATAACAATCAAATTTATTTATTGCTGCTACGGTATCTCCTCCACCAGCAATCGAAATTAAAGATTTATTTTTAGTATTTTGAATAATTTTTTTTGCAATTTTATTACTTCCTTCAGCAAATTGATCAATTTCGAAATAACCCGCAGGCCCATTCCATAAAACTGTTTTTGAATTATCAATTATTTGAGAAATAGTTTCTACAGTTTTATTTCCTATATCTAAAATTATATCTGTGTCTTCTATTTTATCCAAATTTTTTAATTGACCTTTCGTGTCATATTTTTTTGAGACAACTACATCACTAGGAATTAAAAAATTACAACTATACATTTTTGATTGATTTATAATATTTTTTATTAAATTCTCTGTATTTTTTTCATAAACAGATTTTCCAATATTATACCTATTATATTTTATAAAATTATTTGCCATCGCTCCCACAATTACAATATTATCCATTTTTTTTATAAGATTTGTTAAAACCCCTATTTTAGTAGAAATTTTTGATCCTCCAATGATACATGAGACTGGTTTTTTGGGACTATTAGTAAGCATTTTTATAGTTTCAATTTCTGCAACTAATTGATGACCTGCAAATGAACTAATATAATTTGTAATTTCTGAAACTGAGGCATGCGCTCTGTGGGAACAAGAAAAAGCTTCGTTTACATATATATCTCCAATTTTAGATAGTTCTTTAGCAAAATTTTTTGAGTTAGACTCTTCTTCTTTATAAAATCTCAAATTTTCAAGAAGCAAAACGTCACCATTTGTAATATTTTTGGATTGTTCAATCACCTTGGTTCCAATAACTTCATTTAAAAAAAATACTTTTTGACCAAGTAAATCAGATAATTTTTTGGCTATTGGTTTTAAAGTTAAATTAGAAATAGTTTTACCTTTAGGTCTACCCATGTGGGAGATAATTATTATTTTTGCTTTGCTATCTATTAAAAATTTTATTGTTGGCAAAACCTTCTTGATTCTAGAGTCTTCAGTAATGGATCCATTATTTAAAGGAACATTAAAATCAACTCTTAGAAGTACTCTTTTCCCTGCTAGTTTTAATCTATTATCTAAATGATTTATTTTAGACATTACACATTAAATCTTACCGAAATAATTTGCTAGGTCACACATTCTGCAAGCGAATCCCCATTCATTATCATACCAGGCAGAAACTTTAGCCATTTTATTTTCTACAACTTTTGTTAGTGACAAGTCTACTATTGCTGAGTGAGGATTATGATTAAAATCCGAAGAAACAAGAGGTTTACTACTTACATCCAAAACATTTTTTAAATTTGATTTTGATGCTTTAATAAATGACTCATTAATTTCTTCAATAGTTAAATTTTTATTTGAAGAAAAGACAAATTCTACTAAAGAAACGTTTGGGGTAGGGACACGGATTGATATTCCTTCCACCTTACCTTTTAATTCTGGTATCACATCTCCTAAGGACTTTGTTGCTCCAGTAGTAGTTGGTATCATAGAGTTTGTAGCGGCTCTCGCTCTTCTTAAATCTTTGTGAGAATTATCCAATAATCTTTGGTCAGTTGTGTAAGAATGAATTGTTGTCATGAAACCTCTTTCAATTTTAAATTCATCATTAAGCACTTTAGCTACTGGAGCTAGACAATTTGTTGTACAAGATGCAGCAGAAATTACTTCATCTTTTTTATTTATATTTTTATGATTTACTCCAAAAACAATATTGTTAGCACCTTTACAAGGAGCTGAAACTAAAACTTTTTTTGCACCAGATTTAATATGTTGTGAAGATTTTTCTTTTGAATTAAATTTACCTGTGCACTCAAGAACAACATCAACTTTATGTTTGTTCCAGTCTATATTTGAAATTTCATTTTCCTGGAGCATATTTATATTTTTTCCATCAATATTTATTGATTGACCTGAATGACCTATTTTATTTTTTAATGGCCCATGAATTGTATCGTGTGATAGTAAAAAACTGCTTATCTCAGCATTTCCTCTATTGTTGATAGCAACTACCTCTATATCTTTTCTATTATTTTCAATAATAGATCTTAATGTCATTCTTCCAATTCTTCCAAATCCATTTATACCAAGTTTTATAGCCATTATTATTTTCTTAACATTTTTTTAGCGAGATCTACAACATTATTACTAGTTAAATTGAAATGTTCATATAAATCTTTTAATGGAGCACTTTTTCCAAAAGATTTCATTCCTAAAGAAGCTCCTTCTGTTCCAACATATTTTTCCCAACCATATATACTACTAGCTTCAATAGAAATTTTTAGTGAATTTTTTTCAAATATTTTTTCTTTATAATCTTTAGATTGTTTATTAAACAATTCTTGGCATGGCATAGAAATTACTTTTGAATTTATATTAAGATCTTTTAATTTATTGAAAGCTTCAATCGCAACTTTTACTTCTGAACCAGATGCAATTAGAGTAATTTCAGGATTTGGTTCATTTTTTCTAATCTCATAAGCTCCAAAACTACTCATGTTTTTTTGTGTGAGTGTCTCCGTGACAAATGGGAGTTTTTGTCTTGATAGAGCTATCACGCTTGGAGTATTGCTATTTTTTAAGGCCAATTCCCAACACTCAAGTGTCTCAATTGTGTCAGCTGGTCTAAAAATATTTAAATTTGGTATAGTTCTTAGGTGAGTTAGATGTTCAATAGGTTGGTGAGTTGGACCATCTTCCCCCAAGCCAATAGAGTCATGAGAAAATATATAAATTACCTTTAAACCCATTAAAGAGGATAATCTTAGGGAAGGTTTGCAATAATCTAAGAATACCAAAAAAGTTCCCCCATAAGGAATAACACCTTTGTGAAGAGCCATTCCATTCATTATACCAGCCATAGCATGCTCTCTTACGCCATAGTGTATATAATTCCCTTTAAAGTTTGATGGTTTAATCACTATAGAGTTTTTTGTATTTGTATTATTTGATCCACTTAAATCAGCGGAACCACCAATTAATTCAGGTAAACTATTTGTAATAGCTTCCAAAACAGATGCTGAAGATTGTCTTGTGGCCATATCATTCTTTAAATTAAAAAATTTCTTTTTTTGATCTTGTATAATTTTATCAAAGCTTGTAGGTAATTTATCATTAATAACTCTTGATAATTCTTCTTTTATTTTTTTATTTTTCTTTCTGTAAATTAAATTCCATTTTTTTTCATATAATGCTCCTTTATCTCCAATTTTTTGCCAAGCATTAAGAATTTCATGTGGTATTTCAAAAGGTTTATATTTCCATTTTAATTTTTTTCTAACTAATTCAACCTCAGAATCACCAAGAGCTGCACCATGTGAAGATGATTTTCCAGCTTTATTTGGAGAGCCATAACCAATAATAGTTTTACAAGAAATTAAATTTGGTTTATTTGATTTTAAACTTTTTTTAATCGCTTTAGATATTTCTTTTTCGTTATGACCATTGACTTCTTGAAAAGACCAGCCATAACTTTCAAACCTTTTTTTATAATTATCAGAAACTGCTAAGCTTGTTGGTCCATCTATAGAAATTTTGTTATTATCAAAAAAAACAATAAGATTTTTTAATTTTAAATGCCCAGCTAAACTCATAGCTTCATGACTTATTCCTTCCATAAAATCTCCATCACTCGCAATTACATAAGTTTTATGATTAATTAAACTAGAGCCAAAATTCTTTTTCATACTTTCTTCAGCAATAGCCATTCCCACTCCATTTGCTAATCCCTGACCTAAAGGTCCTGTTGTTGTTTCTATTCCAGTATTTTTTTCGTATTCTGGGTGACCAGCGCAAATAGAATTTAATTTTCTAAAATTTTTAATATCTTCTATGGAGATACTTTTATATCCAGTTAGATAGAGCAAAGAATATAAAAGCATAGAACCATGACCAGCTGAAAGAATAAATCTATCTCTATTAATCCAACTCGGGTTTTTTGGATTAAACCTTAGGTAGTATTTAAATAATACCGTAGCCACATCAGCCATACCCATTGGTAGCCCCGGGTGTCCAGAGTTAGCTTTTTGAACAGCATCAATTGAAAGAAACCTTATTGCATTAGCTAAATCTTTGAAGATTGGGATCACTATAAAACCTATATAGACTTGAACGTATCAAATCAATAATATGATTTTAAAATAAATCAAATGAAAAATTACGAAGAAAAAGAAAAAAAATTAGACGTTATTCTTAAAAAATTAAATACAATGTCAAGTAGAGTGACTAAAATGAACAATCATATAAACTCTCTTAACGTAGAAAAGAATCAATTATTAAGGGAAAAGGAAGAATCACATAAAAACTACCAAAACCTTTCACAGCAACATAAAGAGCTAAAGAATGAGTTGGAAAAAATAAATAAAGATTTTGTTAATAAATTTGGAAAAAAAAATAATATTAATCAAAAAATAGATGAACTTAATCAAGAAACTCAAACTTTAATTGATGAGATAGATAAATGGCAAATGTAAACATAAAATTTAACAATAAGGATTATTTGTTATCCTGTGACGATGGACAGGAGGATAATTTAAAAGAATTAGCTGAACATCTAGATGCTAAATACCATAAACTTAAAAAAAATCTAGGCAATATAGGTGAGAGTAAATTATTATTAATTACAGCCATACAAATAGTAGATGACTATTTTGATATAAATAAGAAAATAAAAAATAAAAAAAATGATTTTGAACAATTGTCACTTAAATTTAAAGAACTTAGATCTTTGGCAATTAAATATAAAGATGATAAAGAAAAAGAAATAGTGAACTTAAAAGAAGAATTAAGCAAATTTGAACAAATGATTTTAGAAAACAGAGCTTCTTATGAAAATATCTTAGACAAAACGACAAAATCTATAGAAAAGTTCATTGAAACTTCTGAGTCTGAAGAAAAAAAAAATATTCAATAGATGAAGAACAGTAAGACTAATTTAAGAAAAAATTTTCTTTTGATAAGAAAAAAGAAATATTTAACAGAAGACAAATTTAATTTTAATCTTATATTACAATTAATAAAAAAACATTTTCAAAATAAAAAAATAATAATTGGAGGGTATTATCCGTCAAATTATGAGGTAAATTTGATCAATTTTTTAAAAATTGCTTCGAAAAAAAATTATAAAATTACATTACCTGTTATAAAAAATTCTACTACAATGTGTTTTAAGTCATGGACTATAAATCAACCACTTTATGTAAGTAAATTTGGCACTTTAGAGCCAGAAGATATAAAAAAAGAAGTTATACCAGATTTAGTAACAGTACCACTTGTTGCTTTTGATAATCACTTAAACCGCATTGGGTATGGCAAAGGATATTATGACAGAAGTTTAAAAAAAATTAAAAAAATAAAAAGTAAAGCAATATTTGTTGGAATAGCAAACTCTTTGCAAAAATGTAAAATTATACCATTTAATAAGTATGATTTTAAATTAGACTATATTTTTACAGAACAAGGGATTATAAGCTCAAATTGAAAAAATGAATATTTTATTACTTGGAGATATTATGGGTCCATCAGGCAGGAAAGCAATAATTGAAAATTTGCCCAAAATTATTAAAGAAAAAAAAATAGATTTTGTTATTTTAAATGGAGAAAACTCTGGAAATTTGGGAGTAGGCATAACAAAGAAACATTTTCTTGAATTTATAAAAGCGGGAGCAGATGTTGTCACAACAGGTAATCATGTGTGGGATGAAAAAGAAGCTCTGGAATTTATTATCTCAGAAAAAAGATTATTAAGACCTCAAAATTTATCGAAAGATTCTCCTGGAAAAGGATATGGTATTTTTAGTTCTAAAAATAATAAAAGAGTGGCAGTATTAAATCTAATGGGAAATGTATTTATGAAAAAATCTGAAGATGTTTTTCAGGAAGCAAAAAAATTTATCGAGACTATAAGATTAAAAAAAAATGCTGATTTTATAGTTGTAGATATGCATGGAGAAATTACTAGTGAAAAAATGGCGATGGGCCATTTGTTTGATGGTAAAGCTACAATGGTAGTAGGAACACATACACATGTGCCGACGTCTGATCATAGAATTCTTGAAAAAGGAACGGCATATCAAACAGATGTAGGTATGTGTGGAGATTATGTTTCAGTAATTGGAATGAATAAAGAAAATTCTTTAAAAAAGTTTTTAAAAGATCCTTCAGCAAAAAAACATTACCCGGCACTTGGGGAAGCAACAATAACTGGGTTAATGGTAACAGCTGATAATATTTCAGGATTAGCTAATAAAGTTGAACCTATAATAGTAGGAAAACATTTAGAAAATAGAATCTAATAATTTATGGCAGGTCATTCACATTGGGCTGGAATTAAACATAGAAAAGGACGTGCAGATAAACAACGTTCAAAAATCTTTTCTAAACTTTCAAAAGAAATTACCGTAGCTGCTAAATTAGGTTCAAAAGATGCTACAACGAATCCAAGGTTAAGATCAGCAATACAATCAGCAAGATCTGCTAATATGCCCAAAGACAATATAGAGAGAGCAATTAATAAATCAGAGCAAAACAAAGATTTAAATTATACTAGTATTATTTATGAAGGTTTTGGTCCAGAAAAAATAGCAGTTATTGTTGAAGCATTAACAGATAATAAAAATAGAACAGCATCGAATATAAGAACAATATTTCAAAAAAATGGAGGAAACTTGGGCACAACAGGAGTTGCATCACATAAATTTAAACAAGTAGGAGTCATTAGAATTGATAAAAATAAAATTTCAGATAATGATATATTAGAATTAGTAACTAATAGCGGAGCCGAAGATTACTCTTCTAATAGTGTATATTATGAAATTATTATTGTGAAAGAAAATTTTTATAAAGTAAAAACTGAAATAGAAAAAAAAATACAAGAATTTATTTCTTGTGGAGTCGAATGGCTACCACTAAATAGAATTTTATTAGATAATGAAAAAACTAAATCCGTGTTAAATTTTCTTGAAGTCTTGGAAGAAGATGATGATGTTCAACATGTCTACGCTAATTTGGAAATAGATAATAATGCGTCTGAAAAAGTCTTAAAATCATGATAATTATCGGAGTAGATCCTGGAATAACAGGTGCTATTTGCATTTTAGAAAATAAAAAAGTAATTGAAATATATGATACTCCAACAATGATTGATGGAAAAAAAAATAAGAAACAGGTAAATGGAGCTCAAATTACAAATATTATCAAAGAATGGTTAAACAAAGATAAAGAAGTAATAGTAGTAGTAGAGCACGTAAATGCAATGCCGGGGCAAGGTGTGACAAGCATGTTTAATTTTGGACAATCATTCGGTGTAATTAAAGGTATATGTTCTGCTTTAAGTTTACCTATATATTTTGTAAGACCCATGAAATGGAAAAAGCATTTTAATTTGATTAAAACCAACAAAGACGCAAGCCGTACAAAGGTAATTGAAGTATATCCTGAAATATCAAACAAGCTTTCACGAAAAAAAGATGCAAATAAAGCTGATGCTATTTTAATAGCTAGATATTTCAATGATACGCAACTTTAATTAGATAATTAAATGATTTTAGTGCCAAATTCATGACACATTTAGATGCACATTAGCTTTTATGGAACAAGAAGTAGCTACACAAGTAATAGGATTAGGGGGGACAACAGATTTTTCTTTAATCCAACTTTTTTTAAGAGCAGATTTTATTGTTAAATCAGTTATTATTATATTAATTGCAGCCTCCGTTTATTCTTGGGCTTTAATTTTTGAAAAGTATAAACTTTTTAAAAAAATTGAAAAAACTACTACTAGTTTTGAAGAAAAATTTTGGAAATCTCGTTCAGCAGAAAGTTTTTATAATAGTTATACAAACAGAGAAAAGGATCCAGTAGCAAATATATTTCAGTCCGCAATGGCAGAATTAATTAAGACAAAAAGTAAATCTTCTTCAACACAATCAGCTAGGGTTAGCAGAATTATTGAAATTTCAGCAGATAAAGAAATTAAATTAATAGAAAAACATTTTACATTTTTAGCTACAGTGGGATCTACAGCTCCTTTCATCGGTTTATTTGGAACAGTATGGGGAATAATGAATTCATTTCAATCAATTGCAATTTCTAGAAACACGAGCTTAGCTATTGTAGCGCCAGGAATAGCCGAAGCTCTTTTTGCTACAGCTTTAGGACTCTTGGCAGCTATACCAGCAGTAGTTGCTTATAATAAATTTAATAGTGACTCTAAAAAATATTCTGGTCGAATTGAAAATTTTTCAAAAAGATTTTTATCAATAATTTAAATAATATTATGGCATTTCAGATTAACCGCTCATCAAAAGAACCAATGAGTGAAATAAACGTAACCCCTTTTGTAGATGTGATGCTTGTTTTATTAATTATTTTTATGGTAACGGCTCCATTATTAACAGTCGGAGTTCAAGTAGATCTACCTGAATCCGCAGCAGATTCTCTACCAGATGATCAAGAACCTCTTACTCTATCAATAAATTCTAAAGGAGAAGTTTTCATACAAGAACATCAAGTTGCTTTTGACAAAATAATTCCAAAAATTTTGGCAATTTCTAAGAATAGAACAGATACAAGAATTTATGTCCGGGGAGACAAAACTATTAACTATGGAAGAGTTCTAGAAGTTATGGGAATGCTTTCAGGAGGGGGATTTTCAAAAGTTGCTTTAATATCTGAGCCATATCAAAATTAGTATGAATAGAAGTATTTTTTTGTCATTAGTTTTTCACACAGTTATGATTATTTTAACAGCAATATCCTTACCTTTTATGATGAGATCACCAATAGATTTACCCCCAATTGTATCGGTAGATTTAATTCAAATTACTGACAAAACTAGTATACCATTTGCTGCTAAGGCAGCTAAAACACTCGAAAAAATAAAAAAGAAAGAAGAAGAAAGAGTTGTATCTGAACAAGCACCACCTTCTGAAAAAAAAAAAGAAAAACCAGATAGAATTCCACTTCCAGATGAATTAAATCAAGAAAAAAAACAAATAATTAAAAAAAAACAAAATCCAGAAGAAATTAAAGATGAAATAAGACAAGCTTCAGAATTCGAAAAAGAAGAACTTTTTGATCCAAATCAAATAGCTGCTTTAATTGATAAATCTAAAGAAGAAACTGCAGAAACTTTAAAAAAAGATAATAAAATCACACAAAGTAATGTTAAAAATTCTTTTTCATCAGGATTAACCTTGAGTCAAGAAGATGCACTAAAAGCTCAAATTTTTGGTTGTTGGAGCTTACCTTTAGGTTTACCTTATCATAAAAATTTATTAGTAAGAATTAAACTAAAATTAAAACCAGATGGTACTGTTTTGAGATCAGAAATATTAGATCATGCTAGAATGAATCAACCTGGACAAGGATTCTACAAAGTTTTAGCGGAAAGCGCTTTGAGAGCAATAAGAATTTGTCAACCTTTAAGGGTACCTCCAACTGGATATGATAAATGGAAAGATCTGCAATTAAATTTTGATGCTAATGAAATGCTTAAAGGATAATATGATAAAAAAAATCTTATTTATTTTTATTTTATTTATATTTAGCAACTCTGCGAAAGCGGTAGTTGAAGTAGATATTACAAGAGGTAATCTAGACCCTTTACCTATTGCGGTATCACCTCTGCATGTCGAATCTGGATCAACAGATGTAAAACAAGGAGATAAAATAATTAAGAATGTGGGAGAAAAAATTTCTGAAGTTATTGAAGTAAATTTTAAAAGATCTGGCTTATTTAATCCTCTAAAAAAAAATTCTTTCGTACAAGATCCTGATATAGCTCATATAAAACCAAGATTTGAAGATTGGAGACTAATAAAAGCTCAAGCTTTAATAACTGGAAAAGTTAATGTTACTGAAAATAAAATTAGAGTTGAGTTTAGACTCTGGGATGTTGTTGCTTCAAAAGAAATGATTGCACTAGCTTTTTCTACAACACCAAATAATTGGAGAAGAATCGCACATATAATTTCTGATAAAGTATATCAAAGGTTAACAGGAGAAAAAGGATATTTTGATACTCGGATTATATATGTTTCAGAAACAGGACCAAAAACACAAAGATTTAAAAAACTTGCCATAATGGATCAAGACGGAGCAAATGTTAAATACTTAACTTTGGGTAATGAATTAGTTCTTACACCAAGATTTAATCCTCAAAATCAATTAGTAACCTACTTATCTTATTTTAAAAATTTACCAAGAGTTTATTTACTTGATATAGAAACAGGTGTGCAAGAAGTAGTTGGCGATTTTCCCGGGATGACTTTTGCACCAAGATTTTCTCCAGATGGAAAAAAAATTATCATGAGTTTTGCTAAGGATGGAAATTCAGATATTTATACAATGGATATAAAAACAAGAGTTGTTGAAAAAATAAAAAAATAGAGGCACTTAATAAAATAAAAAATCTTAATGAATAAAAAAAATAAAGTTTTAGTTGGAGTAATAATGGGGAGTAAATCTGACTGGAAAGGCGTTATGCAATATTGTAGTGAAACATTAAAACAATTTGGAATTAAACATGAAGTAAAAGTAATATCTGCTCATAGAACTCCAAAAAGATTACATAAATTTCTTAAAAAAGCAGAAAAGGATAAAATGGAAATAATAATTGCAGCTGCTGGGATGTCTGCACATTTAGCGGGAGTAACAGCTTCTTTGACAACCTTACCTGTATTAGGGGTTCCAACAGAAAGTAAGTTAAAAGGTCTTGATAGTTTGCTTTCAACAGTTCAAATGCCAAGTGGTATTCCTGTAGGAACGTTGGCCATTGGAAAAGCTGGTGCAATTAATGCAGCTTTACTAGCAACATCTATTTTATCCACCAAATACAAAAATATTGAGATTAAACTTAAAGCTTATAGAAGAAATTTTGAAAAAAAAGTACCAAAAAAACCCTTTTAATCAATATAGACAATCTTTTTTATAAATGTTAGTTAAAGCATCTTAAATGAGGAGGTAGTTATTAAAATAGAAGTAAAAGATAATAATGTTGATCAGGCTTTGAGGATTCTTAAACGAAAACTTCAAAAAGAAGGTTTTTTTAAAATTTTAAAAATTAAAAGTAATTATGAAAAACCATCTGAAAGAAAGAAAAGAGAAAAATCAGAGAATATTAGAAGAGCAAAAAAAATTCAAAGAATGAAAAATAATTTCTAATTATTTTGCATATAAAAAAACTGAAATATATTATAAAATTATTAATTTATCGCGGGGTGGAGCAGTCTGGTAGCTCGTCAGGCTCATAACCTGAAGGTCGTAGGTTCAAATCCTACCCCCGCAACCAAAAAAAATGATTGGATCAAAAATTACATCAATTGAATATTATTTACCCAAAAAAAAGGAAAATAATAAAACTTTAAAAAAATTTAATCCAAAAATGGATATTAACAGAATCAAAGAAAAAACAGGAATAGATAATAGATATATTTCAGCGGAGAAAGAAACTGTTATCGATATAAGTATAAAATGTGCTAATAAGATATTTAAAAAATTTCCTAAAAATAAAGTAGATTTTTTAATATTAGTAACACAAACTTCACCTTACAGAATACCTACAACAGCATGTATACTTCAAAATAAAATAGGACTTAAAAAAAATATTATAGCTTTTGATATAAATTTAGGATGCTCTGGCTTTATTTATGCACTAAGGATAGCTTCAAGCTTAATTGAGTCTAAGCAAGCAAAAAATGGGTTAATTATTTGTGCAGACACATATACTAAATATATTAGTAAAAAAAATACTGCTTGTAGGCCTATTTTTTCAGATGCCGGCGCAGCAATATTAATATCAAAAAGTTTAAAAAACAGTATTGGACCTTTTGAATTGGGTGCGGATGGATCTGGTGCTGATGCCTTGGAACTTCCAATGAATACAAAAGAAATAATAATGAATGGTGCTAAAGTTTTAACTTTTGCAATGAGTGTTGTACCAGATAACGTCAATCTATTATTAAAAAAGATTAAAATTAGTAAAAATAAAATTAATAAATTTATCTTTCATCAAGCAAGTAAGTATATTTTAGATAATATCAATAGAATACTTGGGATCAAGAAAGAACAAACTTTTGAAAATTATTCCAAAGTGGGAAATACAATTTCAGCTTCAATACCAATAGCACTTAAAGATGCAAGTAATAAAGATAAATTAAAAAATAACAGTCTGGTGGTAGTTGCTGGTTATGGAGTTGGTTTGTCTTGGGGTTCTGCTTTAATAAAATGGAGCAAAATAAAATGATAATTAAATTAAAAAAAGTTTTTACACCTAATGCAACAAGTGACCTTCTGGTATTTAATTCTCTGAAAATTTTAAAAAAAAAGGGATCTGATATTCTTGATCTTGGTTGTGGAACTGGGTTTGTTGGTCTAACAATAGCTAAAAATTTAAAATATAAAAATAATTACTACTTTTCTGATATTTCAAAAAAAGCAATATTATTATGTAGAAAAAATGCAAAAAAAAATAAAATTAAAATTGAAGCAAAAGTTGGCGCATTATATAAACCTTGGAAAAATAAAAAATTTGATCTTATTGTCGAATCTGTATCTGCTATAGCAAAAAAAGTAGCAGACATATCTCCTTGGTACACTAATAACATTCCCTGTGCTTGTGGTGAAGATGGTACGATTTTAGTATCTCGAGTTTTAAAAGAAAGTAAAAAATATTTAAAAAAAAATGGTAAACTTATTTTTCCTATAGTCAGTTTATCAAACAAGAAAAAAATATTAAAAATTGCAAAAAAATATTTTAAGACAGTAAGGCTAATACAATCAAAAGACTGGCCTTTACCAAAAAGTATGTATTCTAAATCATATTTATTAGAAAAATTAAAAAAAGTTGGTCTCATAAGCTATAAAAAGAAATTTGGTTTAATTTTATATACTTCTGATATATATATTGCCTATTAATAGAAACTATTAATATAAATGAAAAAGAAACCCTCAAAAAAAATTATAATAGATTTAATAGCAAAGAAGTTAAAAATGCCTTCTGTTAAAGTTGAAAAAATTGATAATTTTTCTAAGATGAGTAGTTGGGATTCTTTAGCCCAACTAGAAATACTAAGTGCTTTAGATGCAAAACTTAATAATAAAGTAAATAAAATAAAAAATATTTCTGAAGTAAAAAGTGTCAAAAAAATTATCTCATTGCTGAAAAAAAAATCACTTATAAAATGAATGAGTCAATCAAAAAAATTACTACTCAACAATTGGACCAAGAAATATAATATTAAAGAAGTCTATATTGGTACTATCCTTCAAAAGAAAACTATTAGTTATTTAAAAAATCAAAATTATATTGAATATGAAGGAATTAATAACATATTGCAGCTAAACTATAATAAAAAATTTCCGATAGGCTATGTAATTAAATTAAAAAATAAAGTTGTAGGTTTTGTGGGAACTCTTTTTTCAAAAAGAAAAATAAATAATAAAAATTATTTATATTGCAATATTCATACATGGGTCGTAGACAAAATTCATAGAGTTGCCTCTCATTTACTTTTTAAAGCATTGTTAAGAAAAAGTTGTATTGTTACTGTTCTAAGTCCACAAAATAGATTAATTGATATATTTAAAAAAATGGGCTTTCAGACAATTCAAATGAGTTATAAAATTATTTTTTTTAATATTTTTAAAATATTATTTTATAAAAAATCATATCTAATTGAAAAAAACCCAGCAAAAATTCAAACAAGTTTATCGAAAAAAGATCTCAAGATTTATAAAGATCATAACCACAAAACTTTTATAAAATTTAATATTGCAAACATAAATAATAAATCTAGTTATTGTTTGGTTATTGCAAAAATTATTAAGAAGAAGAAATATTTTAAAGTATTAAATATATTATATGTTTCAAACTTATCTTTTTTTCAAAAAAATTGGGACTCTATTAATGTTGAATTATTTAAAACTTATAAAGTATTTTTTTATGGCCATTATTTTATAAGAAAAACTGATTGTATTTTTTTGAGTAAATTAAGTTTATCAATCAATTTTAAAAAAGCTATCTGTGTAAAAAATCTACCTAAAAAGTTTATTTTTAATACTTTATATTCCGAAGCAATTTAGTAATTTTATAAAAATAATAATTAAAAAAATTTTATTATTGTAATTCTATATTTATTTTTTCAGCACTGGAAAAACAGGATTAACTTTTAAAAAAAGTTTTTGATATTCTTGTTTAATACATTTGTTTGAAATATATATAATATCTTTAGATTTAACTATCTTTTCTGCATCTGAATTTTGAATTCCATATTGTAACCAAAAAACTTTTGCCCCAATTTTGATAGTTTCTTTAGCAAAATTCGGGGCTTCATTTGAAGGCCTAAATACATCTACTATATCAATTGGTATAGATATATCCTCTAACTTGGAAACTACAGTTTCTCCATGTATTATCTCTCCAGCTGCAAAGGGGTTTACAGGTATTACTTTATAACCAAACTCTTGCATATACTTCATAACAATCGTTGAAGGTCTCCTTTTGATATTTGTTTTTACTTCTTTTTTTATTGCACTGACCCCAATCATTGCAATTGTTTTATTGGATAAAGCTTTTTTTATTAAATTTTCTTCTTTAATTTGATCGTCCATTATTTATTTTTCCATACTGGATTTCTTTTTTCTAAAAAAGCAGAAATTCCTTCATGCGCATCAATGAACATCATATTTTCTGCCATTACTTTACTCGTGTATTTATAAGCTTTTTTAATTGGCATTTCTAATTGTTTATAAAAAGCTTTTTTTCCAATTTTAATTAATAGATTTGATTTTGAAGAAATTTTTTTAGCTAATTTAAAAACCTCTTCCTCTAATAATGACGCTGGATAATGATCATTAATTAGACCAATCTTTTTTGCATATTTTGCGTCTATAGGATCGCCAGTTAGCAACATTTGCATTGTACTTTTTCGATTAACTTTTCTGCTAACTGCCACCATTGGGGTGCTACAAAATAATCCTATATTTACTCCAGGAGTAGCAAATATTGCTTCATCTGAGCTAATAGCTAAGTCGCAACTCGCTACAAGTTGGCATCCTGCAGCAAATGCTGCTCCATGAACTTTTGCTATAACTGGTTTTTTACCTTCAATGATTTCTAACATCAAGTTAGAGCATAGACTAAATAGTTTTTTATATTTTGTTTTGCTCTTAAGAGATTTTACTTCTTTTAAATTGTGACCAGCGCTGAATCCCTTTCCAGAGCCTTCAATAATAATAACTCTAGTTTTATTATCTTTATTTAATTTTTTAAAAGTATTAATTAATAATTTAAGTGTTAATGCAGAAAGAGCGTTATAAGTTTTTGGTTCATTAAGAATAATTCGGGATATGCCATTTACTGAAGATTTAACTATAATATTTGAATTATTTTTCATAAACTAAATTTTGCATTTTTTTTAGAATAAGTCACCTATTTGCTTATAGATAAATTAATTATAAACAAGTATAAGTAAAGAAATAATGTTAGAAAAAATTGAAATTCTTGCTGTAATAATAGTTCTTTTGCTTGCTTTTTATTTTGTAATTTGGTTGGGGGCTAAAGGAAATAATAGATCTCCTTCATCGCCTGAGATTTCGAGATACTTATTTGGGGTTCGTATGTTAATTTTGCTTATTGCCATAGTTTCGCTAATTTTCTGGCTATTATTCTAATTATGAAGTTTCGAATCGAGTATGACAGCTTAGGAAAAATTAAAGTCCCTGCTGATAAATATTGGGGAGCTAGTACCCAAAGATCAAATAAATATTTTGACATAGGAGATTTTTTAGTAAGACCTATTGTAATAAAATCTATTGCTATGATTAAAAAAGCTGCCGCAATAGTTCACCTGAAAAATAAGGATATTGATCAAAAAATAAGTAA
>CACIPU010000011.1 GCA_902588625.1 uncultured Pelagibacteraceae bacterium | reverse complement strand
CCTGACGAAACATTAGAAGACCATCCAATCCTTCTCTTTTTAATTCTTTAACGACTTTATCTTTTCGTTCAGTAAATTCATCTTTTGTAAAATGTATACTCATTATTATCTACCTTTTTACTCATCTTGTTATATAACAAAAATATGGAAACCTTTACAGATCTAAATCTAAATCAATCTTTAATGCAATCAATAACAAGAATGCAATTTAAGGTTCCAACCCCGATACAAGCGCAAGCCATACCACCAGCACTTCTTGGAAAAGATATTTTAGGAACAGCTCAAACTGGAACTGGAAAAACTCTTTGTTACGGGATAGCTTGTTTAAATAAACTGTTAACTGACAAATCTAGTGGAGCTTTAATTGTTTGCCCTACACGTGAATTAGCTGTTCAAGTTGGTGAAGTACTTCAAGGTTTAATAGAACCTAGAATGTATATTAAGTCAGCTACACTTATTGGTGGAGAGTCTATGCAAAAACAATTAAGACAACTTAGAAAAAGACCAAGACTAATTATTGGAACACCAGGAAGACTAAATGACCACCTACAAAGAAAAAGTTTAAGATTAAATGAAACCTACTTTTTGGTTCTTGATGAAACTGATAGAATGTTAGATATGGGTTTTACCCCACAAATAGAACAAATATTAAAGTTTGTTCCTAAAAGACATCAAACTTTACTATTTTCAGCAACGCTACCGCAAAATATTGTTAGAATTGCCGAGCGATATTTAAATGAACCAATTAGAATAAGAGTTGGATCAACAACAACTCCAATCACTAAAATTAAACAAGAGACTATGCAAGTAAGTGAAGGAGATAAATATAATTTATTATTAGATCAACTGCATAGTAGAAAAGGATCAATTTTACTTTTTGTTAAGACAAAACGTAATGCTGATAAAATGGTAGATAGATTACGTAACGATGGTCATTCTTGTGATTGTATGCATGGAAATTTAAGACAATCTAAAAGACAAAGGACATTAATTGCATTTCGTGCAGAAAAAATACGTATTTTGGTTAGCACTGAATTAGCTGCAAGAGGTTTAGATGTTCCATCTATTCAACATGTAATTAATTATCATCTTCCACAAGTCCCTGAGGATTTTATTCATAGAATTGGAAGAACAGCAAGAGCTGGTGCTGAAGGATGCGCTCTTACTTTTATAACTCCCAACGATAGACAAATGTGGAATGAAATACAGAGATTGATAAATCCTGATGCAAAACAAGAAGTTAATACCTTCAAAAAATCCAATCATAGAGGAAAAAGGAGATTTTCAAGGTTTAGACGACGTGGTAATAACGAAAATAAACCTTCCAATGAAAATTATTTTGATCGTTCTAAAAAATTTAACAAAAAAAGAAAAAAAAAATTTGGTTTTAAATCTGATGGCTTTAATAATGATAAACCTAGAGGAAAAAAGAGATTTGGTTTTCAAAATAGGAGAAAATCAAAAAATTCATTTAAATTCAAAAAACAAAGACATAACCGAAGGGGCAAAAAATAGAGCTTTTTAAAATGGAGTTTGGTGCGGCTAGAGAGACTCGAACTCTCACTGGGATACCCCACTTGGCCCTCAACCAAGCTTGTCTACCAATTCCAACATAGCCGCATTATGCGTCACAATAAATGAATGACAATTTATCCGCAAGTTGATACATTTTGGATATGGAACTAAATACAGAAATTAAAACTTCAACAGATCCAATTTTTAACAAGATTTCTAAAGTTATTCCCGAAATTGAGTGGAAAATACATGCTCCATTAATTTATAAAATAAATAAACTCAAAAAAGAAAAAAATGCAGTGGTGTTAGCACACAATTATCAAACCCCAGAAATATATCATGGTATTGCAGATTTTGCAGCTGACTCTCTCGCTCTTGCTATAGAAGCATCTAAAACTAAAGCTGATATAATTATAATGTGCGGAGTTCATTTTATGGCAGAAACTGCAAAACTTATGAGTCCCAAAAAAAAAGTTTTGTTGCCAGATATGAGTGCTGGTTGTTCTCTATCATCTTCTATTACTGGTAATGACGTAAGGTTATTAAAGCAAAAATATCCTGGAGTTCCCGTAGTTTCATATGTTAATACATCTGCTGATGTTAAATCAGAAACAGATATTTGTTGCACCTCTGCAAATGCTGTTAAAGTTGTTGAGTCTCTAGGTGCTAAAAAAGTTATTTTTTTACCTGATGACTACCTTGCTAAATATGTTGCTTCTAATACAAGCGTTGAAATTATTTCGTGGAAAGGTACTTGTATTGTTCATGAACAATTTACCGCAAAAGAAATTAATGAAATAAAGGAACAAAATCCTGGCATAGTTATTATTGCACACCCTGAATGCCCTCCTGATGTAATTAATGCTTCAGATTTTGCTGGTTCCACATCAGGCATGAGTGAGTACGTTAAAAAAAATCAACCAAAAAAAGTTATGATGGTTACCGAATGTTCAATGAGTGATAATATTCAAGTTGAAAACCCAAAAGTTCAATTTATAAAACCCTGTAATTTATGCCCGTATATGAAAAAAATTACTTTACCAAAAATTTTAGATTGCCTAGAAAAAGAAAATAATGAAATTATAATTCCTGATAATTTAATTAAAAAAGCAAGATTAGCAGTCGAAAGAATGACTGATATAGGACGTTAATAATAATATAAAGTGAAAATAAAAAATATAGTAAAACGAGCTATGTTGGAAGACTTGAGTCCTTCTGGAGATATAACTACAAAACTTTTAGAAAAAAATAAAAAAATAAAGATTAAAATTATTTCAAATGAAAATTGTGTAATAGGCGGTCTAAATTTTGCAAAAATGGCATTTAAGTATTCAGATAAAAACATTATTTTTAAATCAAAAACTAAGGATGGTAAAAATATAAAAAAAGGAAAAGTTATTGCTCTGGTTGAAGGAAGAGCTAAATCACTTTTAAAAAGTGAACGTGTAGCTCTTAATTTTTTGTGTTTAATTTCTGGAGTTGCTACATTAACAAAAAAATTCGTAAACAAAGTTAAGGATAAGTCCTGTAATATTTACTGTACAAGAAAAACAATACCAAATTTAAGAAAAATTCAAAAATATGGAGTAAAGTTAGGTGGGGGAAAAAATCATAGATTTAATCTTAGTGACGAAATTTTAATAAAAGATAATCATATCGCTATAGATGGAAATCTTCAAAAATTAGTCAAAAAAGCAACTAAAAATAAAAAAGGAAAACGTATAACTATTGAAGTAGATAATCTAAACCAACTAAAAAAAATTTTAGGTTTAAAATTTGACTGTGTTTTATTTGATAATATGAGTATAAAAAATCTTAAAGCAGGTGTTAATATTGCAAAAAAATATTATGAGACTGAAGCTTCGGGAAATATAAATTTAAAAAATATAGAAAAAATTGCCCGAACTGGTGTAGAAAGAATTTCTATAGGAAGTTTAACTCATAGTGCGCCATCTGTAGATTTAAAGATTGAATATTAATTTTTTTTCTTTAAAAATGCCTGAGCTGCAGAAAGACGAGCTATAGGTACACGATAGGGTGAGCAAGAAACATAATTTAATTTATTTTTTTCACAAAATTCAATACTAGAAGGATCGCCACCATGTTCACCACAGATTCCTAATTTTAGAGATTTTTTTTTCATTCTTCCTCTCTCGGCAGCAATTTTAATTAATTCTCCCACTCCCCTTTCGTCAATACTAATAAAAGGATCTTTATTAAATATTTTATTTTCCACATAGTCATTTAAAAATTTTCCAGAATCATCCCTGCTTATACCAAAAGTAGTTTGAGTTAAATCATTTGTTCCAAAACTAAAAAAATCAGCATGCTTTGCTATATCTTTTGCACGCAATGCCGCTCTTGGTAACTCAATCATAGTTCCAACAAAATACTGAATTTTAATAGAGTGAATTTTTTGAATTTTCTCTGCAGTTTGAATTACAAGCTTTCTAAGTATTTCAATTTCTGCTGCTGTAGAAACTAGAGGTATCATTATTTCAGGTATAACAGGTTTTATTTTATTTTTTTTACAATCTGCAAGCGCTTCAAATATTGCTTGGCATTGCATTTCGTAAATTTCAGGATAAGAAATTCCTAGTCTGCATCCTCTATGACCTAGCATAGGATTTTGTTCATGGAGTTCAATAATTCTAGATTTTATATCTTGATTCGAAATATTTAATTCTTTTTCTATATCTTCGATATCTTTATCTGTTTTTGGTAAAAATTCATGTAAAGGAGGATCTAAAAGTCTAACTGTTACTGGCATTCCTTTCATAATTTTAAAAATTTCTATAAAATCTTTTCTTTGATAAGGAAGCAATTTAGCTAATGCAGATTTTCTATCTTCTAAAGTTCTAGAGAGAATCATTTGCCTAACTGAAATGATTCTTTTTTCATCAAAAAACATATGTTCAGTTCTACATAAACCTATACCTTCTGCTCCAAAGTCCCTTGCAACTTGGGTATCCGCAGGTGTTTCAGAATTAGTTCTTACTTTTAATTTTCTATAATTGTCAGCCCAACTCATTAACTTTGAAAAGTCACCTGATATATCAGGTTTTACTGTTGGAACTTTACCTAGCATAATTTTTCCACTTGCTCCGTCAATCGTAATTATATCCCCTTCTTTAACTGTATGCTCATTTGATTTAAAAATTTTGTTTTCATAATTAATTTTTATTTCATTTGTCCCTGAAACGCATGGCTTTCCCATGCCTCGTGCTACTACAGCTGCATGACTGGTCATACCTCCCCTTGAAGTAAGTATTCCGTTAGCTGCGTGCATTCCATTAATATCTTCAGGAGACGTTTCAACTCTAACTAAAATTGTATCTTGTTTCTGCTCTTTTAATCTCTCTGCATCATCAGCAGAAAATGTAACTCTGCCACTAGCTGCACCTGGTGAAGCGGGCAAACCTGAAGCAATTACTTTCTTTTCTGCTTTTTCATCTAACGTTGGATGCAATAAAGTATCTAAAATATTTGGATCAACTCTTAGAACTGCTTCTTTACTTGAAATTAATTTTTCTTTAACCATATCAACTGCAATTTTGATTGCAGCTTTAGCTGTTCTTTTCCCAGATCTAGTTTGTAACATCCATAACTTATTATTTTCAACTGTAAATTCGATATCCTGCATATCTCTATATTTTTTTTCTAATTGTATAAAAATTTTTTTTAGTTCTTTAAAAATATTCGGCATTAATTCTTCCATTGATAGGCCTTTAGAATTAGTTTTTTTTCTTAAACTTTTTGAAATATATTGAGGTGTTCTTGTTCCAGCAACGACATCTTCTCCTTGAGCATTGATTAAATACTCACCAAAAAATTCTTTTTCTCCAGTAGAAGGATTTCTGGTAAATGCTACTCCAGTTGCGCAATTATCACCCATATTTCCAAATACCATTGCTTGAACATTGACTGCAGTTCCCCAATTATCAGGTATAAAATTTATTTTTCTATAAATTTTTGCTCTTTTGCTATTCCATGACAAAAATACAGCTTTAATTGCACCCCATAACTGTTCATTAACATCTTGTGGAAAATCTTTTTTAGTCTTATCTTTTATTAGTTCTTTAAAATTTTTTATTAATCCATCCCAATCATTTTCATCAAGCTCAGTATCTTGAATGACACCTTTTGTTAACTTATAATTCTCAATCAACTCCTCAAAAAAGTGTGACTCTACTCCAAGAACAACATTACCATACATTTGAATAAGTCTTCTGTAGCTATCTTTTGCAAATCTTCCATTATTCGTTTTGTTCTTAAGTCCTATAACTGTTTTATCATTTAAACCTAAATTTAAAATTGTATCCATCATTCCTGGCATGGATACTCTTGAACCAGATCTTACTGATACTAATAATGGATTTAATATATTTCCAAATTTTTTTTTTGAAATTTTTTCAATCATATAAATTTCTTTTTTTGCACGGTTTACAATATTTTTTGGAATTTTTTTATTATTCTTATAGAAGTATTCACAAACTTTGGTTGATATTGTGAAACCAGGTGGTACTGGTAAACCTAATTTAGCCATTTGGGCTAGATTGGCTCCCTTTCCTCCAAGAATCTCTTTGCTATTAGAAGCAATTTTTTTTATGTTTTTTTTGTTATTAAAACTATAAATCAATTTATCCATTAAACACCTTCTACCTTTGAAAAATCTATAAAATTATTATAAGTCTTACAAAACATTTGTAATAATTCTAAACGATTTTTTTTTATATCTGAATTTTCATCGTTTACAATTACATTTTCAAAAAAATTATCTGTAGTAAGTTTTGCTGCAGATAATACCTTAAGGGTCTCGTCATAGCTTTCATTTTTTCTAGTACTTGTAAAATACTGCCGTATTTCATTTATTTTGTCATATAAATTTTTTTCTTCTTCTTTTTTAAATAAATATGACTCTGGTTGACCTTGCACTTCATTTTTTCTATTTTTTAATTCTTGATCAATAATATTTGAAGCCCTTTTATAAGTTTCGATAATATTTTTACATATATTTTTAGATATATTTTTATTTAAAATAAGACATTTTTTATAAATTATTAAAAAATCATATCCATTATGTGAGCTTGTAACAGCTTCTATAATATCACTTCTTATTTTTTTTTCTTTAAGTAAATTTTTAAACCTTTCATTTAAAAAATATATTATTTCCTTTGTGATAGATTTGTTTATCAGATTTATATTTTGTTCTTCGAATATAACAGTTGAATAATTAATTAAATCTTTTAATTGTATTGTTAATTTATTTTCTATTATAATTCGTAGTAACCCTATTGCATTTCTTCTTAATGCAAATGGATCCTTCGAGCTAGTTGGTTTTTCATTTATTCCAAAAAAACCTACTAACATATCTACTTTATCAATTATCGAGACAGCTATACTAATTGGTTTTTTAGGAACTTCGCTATTAATTCCAATTGGTAAATAATGATCACTTATTGCGTTAGACACATCTTCGGCAAAGCCTTGTTCTATTGCAAAATATTTTCCCATTACACCTTGTAGTTCCGGGTATTCCCCAACTAAGTCAGATACCAAATCAGCCTTACAAATTGAAGAGGCAATTTCTATTTTTTCCTTATTTAAATTTAATTGCTCAGAAATTAAACTTGCTAATTTTCTTAATCTTTGTGTTCTGTTGTAAAAAGTACCTAATTGATTAAAAAAAGATAAATGTTTTAGTTTGCCTACTTGTTTTACTAAACTTTGTTTTTTATTTTTTTCCCAGAAAAATTTTGCATCTGAAAGTCTAGCCTCAATTACTCTTTGATTACCTATCTTAATATACCCTTTTTTATCTGGTAAATTAGCAATTAGTAAAAAAAAATTTGTTAGTTTTTTATTATTAATATCAAATAATGGAAAATATTTTTGATGTTGCTGCATGGTAACTATTAATATTTCTTGGGGTATTTTTAAATATGTTTCATCAAATTTACACAATAAAATATTTGGTGACTCAACTAAATTAACTACTTCTTCGATAAGTTTTTCACTGAAATTATTTATGAATCTTTTTGAGCTGCAGATAGTATTCATTTTTTTCAAAATCATATTTTTTCTTTTATCTTGATCTAGAATAATATTTTGTGATTTGAGAATATTTAGGTAAGATTTAAAACTATCTATTTTTTTTGTTTTTTCTTCATGCCCCACACCAACATAAGTTAAATCATTACTTTTTAAATGAAAAAAATCAAAATTTACTACTTTCTTATTAAATAAAGCAATTATGGATCTTAAAGGTCTTCCCCAAACTAAGTGGTAGTCTGACCATTTCATAGATTTTTTCCAGGAGTAAGACTTTAATATTTCTGAAATAATTATTTCTAGCCTTTTTAAAATATCGACAGTTTTTGGTTTTATTTCTGCAAAATAAAACTCACCTTTTTCTATTTTTTTTTTATGAATATTTAATTTATTTAAATTATTAGATTTTAAAAAACCCTCTAAAGCTTTTTCTGGAGAATCTGTTCTTGGGCCTTTTATTATTTTTTTTTTTTGTTCTATTTTTTCAGGAATTCCATCTACCAAAAAAACTAATCTTTTAGGAGTAGAGAACGATTTGCTGGATTTAAAATTAATTTCTGATTCTTTTAATTTTTTTTCAAGCGCATCTTTAATTTTTATTCTTGCATCAATCTGCAATTTTGTTGGAATTTCTTCACTAAATAGTTCTATAAACAACTCAGACATTTTATTTTTGATTTTCTAGCCAACTTTGTCCTGAACCTTTGGCTAAGTCTCTTATTCTCGAAATATATTCTGTTCTTTGTGCTACCCCAATTATTCCACGTGAATCTAAAAGATTAAATATATGACTAGCTTTTAAACATTGATCGTATGCTGGGAGTGTAAGTTTTTTTTCTAATAACGATTTACATTCTGCTTCTGCCATATTAAAGCTTTTTAATAAATTTTCTGTATTAGCAAACTCAAAATTATAAGCTGAATATTCTTTCTCAGCTTGATGAAATATTTCTTTATATTTTACTCCATCATCATTCCAATTTAAATCAAATACATTATTTTTTCCTTGAGTGAACATGCATATTCTTTCTAATCCATAAGTTAATTCAACTGAAATAGGCTTGCACTCAATTCCTGCCATTTGTTGAAAATAAGTGAATTGCGTAATCTCCATTCCGTCACACCAAACTTCCCAGCCGCGGCCTGCGGCTCCAAGAGTTGGGCTTTCCCAATCATCCTCAACAAATCTTATGTCATGTTCTTTATGATTTATTCCTATTTTTGACAAACTATTCAAAAAAACTTTTTTGATATCATCTGGTGATGGTTTAATTATAACTTGAAATTGATAATAATGTTGAAGACGGTTTGGATTTTTTCCATATCTCCCATCAGTTGGTCTTCTTGATGGTTGGACATATGCAGCTTTCCAGGGCGCGGGCCCTAAAGAACGTAATGTAGTTGCTGGGTGAAATGTTCCTGCTCCAACTTCAATATCGTAGGGTTGTAGAATTACACATCCATAATTTCCCCAAAACTTTTGTAAGTTTAATATTGTTTCTTGAAAATTTAATGCTGTAGTTTTACTTTTTTTCTTTATTAAATTTTTTCTTTTAGGCATTTATAAACCAAATTTTTGCCATTGAGCTCTTTCCTCTAAAACATTTGCAAGACTATCAATTTGACCATCAAGAGATGCTGACAATTTTTTTGCTATAAATCCTTTTGGTTTTTCCAGTTTTTTAATTATAACGTCTTCACCAAATTTTTCTTTTAAAATTTGGTCAGCGTTGCCGATTCCATCTATCAAACCTAATTTTAACGAGGTGGATCCTGACCAAAATTCTCCAGTGAAGGTATTATTTTTTTCAGTATCCACAAGTTTTGGACCTCTGCTATTTTTAACAACGTTAATAAAATCTGAATGTAATTCTAATTGTATTTTTTTTAATCTTTGAATATCTTCTTCTTTTTCCTCTTTAAAAGGATCAAGTGTGCTTTTATTTTTACCAGCGGTATAAACTCTTCTCTCAATACCAATTTTTTTAATAGCATCCTGAAATCCAAATGAAGCAGAAATAACACCTATTGATCCAACAATCGAACTTGAGTTGGCATAAATCTCATCTCCTGCGCAAGCTATGAGGTATCCTCCTGAAGCCGCAACATCCTCAGCAAAAACTAAAACTTTTTTGTTATTTTTTTTTGCCAACTTTTTTATATAACTGTATATCAAATGAGATTGAACCGGGGATCCTCCTGGAGAATTTATAGATATAGCTATTGCTAAAGCTTTTTTATTTAAAAACGCCTTGTCAATAATTTCCTGTTGGCCAGCAAAATTTATACCTTGTTTAAATCTTCCAACTGATCCGATAACTCCAGATAACCTAATATGAGGAATTATTTTTTTCTTTTTAAAAATTTTAAATATTGAAAACATTTGAAGATTATATTCTAATTATCATAGTTTTTAGATCCTTTGAAAGTTTATGTAAAGTTTTAAAGCTACCTTAGGTTGTAATTTTTGGGTGCGTCATTAGTGATTAAAAGAGTTTTTTTTAATATAAAATAAAAAGTTATAATTATTTGTATGGGAACAGTAATACCTTTAAAAAAGGAAATAAATAATTCTTATTTTGAGCTAAAAAGTCTTGTTGGAGCAAAACTTGACGAAGTAAGCCAAAAAATAGAATACAAACTAGCAAGTGAAATAAGTTTAATTCATAAGATGACAAACCATCACCTAAATTCTGGTGGAAAAAGAATCAGACCATTATTAACCTTGGCAGCTGCAAAATTATGTGGGTATAAAATTGGAGAAAGAGATATTAACTTGGCTGCGTGTATTGAACTAATTCATAGCGCAACTCTTTTACATGATGATGTTATAGATAATAGTGAACTAAGAAGGGGTATTAAAACTTCAAATTCAATTTGGGGAAATCAATCTTCTATATTGGTTGGTGATTATCTTTTTAGCAGATGTTTTGAAATGATGGTTCAGGATGGTTCTCCAGAAATATTAAAGTTATTATCCTCGACTTCTTCAACAATTGCGCAGGGCGAAGTTTTACAACTTGAACATAAAGGTGAAATAGATTTATTAGAAGAAACATATTTTAATATTATTAGCATGAAAACTGCAGCTTTATTTGCTGCAGCAACTAGAGTGGGAGCTTGCATAACAAATAAAAGCAAAAAAGAAAAAGATGCTTTAGAGTCGTATGGAAAAAATCTTGGTTTAGCTTTTCAAATTGCTGATGATGCTCTTGATTATTACTCTACACAAAAAATTTTAGGCAAAGAAATTGGTAAAGATTTTTTTGAAGGAAAAACAACAATGCCTATGATTATAATTTTTCAGAAAGCTAATAAAGAAGAAAAAAATTTTCTCAAAGAAATATTTAAAAAAGAAAAAAGGAATGAAGACGATTTTAGTGAAACATTAGCTTTAATAAATAAATACGAAGCGGTTAAAGAAAGTCTAAAAAGAGCGGAGTATTTTGTAAATATTTCTTATGGAGCTCTTGAAGTGTTCGAAAGCAGCAAAGAAAAAAAAATTTTACAAAACTTAACAGGATTTAGTCTCAATAGATCTTTTTAAGGATATAAAATTTCTTTTCTCCAATTATTTGAAGTTTTATAATATTTTAATCTTTCATGTATTCTGTATTTATCACCTAACCAAAATTCAATCGATAACGGGTTTAGACACCATCCAGACCAATGTTTAGGTCTTGGTAAATTTGTTTCATCTTTGTATCTACTTTTAAATTCATCAATTTTTTTAAAAAAATCTTCTCTTTTACTCATAGCTTTAGACTGATCAGAAGCCCATGCTCCGATTCTGCTTTCGTATGGTCTAGTATTAAAATAATTATCTGCCTCTTCATTAGAAACTTGCTCAATTTTTCCTGATATTCTTATTTGCCTTTGCAAGCTTTTCCAATGAAAACACATGGCTGCTTGAGGATTATTTTTTAGATCGTTACTTTTTGGACTATTCAAGTTTGTGTAAAAAACGAATCCCTTTTTGCTTAATCCCTTCAAAAGGACCATCCTAACACTAGGTATGTTTTTGCTACTACTAGTAGCTAAAGAAAGTGCATTTGGATCGTTAATTTCCTTTTTTTCAGCCTCAGACATCCATATTTTAAATAACTCTAGTGGATCGTCTAAATCCATAAAACAATTGTTTAATCCTAATGAGTTTTTTTCATTCATAAAGTAGCCAAAATATTCTATATAATACAATTTAATGTCATTTAATACTTTTGGAAAGCTATTTCGTTTTACTACATGGGGTGAATCCCATGGCCCTGCTATTGGTTGTGTAGTAGATGGATGCCCTCCAAATATCAATCTTTCTGAAAAAGATATTCAAATAGACTTGGACCGTAGAAAGCCTGGAAAATCAAAGTTTACATCTCAAAGAAAAGAATCGGATAAGGTAAAGATATTATCAGGTGTTTTTCAAGGCAAAACAACAGGTACACCAATATCTATGATAATTCAAAACGTAGACTCCAAATCAAGAGATTATGAGTCGATAAAAAATAAATTTAGACCTGGTCATGCTGATTACACTTACTTTTTAAAATATGGGATTAGAGATTTTCGAGGTGGAGGAAGACAGTCAGCTAGGGAAACGGCTTCAAGGGTGGCAGCTGGCGCAGTTGCAAAAACAGTCTTAAAAAAAATAATTGGAAATAAATTTAAAGTAATTGGTGCCGTAGTTCAATTAGGTATACTTGGTTGTGATGTAAAAAATTGGAATGAAAAAGAAATAAGAAAAAACCCATTTTTTTGTCCTGATAAAAAATCTATTAAACTTTGGGAAAAATATTTAATGTCAATTAGAAAAGCAGGCTCATCGTGTGGAGCTATTATAGAGTTAAGAGCATCAGGTATCCCTGCTGGGCTTGGTTCACCTATATATTCTAAACTAGACGCTGATATTGCCAATGCTTTAATGAGTATTAATGCGGTAAAAGGTGTAAATATTGGAGCTGGCATGACTTCGGCTTTCTTAAGTGGAGAAGAAAATTCTGATGAAATGAGAATCGTAAAAAAGAAAACAAAGTTTAAATCCAATAATGCTGGTGGCATATTAGGTGGTATATCTTCAGGTCAAGATATAATTACGTCTTTTGCTGTGAAACCTACGTCATCAATCTTAAACTTAAGAGAGACTATTAATAAAAAAGGAAAAAATACAAAAATTTCTGTTAGAGGTAGACATGATCCTTGCGTTGGTATTAGAGCAGTACCAATTGGTGAGGCTATGATATGCTGCGTTTTATTAGATCATTATTTAATGAACAGAGGGCAGTGCAGTTAAAATATTTTTTTAATATTATTTTTTGCTACTACAATATTTGATTTTAAAACTTCTTCAACTTTCTCTATAATACTATCACAATCTAAGCCAGCTTTCTTATACATTTGTTCAGGAGTGTCCTGTTCTAAAAATTTATCTGGCAAAATCATTGATCTCATTTTTAAACCTTTATCAAAAACCCCTCTTTCGGATAGCATTTGCATAACATGTGAACCAAATCCTCCTATTGAACCTTCTTCAATAGTAATCAATACTTCATGATTTAAACTTAGATCCATAATTATTCTTTCATCTAATGGTTTTGCAAATCGTGCGTCAACTACTGTTGTTGATATTCCCTTTGAGTCTAATTTTTCTGAAGCCTTTATACATTCTTGTAATCTTGCTCCAAAATTTAATATTCCAACTTTTTTACCTTCCTTAATAACTTTACCTTTTCCTATTTCTAATATTTCTTTAATATTTGGTAACTCAACACCTGTTCCATTTCCTCTAGGATATCTTAGTGCAGATGGTTGATCATTTATATTTACCGAAGTATTAATCATTTTTACTAATTCAGATTCATCACTTGCAGCCATAACAATAAAATTAGGTAAAGTAGCAAGGTAAGTTATATCAAATGATCCAGCGTGAGTTGGTCCATCCGCTCCAACAAGCCCAGCTCTATCAATTGCAAATCTAACAGGAAGTTTTTGTATTGCTACATCGTGTACAACTTGATCATACGCCCGCTGAAGAAAAGTTGAATAAATTGCAACAAAAGGTTTATAACCTTCAGTGGCTAAACCAGCAGCGAATGTTACTGCATGTTGTTCGGCTATACCAACGTCAAACATTCTATCCGGAAATTTTTTCCCAAATATATCCATTCCTGTTCCTGATGGCATTGCTCCAGTAATTCCCACAATTTTAGTATCATTTTCAGCATGTTTAACTAAAGTTTCAGCAAATACTTTTGTATAAGATGGTGTGTTTGTTTTTGACTTAGATTGTTCACCGGTAGTAATATTGAATTTGCTCACACCATGATATTTATCTCTTGAATCTTCTGCAGGCTTGTACCCTTTTCCCTTTTTTGTAACAGTATGAACTAAAATAGGTCCTTCATATTTTGAATCTTTAACATTTTTTAAAACTGGTATTAAAGTTTCTAAGTTATGACCATCTATTGGACCAACGTAATAAAAACCTAATTCATTAAAAAGCGTTCCTCCAGAAACTATATCTCTTATAAATTCTTCAGCTTTACCCGCTTTATCTTTAAATCTTTTTGAAAAAGCCGAAGTGATCATTTTTACAGTTTCTCTTAGATTAAAATAAGTTTTTCCAGACAATAACCTCGCGAGATATGAACTCATGGCTCCTACGGGTGGTGCAATCGACATATCATTATCGTTTAATATTACGATTAACTTAGATTTCATTGCTCCGGCATTATTCATTGCTTCATATGCCATTCCAGCACTCATTGCGCCGTCACCTATAACAGCAATAACATGGTTTGAATTGTTTGATAATCTGTTTGCTGTAGCCATTCCTAGTGTTGAAGAAATAGAAGTAGAGCTATGTGCTGCTCCGAAAGGATCATATTCACTCTCAGATCTTTTTGTAAAACCAGAAAGTCCATTTCCTTTTCGTAATGTTCTAATATTTTCTCTTCTTCCTGTAATTATTTTATGTGGATAAGATTGGTGCCCAACATCCCAAACTAATTTATCTTTGGGAGTATTAAAAACATAATGTAAAGCTACTGTTAGTTCAACTACACCTAGGCCAGCTCCCAGATGGCCTCCTGTTGAAGAAACTACATCAATTAATTCCTCTCTAAGTTCTCCAGATAATTGCTGAAGATCTTCTTGTTTAAGTTTTCTTAAATCAGCTGGATATTTAATTTCGTCTAATATTTTTTTATCTTTCATTTAAAATTTTCTGTTAATTATAAATTTTACAGATTCTTGTAAATCAGTAGATTTAATACCATATTTCTTAATTTGTATAATTATTTTTTTTTTTAAATTATTAGCAAATATTAAAGTATTTTTGTATCCAATAAGGTTAATCAATGTTTGTTTACCTTTACTCTTATCTTTTTTTGTTGTTTTTCCAGCAATCTTTGTTTCTCCCTTATAATCAATTAGGTCATCAGCAATCTGAAATAATAAACCAATATCTAAACCAATTTTTTTAAGATTTTTTTTTCTTTGGTAGTTTAAATTTTTAATTATACCTACAGATTCGCAACAAAAAGCAAACAACTTTCCTGTCTTGTTTATTTGCATGTTTAAAATTCTTTTTTTTGAAATTTTTTTTTTTTCATAAGTTAGATCTAAATATTGACCACCAGCTAGCCCTAGAGAGCCTGAGTATAAAGCAAGTGTATTTATTAATTCATTTTTTATTTTTGGTGAAAATTTTAAATTTTTACTTGCTAAAAATTCAAACGCTAGAGTTAGCAATGAGTTACCAGCCAGTATTGCTGTAAACTCGTTAAATTTTTTATGGGTAGCAAGTTTTCCCCTTCTTAGATCATCATCATCCATCGCAGGTAGATCATCATGAATTAATGAATACGAATGAATACATTCAACAGCTGCACCAATAGAAATTAATTTTTTATAATCTATATTAAAAATTTTTCCAGTATTTACAATAATAGTTGAACGAAATCTTTTACCTCCTGAAAAAATAGCATATTTCATCGGGTTAGATAAAAAATTTTTTTTATTTTTATTTAATATTATTTTTTTTAAAAATATATTTGTATCTTCCGCAATTTTATCCTGTTTTGTTAAAAAATTTTTCACAAACTATTTAATATTGTTATGTTCTTTATTGCTTTTATTGCTACTAATTTTAATTTCTTTTAATTTTTTCTTAAATTGCTCTTGAATATGGTTGTTCAAATGCATCATTCTATCGAATTTATCCATTGATTCACTTAAATTTACATCTTTGTTCTCTAAATTATTAATAATTTCTTTAATTTCATCCTGAGCTTCCGTTATAGATTTTAGCTTTATATCTGCTGGTATATTTTTTGATTTCATAATATATCCATATACTAATTAATTTATGCAAAATATCTATTTAAATATATATAAACCAAATTCTTTTAATTTAAAAAAAGCAAAAAAATACATCGAGAATTGTAATATAATTGGATTGCCAACAGAAACTGTATATGGACTAGCAGGTAATGCTTACTCTGATAAATCTGTAAAAAAAATTTATAGTTTAAAAAAAAGACCTCGAGTCAACCCTCTTATAATTCATTTTAAAAATTTAAAAGATTTAAAAAGTGATGTTATTTTAAATTCAACTTTTGTAAAACTTTATAAGGCATTTTGTCCTGGTCCGATTACATTTATATTAAAAAAAAATCCTAAGTCGAAAATATCTCAAATAGCTTGTGGTGGTAAAAAAACAATCGCAATAAGAATCCCAAAACATAAGATTGCTAGAAAATTACTTAAAATATTAAAAGTACCCCTTGCTGCTCCTAGTGCAAATATATCCTCAAAAATAAGCCCCACTTCAGCAATGGATGTTTGTGATGAATTTGGAAAAAAAATTAAATTTGTTCTAGACGGAGGAAGATGTAAAATTGGACTAGAATCAACTATTGTAGATTTGACAAGTAGGCCTACTATATTGAGACATGGCGTTATAACACCTAAAAAAATTTATAAAGTTTTAAAAAAAAAAATACTAGTAAACCAAAAACCAAAGAGTATTACAGCACCAGGACAATTAAATCTGCATTATTCACCTGGTATACCAGTATATATTAATAAGTTAGAACCAAGAAAAGGTGGGGCATTTATTACTTTTGGGAAAAAATTTAAAAATGATAAAAACTATTTTAACCTAAGTAAAACTGGCAATTTAAATGAAGCCGCAAGTAACTTATATAAAACGATGAGATATATTAAAAAATTAAAATTTAAATCAATATCTGTTTGTAAAATACCAAATGTAGAATTTGGTCGTGCTATCAATGATAGATTAAAAAAAGCATCTTACTCATGAAAGAAATTGCTATTGAAATTAATAATTTAGAGAAAAAATTCAAAAACACTTCTGCTGTTAAAAATTTAAATTTTAAAATTAATAAAGGTTCTATTATTGGACTTTTAGGTCCAAACGGATGTGGAAAATCTACTACTATAGGTATGATACTTGGATTGATAAAACCTACTTCAGGCGAAGTAATTATTAATGGTAAAAATATAGAAAATAATAGAACAGATTTATTACAGAAAATGAATTTTATTTCACCATATATAGAACTTCCAAAAAAATTAACGATTGAAGAAAATCTTAATGTTTATGGAAGAATGTATGGTGTTAAAAACTTAAAAAATAAAATTCTTGAATTAATGGAGCAACTAAATTTAAATGAATTTAAAAAAAGAAAAACTGGTGAATTGTCGTCTGGGCAAAAAAATAGGGTTTCTTTAGCCAAAGCATTAATTAATGACCCTGAAATTCTTTTATTGGATGAGCCTACAGCTAGTCTTGACCCTGACGTTGGTGATTATGTTAGGAATATTATTGAAACATTTTCATCTAATGGTAGAAAAACTATCTTGATAGCTTCCCATAATATGAATGAAGTCGAAAGATTATGTGATGAGGTAATGATGATGAAAAAAGGTCAAATAATTGATAAAGGAAAAAGTGAAGATCTGATTAAAAGGCATGGAAGAGAAAACTTAGAAGAAGTTTTTTTAAAAATTGTGAGGGAAAAATGAAGTTTTATAGAATTTATGCTTTATTTTTAAGACATTTCTTTTTAATTAAAAGTTCTTTACCTAGATTATTAGATTTAATTTATTGGCCAACTATACAAATAATCCTTTGGGGTTTTATTTCAAAATTTTTTACAATGCATAGTGAATTTTATAATCATACTGCTGGTATAATTTTAAGCGCTGCCATACTATATGACTTTTTATTTAGATCTAGCATAAGTTTTAACATGCTATTTCTTGAAGAAATTTGGAGCAGAAATTTTACTAACCTATTTATAGCGCCCCTTAAAGTTAGTGAAATTATTACTTCTCTTACAACAACAGCTTTACTCAGAACTTTAATTGGAATAGTTCCTGCTATAATATTTGTTTCTCCCTTTTTTGGAGTTTCTCTATTAAATTTAGGTCCTTCATTATTTCTACTTTTATTAAGTCTATATATTTTTGGAATGACTTTGGGTTTGCTTGTAGTGGCAGGTTTACTTAGATATGGGCCGGCTTTTGAAAACGTTGCATGGTCTTCACTTTTTCTTTTAGCTCCTCTGGGATGCATTTATTATCCATTATCAATCTTACCTGATTGGTTACAAATAATAGCTAAAGGTTTACCTTTAGTTTATATTTTTGAAGAAGTGAGATCTATATTATTAGATAATTCAGTTAATTATTATAATATTATGAAAGCATTAATGCTAAATTTATTTTACTTTACATTATCAGTTTATACATTTTATTCAGCCTTTAGCGAAGCAAGAAAAAAAGGTACATTAATCAATGTCGGAGAATAAGATGAAAATTTATGATTGTTTTCAATTTTTTAATGAAGAAAATGTTCTTGATATACGTCTTAATATCTTGGATGAATTTGTCGATTACTTTGTAATTGTTGAATCTACAACCGATCACCAAGGTAATATAAAAAAATTAAATTTTGATATAAGTAAATTTAAAAAGTTTGAAAAAAAAATTATTTACATTGTTGTAAAAGACACTTTAGAATCTATTAAAAAACCTCATCTTGGACAAAATTCTTTGGTGGAAAGGCATCAAAGAAATTCTATTATGAGGGGTTTAAAAGATTGCAAAGATGACGACTTAGTAATTATATCTGATGTAGATGAAATACCAGATCTTAATAAATTAAAACTATTTAATAAAAAAAATAAATATGCAGTTTTTTTGCAAAAAAAATTTGATTACAAGTTAAATTTGCTCAACGAAACGGAAGGAGATTGGCATGGTTCTAAAATATGCTTAAAAAAAGATCTTAAATCTCCTCAATGGCTTAGAGATTTAAAATTTAAGAAATATTCTTTTTGGAGAATAGACAAGATTAGAAACTTACAAATAATTAAAGATGGTGGTTGGCACTTTTCTTATTTGCAAAATACGCAAAATATTTTAAAAAAAATATATTCTTTTTCTCACGGTGAACATAATAGACCTGAATTTGCAAATGAAAAAAGTATAGAAGAGAAAATAAAATCAAAAAAAAATATTTTTGGTCTTAAATTTTCATATAGAAAAGTTGATATAGATCATACTTTTCCAAAATATATATTAAATAATATGGGCAAACTTAAAGAATGGATAATTTAATAGAACTTTTTGGGTTTTTTTGGTGCGCCCGGAAGGAGTTGAACCCTCAACCTTCTGGTCCGAAGCCAGACGCTCTATCCAATTGAGCTACGAGCGCAATAATTCTTATTTACTGTATATTATAAATTAATGAAAAAAAATATGTTTAATAAAAATGTTCATCAAAATTATCATAATTTCAGAATAGATAAATTTTTACAATTAAAGATAGTAGAATTAAGTAGAACAAGACTTAAAAATTTAATCCAGCAAGGGCATGTAAAATTAAATAACTCAACAATCAAATATGCCTCAAAAAAAATAAAAGAAGGGGATGAGATAGAGGTATATTTTCCTCCACCAAAAGAGACTCTTATAAAGGAAAATAAAATTCCACTAGATATTTTATATGATGATGATGATATAATTGTTATAAATAAATCTCCAGGTATTGTAGTCCATCCTGGTGCTGGTAACCATGAAAAAACATTAGTTAACGGCTTACTTTATAAATATAAAAATAAACTCTCGAGCATTGGAGGAAAGTTGCGTCCTGGTATTGTGCATAGGATAGATAAAGATACCAGTGGTGTAATAGTTGTTGCAAAAAATGATAATGCTCATATTAATTTATCAAAACAATTTAGTGATCATTCTATTAAACGAATCTATGAAGCGTTAGTTTGGGGAGTTTTAAAACCACAATCAGGAAAAATAATTGAAAAAATATCAAGAAGCATAAAAAATAGACAGCTGATGAGTGTTAGAAAAGAAAAAGGTAAGATCGCTATTACAAACTATAAAACTTTAAAAATTTTTCAAAATTCAGACTTGCCAAAAATAAGTTTAATTGAATGTCAATTAGAAACTGGAAGAACTCATCAAATAAGAGTTCATATGAATTTTAAAGGTAACCCGATTCTAGGTGATAAATCCTATGGTAAAACAAAAAAAAAATTCAAAAAAATTAATCCTTTTGTAGAAATAAAAATAAATAATTTTAATAGACAGGCTTTACATGCAAAAAATTTAGGGTTTTTTCATCCTAAAACAAAAAAAGAACTTTTTTTTCAAGCTAAAAGACCTAATGATTTTAATACATTGTTAAAAACCCTTAAAAAATATACTATTTAGGGAGCTTGAATTTGCCTTAATTTAGGATTACATATCCTTTAAAATAAATTTATGAGTACAAAAACTATAAATCCTAATTTACCGTCTATAGCGATAGAAGGAAGTTTATCAAATTATCTAACTGAAATTAAAAAATTTCCTATGCTTAATCCTAAAGAAGAATACATGCTAGCGAAAAGATGGAAGGAAAGAGGAGATTTAAAATCTGCTCAAAAGTTAATTACAAGCCATTTAAGATTGGTTGCAAAAATTGCAATGACCTATAGAGGTTATGGGTTACCTGTAAGTGAAATGGTTTCAGAAGGAAATATTGGTTTAATGCAAGCAGTAAAAAAATTTGAACCTGAAAAAGGGTTTAAGCTGGCGACCTATGCTATTTGGTGGATTAAAGCATCAATTCAAGAATACATACTGAGATCGTGGAGCTTGGTAAAAATGGGCACAACATCAGCACAAAAAAAACTTTTTTTTAATTTAAAAAAAATAAAAAACCAACTAGCTATAAATAATTCAAATGACTTAAAAAGAGAACATGTTGAAGAAATATCAAAGAGATTAAATGTAAAAAAAGAAGAAGTTGTTTCAATGAATAGAAGATTATCTGGAAAAGAAAAATCACTAAATGATCCTGTAAAAGATGAAGATGGTACTCAATGGCAAGATTGGTTAGTTGATGACAGTGTTGATCAAGAATTAGCTTTATCTAAGAAACAAGAATTTGTTGAAAGAAAAAATTTAATGAACGAAGGTATGAAACTTTTAAACGTAAGAGAAAAAGAAATATTAATTGCTAGAAGACTATCAGATGAAATTTCGACACTGGAAGATCTAAGCTTAAAATATAAAATCAGTAGAGAAAGAATAAGACAAATTGAGACTAAAGCTTTTGAAAAATTACAAAAAGCTATCCTTAAAGCTTCAAAACCAAATAATTTACTAACCCAAAGCTAATTTTTTTTAAAAGGATTTTCTAGAAGTATTGTGTCTTCTCTCCTTGGGCTAGTGGAAATACTTGATATTTTTACTCCACAATAACTTTTAATAAACTTTATATATTTTTGAGTGTTTTTAGGTAGATCTTGCCATTTTTTAATACCACTTGTATTTTTCAACCAACCATTAAACTTCTTATATACTGGCTCTACTTTAGTTTGATCCTGTAAAGAACTAGGAAAGAAATCTATTTTTTTTCCATTTAACTTGTAAGCTACACAAACATAAATATATTTTAATTCATCAAGTACATCAATTTTAGTAAGAGCTATTCCTTTTGTTCCAGAAATTGTACAAGATTGTTTTACTAAGACAGCGTCGAACCAACCACATCTTCTTTTTCTATTAGTGACAGTTCCGAACTCTTTTCCTTTCAATCCAATTTGATTTCCTATTTTATTTTTTAATTCTGTTGGAAAAGGTCCTTCTCCTACGCGAGTTGTATACGCTTTTACAATACTTAATATATAATTAATAGTATCAGGACCACATCCTGCGCCAGCTGATGCTGCTCCAGCAACAGTGTTTGAAGAAGTTACATAAGGATAAGTGCCATGATCTATGTCTAGAAGCATTCCTTGAGCACCTTCAAACACTATTATTTTCTTTTTCTTCTTAAACTCGTTGATTTTTTTCCAAACTGGTTTTGAATATATTAATATTTTAGATGAAATTTTATTTAAATCATTTATTAATTTTTTTTTATTTATTAACTTTTTTTTTAGACCTTTTCTTATTGAATTATGATGAAATAAAATCATATCGATTTTCTTTGATAAATTCTTTTTGTTTGCAAGATCCATTAAACGAACACCTCTTCTGCCAATTTTATCCTCGTAAGCCGGTCCAATACCTCTTCTTGTTGTTCCTATTTTATCCGTATTTTTTATATCTTCTCTAATTCCATCTAGCTCTCTGTGTAATGGCAAAATTAAGTTTGCATTTTCAGCTATGTATAAGTTTTTTTTGGTAATTTTTATTCCTAATTTTTCTATCTGTTTAATTTCTTCTAAAAGTGCCCATGGATCAATAACAACACCGTTACCAATAATAGAAATTTTATTTTTTCTTACTATACCAGAAGGAAGTAATTTTAATTTATATGTAACTCCTTTAACTACAAGAGTATGTCCTGCGTTATGTCCTCCCTGAAATCTAACTATTATGTCCGCTTTTTCTGATAGCCAGTCTACAATTTTTCCTTTCCCTTCGTCTCCCCATTGAGCTCCTACTACTGTTACATTAGGCATTAGGTTTCCATAATTTTAAATGAAACTAAATGATTTAATGGACCAAAACCTTTTCCATATCCTGGCGCTGATAAAATTGCTTGATTTACATAATTAAGAGAAATTTTACATGATTTATATAAATCTTTTTTTTGAGATAAACAGGTTGCTAAAGCAGATGATAAAGTGCATCCAGTCCCATGAGTATTACGTGTATTTATTTTTTTTTTAGAAAAAATTTTCACACTTTGTTTAGAAACTAAAATATCAAAAATCATTTTATTTTTTAAATGTCCGCCTTTTAATAACACATTTTTAGCTCCCATGTTGATGATTTTTTTAGCAGCTTTAATCATATCGTTTTTATTAGATATTGAATATCCTGTCATAATTTCTGCTTCTGGTATATTGGGTGTAACTAAATAACAAATTGGTAATAACAACTTTTTTAAATAACTTATAGAATTATTATTAATTAATCTTGTGCCTCCTTTAGCTATCATTACAGGATCTAAAACAATATATTTTAATTTATACTTTTTAAGAGTTTTATAAACGCTTCTTATCACTTTTGAATTGTGCAACATTCCTATTTTAACACCATGCACTTTTATATCATCCAAAATCATTGTTATTTGTTTTTGTACAATTTTTGATGATATGGGTAAAACTTTTTTAACACCTGTTGTATTTTGAGCAGTAATGGCTGTTATAGCTGTTGTTGCGTAACTGCCAAGTGCTGTAACTGCTTTAATGTCAGCCTGTATACCGGCCCCTCCAGAAGAGTCTGATCCTGCAATAATTAGAATTTTTGATTTTATTTTCAATTTATTTTATTGATTTTTTAATTATTTTTATACATTTTAAAACTAATTTTTTATCATGAGACTCTACCATTACTCTAATAATTGGTTCAGTTCCTGATTTTCTTATTAATAATCTCCCATAGTTTTTTATAATATTAGAAGCTTTTTTGATTGCTTTTTTACACTTATGCGAATTTATTATATTTTTATCACTTACAACTATATTTTCTAGAGCTTGTGGCAAAGGTTTAAAAACATTTAATAATTCGCTAGCTTTTTTTCTTTTTCTAAGGGCAAATAATACTTCTAATGCTACCATTATTCCATCTCCGGTTGTTGCAAATTTACCTAAAATTATATGTCCAGATTGTTCTCCTCCTAGATTAAAATTTAATTTTTTCATCTTTTCTTTTACATATTTGTCTCCAACTTTTGATCTAACGAAACTAATTTTTTCTTTTCTTAAAAAGTTTTCTAAACCATAATTAGACATTAATGTTCCTACCACCCCTCCTCTTAAAATCTTTTTATTTTTCCATCTTTTTGCAAGCATAGCTATAATTTGATCACCATTTATAATCTTACCTTTTTCGTCACACATTATTATTCTATCTGCATCACCATCAAGAGATATACCAACGTGCGCTTTATATTTTTTAATATTTTGTTGAATTCTTAATGGATATGTTGATCCACATTTATCATTAATATTAAATCCATTTGGCTTTGTCCCTATTGATACTACTTTTGCGCCTAAACTTTTTAATAGTTTTGGGCCAGCTTTATATCCTGCTCCATTTGCACAATCTAAAACTATCTTCATTCCTTTTAAATTAAAGTTTTTTGGAAAATTTTTTGTTAATATTTTAATATATTTATCATTTGCGTCTTCAAGTCTTTTAACTCTACCTAATAATTTTGGATTTGTTAGTTGATTCTTATTTTTGGCATCAATTAATTTTTCAATTTTTTTTTCTATTTTGTTCGAAAGTTTCATTCCATCTGGTCCAAATAGTTTTAAGCCGTTATCATAAAAAGCATTATGGGAAGCGGTAATCATAATGCCCATATTTGCTTTCATCAATTTTGTTAACATTGCTAAGCCGTTTGTAGGAAGTGGACCTAATGTAAAAACATTCATCCCACCAGAAGCTAAACCCGATACTAAAGCTGGTTCTAAAGTATAACCTGATAGTCTTGTGTCCTTAGCGATTATCGCAACTTGCTTATTTTTTTTTTGATTTTTAAAATAAGTAGCACTAGCTAATCCAAATTTAAAAAATTTTTCTCCAGTTATATTAGCTTGATTTACAGTACCTCTTATACCGTCTGTTCCAAAGTATTTATTTCCCATGAATTAGTTTGTATTTAAAATCTTATTAAAAACCAGAATTCCTTGATTAATTTCTTTAACATTATGGACTCTGAATAGCTGAACTCCTTGTAAAAGTCCACTCATCACTGAGGCTAATGTTCCACCTGTTCTATCTGGCGTGTCAAATTTTGTTACAATATGTTCAATAAACCTTTTTCTAGAAGTTCCAATTAATATTGGACATCCTAAGCTATGAAATGTTGAAATTTTTGATAAAATTCTTAAGTTATGTTCTAAATTTTTTCCAAATCCAATACCAGGATCGATAATAATAAATTCTCTTCTAAAATTATTTTTTAAACAAAAATTAATTTTTTCTTCAAAAAAATCATAAATATCTAAAAGTGCATCTGAATATTTTGGATTATTTTGCATGGTATTAGGTGTGCCTTGCATGTGATGTAGTATGAAAGGAACTTGCTTGGATTTAATAACATTGAAAGATTCTGAATCAAACTTTAATCCTGACACATCATTAATAATATCTATTCCATATTCTATTCCCTTTTTCATTACATATGATTTTCTTGTATCCAATGATAAAGGGATTTTCTTGAAGAATTTTTTTGTTTTCACGATAGTTTTTTTAACTCTCTTCCATTCATCATTTTTATTGACAGTTTTTGATCCAGGTCTAGTGGACTCTCCGCCTATATCAATTATCGATGCACCATCTTTTATAAGTAAGCATATTTGTCTGTAAGCCTTTTGATTATTTAAGAATAAACCTCCATCAGAAAAACTATCAGGTGTTA